>JAKCEK010000151.1 GCA_021838005.1 Actinomycetes bacterium
CTACACCAGCCCCTCGCGGGGCGGCACGGGGTCGATGGCCCGCGCGGCCATGGACTGACTGGCCGTTCCCAGGAGGACACCGTCGCGGGTCCAGAGGAAAGCCATGCCCTGGCCCATACCCTCCACGAGGGCGTGCATGCGGATGTCGCAGAGTATCCACTCCGACGTGGCGCGAGTCGCCACGCGCACCGTGTTGTCGAGGCTGCGGCCCATGACGGGCCGACCGATCGGCTGGGAGGCCCCGCCCGAAACCAGGTCACCGACGATGGCGAGCGTCCCGGCCGAGGGGTCGAGGTGATGGGGGACGCGCACCCACAGGGCCGAGTCGGCCGATCCGGGCGAGCCGTCGAGCTCGTCGAAGGTCCTCCCCAGGGCGACGCGCACGTCGAGGTGCTCGAAGACCGAGCCCGACATCGGGCTATGGAAACGCCGTGGCGGGCACGCTTCGGGCGGGGGGACCGACGGCATGGCCACCCACGACCCGGCGTCGAGGGTGCCTGCGCCGAGGGCCGCGACGACGGTGAGGACCTCGCGCTCGGCGACCCGGATGGTCGCCCGGCCCTGAGTGATGCGCCGGCCCACGGCGGCGAGGTCGACCGACACTGTCGCCGTCTCGCCGGGCTGGGCGAACGCCACGTACTGGGCGACGCCGTAGATCGTGGGACGCGCGGCCGCCTGCTCGAGGGCGACCAGCCCGGCCGCCAGCCCGCAGCCCCCGTAGAGAAAGCGCCCGGGCGTGATGAGTCGGTCCACCACCTCGAAGGACCAGGTCGACTCGTCGAGGCGCGCGAGGCCCAAGAATTCGGCGACGTCCACGGGCGAACGCTACCCGGTGCACGGTCCGATCCCCGGCCCTGGGCGGGCAGACTGAGACGGTGCTCGACCCCCGGTTCGTCTACCTCGCCGTCGCTCTCTCGGCGCTGGGTGCGACCGGCTACATCCGTGACACACTCCGCGGGCTGACCGCACCGAACCGGGTCACGTGGGGGCTGTGGGGGCTCGAGGGCCTGCTCGCCTTTGGCGTCGAGAGCCAGCAGAACGTCGGCCTGGCGAGGTGGATGACCCTCGCGCTCGGAGCGGTGCCGGTCCTTGTGGTGGCGGCCTCCTTCCGGGACCGTAACGCCGTGTGGCGCCTCGGGGCGTTCGACCTCGTCTGCGGGGTCATCTCGGTGGCGGGTGTTATCTTCTGGGCCCTCGTGCACGAGGCGACCTTCGCGCTCGTCGCTTTCATCGCCGCCGACCAGGTGGCCGCCCTGCCCACGTTCCGCAAGTCGTGGCTCGCACCCGAGTCCGAGACTCCGTGGGTGTTCTTCCTGGGGTGCGTCAACTGCGTGATCACGGTGCTCACCCTCAAGGCGTTCACGACGGCCGGCGTCCTCTTCCCCGGGGTCATCGCGGTGAGCGACCTGCTGTTGGCCCTCGTGATCGCCACACGGTTCGGTCCGCGGTGGCGCTCCACGCGCCGTCCCTCGGCGGCCTAGCGGAACCGGGCCGACCGGCCACTACCCTGACGCCGTGGGGACGCTCTTGCCCTTCCACTGGCACGTCGTCACGGCCCTCGCGATTGTGGCGGCCTGGGTCGCGCACCTCGTGACGGTGCGCGACTCCCGCCATCGCGGGCGCGCGGGCGCCGGCCTCGCCGTGTTGGCGGCGGTGGTGCTGTGGCCCGTGGGGGACCTTGCCGCGAGAGTGTCGCTGAGCGTCGCGACGGCCCAGCGACTCGTGGTCATCCTGCTCGTCGCACCCCTGCTCGCGCGCTCGGTGCCCTCCGACCTCGCCTCCCGGCTCACGCGGCCCGCGGCGGTCGATACCGCGGTGCGCGTCGCGGCGAAGCCCGGAGTGGCTCTCGCGATCGTGACGATCGTGGGCACCGCGTCGCTCACCTCGCCGGTCGTGGACGCGGGCGCCGAGCACGCGTGGGTGAGGGCCCTCACGGTGCTCGCCGACCTTCTCGTGGGGATCGTCTTCTGGCTTCCCGTGCTCGACGTGGCTCCCGGGACGACGAGACTCTCGCCCATGGGCCGGGCCGGTTACCTCTTCGGCGGGTCGGTCCTCATCACGGCGCTCTCGTTCGTGTGGATCTTCTCGCGCCACCCCCTCTATCCCTCACTGCACGACCAGCGCGCGCTCGTGCACCTGAGCGCCGTCGCGGACCAGCAGGTTGCGGGCTTCGTGGCCAAGTTCGGCGCGTACGTCCCACTCTGGGCGATGGCCTTCGTGATCGTGGCGCGAGCCCACGAGTCGGGACAGCCGGCCGAGGAGTCGCCCCTGCACTGGGCCGACGTGGAACGAGAACTCGAGAGGGCCGACCGCCGCGCACGTCACCGCCGTCGTCTGGGCGTCGTGGGTACAGTGGGGGACCCGGGGACGTAGCTCAGTTGGTAGAGCGCGGGCTTTGCAAGCCTGAGGTCGTGGGTTCGATCCCCATCGTCTCCACCGCGGGGGGATCGACCAGATCTCCCGGGACGTCTCACGTGAGCGGGGGACCACCGGGTGGGTGGACCTCGAGCCGATCGCGTCGATCGTCCTCGAGGCGGGCGGAGACGGCGCTGCATCTCGCCGGCGGAGATCGCCCGCGCGTCGGGTGCCGTCGGAGCCACACCCGTCGCGCGAGGTAGGCGGTCGAGGTGGTCGGGGGTCAACGACGCAGTCATCCCCGTGGACGGCGAGGTCGACGCGCTGGTCACGACCGACGCCCTCGACCCGGCTCCCCCGGGACCGGTTCGCGGGCGAGCGCCCGGCCGTGCGCAGGAAGTCCCCGTCGCCGAGGTCGAAGGCCTGCCCGACCCCGTCGGCCCGGGCGCGCACGATGAGGGCGTCGGCCCCGACGCCTCGCGTGACCTCCCTCGATCCCAGTTGGGGCGACGTCGTGGGTAAGGGTGCGTGAGCCGGTGACAAGACGGGTGCGTGAGGGCCCTTCGTCGACTCGTAGCCGCCACGGCGTTCGCCGCGACCGCCGCGGCGTCGTGGACCGGCGGGGCTGTCACGGGCGCCGCGACGGCGGTCAACCCCCTGGCGCTCAGCTTCGTCTCGGCGAGTCGGGGGTTCGCTCTCGGCGAGGTCGGCTGCGGAGCGGCGTCGTGGTGCCCGACGCTCTCGCGCACCTCCGACGCCGGGCGCACCTGGACCACCGTGCGCCTCGGTGGAGGAGTCGGCCGGCTGCCCGGACCGCCCCCCTTCTCGCAAGACGGCGTCCTCGGTGTCGCCTTCGCGAGCGCGCGAGACGGCTGGATCTACGGTTGGGCCCCCGCATCGAATCGCGCCGGCGGCGTCTCGGGCCTCTGGTCGACCCACGACGCCGGACGCACCTGGCGCAGGGTCGACCTCGCGGCAGTCGGTGTGCAGAGCGCGGTGCTCGCCCTCGCCGCGGCCGGAGGGCGGGCCTACCTGATCGGTGGGCGGCTCGACCAGCGCTACGGGCTCTGGACGACGACGGTCGGCCGCGACGCCTGGCGCCGGGTGCCCGGGGTCACCTGGCTCCCGCCCGCCGGCGGCGCTCAGATGACCGGGGCGATCGTGCTGCGCGGGCGGGTCGGCTGGGCTCTCGTGGGCAACGATCGCGGGGTCACCGGCTCCTCCCGGCTTCTCGCGGACGGCCGGTGGGTGCACTGGGGCGCGCCGTGCGCCGCGGTGGGCGACTCCTACGCCGTGCCGACGGCGACGAGCGCACGTGATCTCGAGGTGATCTGTTCGATCGGGGGGTTCGGCGGCTACTCGTCCCACCCGCCGAGGGGCGCGCGGCTCGGCGAGCCGTGGCTCTACGCGTCCACGGACGCAGGGACCACCTTCAGGCCGGGACGGCGGCTGGGCCTCGCCCCGTACGCGAACGCGATCGGCACGGGCTCCTCGACATTCGTCGGCGCCGCGAGGATTCTGCTCTCGAGCTCTCAGTCGCACGGCCCGAGCTCGTCGCCGGTCCTGCTCGAGAGCCGCGACGGGGGTGCGCACTTCGCGGTCACCTACCGGGCCGGCGCCGACGCCTCGTTCACCGGCCTCGAGATGGTGTCGGCGCGGGTGGGCTTCGCGCTCGTCGAGACGGGTCGGGGGACGTACCTCGTGCGCACCGTCGACGGTGGCCGCCGGTGGATCCGCAGCGCGGTGTGACCCGGCGCGAGGAGCCGGCCATCGGCGCGC
>JAKCEK010000152.1 GCA_021838005.1 Actinomycetes bacterium
CGGCCCGGTTCTCGCACTACCTCGCTGGGGAGTACTACGAGATCGACCGTCCGCGACGCCTCGTCATGAGTGGCCGCGCGGTCGACGATCACCAGGGCGAACTCTTCGCGACGCTGATCGAACTCACCCTCGTGCCCGTCGAGGGCGGCACGGCGCTCACGATGCGCCAGTCCTACTTCGAGCCCCTGCCCCCGGCGCCGGCGCTCGCGGGCGCCGAGCAGGGGTGGTCCGAGCAGCTCGACAAACTCACACGACTCCTCACGGCCTAGCGACCGGCCGGGGCGTCTCGCCCGGCTGGCCGGGCCCGGCTCGGGCCACGGCCCGTGGCGAGGAGACGGCGAAACCGGGCACGCCGTGCCGCGAGCGGGTTCTGGCCGGGGGGATCACCAGCGCTCCGACGAGGGGGTCTAGGAAACACGACCCGCTGTTCAGCGGTGTCCAGCCGGGAGTCGGCGCCGGTACGGGGCCGCCGTCCGGGAGGACCACACCCGCCAGAACGCCGTGCTCGCGCCCTGACCGGCGAGTGATACCACCTGGAGAGGTCAAGATCCGTTCCCCCATCGGTCGATCGGCGAGACCCGCGGGGCCGCTATCGACGGAGCGCGGACCACGCTCACGTCCAGACGCGATAGGAACTCAGCACCGTGGCTCCGACCCCGTTGGCGACGCGAATGCCGGTGATGTGTTGCAGCGCGACGGAGCACGCCATGGTGACCTCGAGCGAATGGCCCGAGACCGCACGATAAGAACCAGCCACCCACCAGTGTCCGCTGTCGGACTCCATCGACACCGTGTAGGCGCCCCCGCCGGGCAGTCCTCGCTCGTGGAGGACGATTGACGTTCCCCACGAACGAGCGCTCAGGATCACCGTCGCGCTCACGGGCGCGGTGCCGTGGAGGACGACGGTGCGCTGCTCACGGGGCGACCCGACGGTGCCCGACGTGAGCACCACCGTCGCGATCACCGCCGCGGCGGCGAACCCCGCCGCGGCCAGCGCCGCCGTCGTGAGGCGTCGCCGGCGAACGCCGGCGTGGCGCAGATCCGTGAGCACCCTCTCGGTGAGACTCGGCGGGATGGCGTCGGCCGCGACGACGAGCTCGGGGTTGGCGTACGCCAGGAGATGGACGGTCTTCTCCAGTTCGAGCGCGAGCGCACGGCACTGGCCGCACCCGTCGAGGTGCCCTTGCAGCGCGGCCTCGTCGTCCGGCGTGGACGCGCCCAGGCTGCGCAGGGCCAGTATCCCGCGCCACACCTCGCACCCACTCTGGTTGATCAGTTCCATCCGTCCTCCTCGAGGTGCAGTCGAAGGCTGCGGAGGGCGTAGAAGGCGCGACTCCGTCGTGTGCCCTCGGGGATCCCGAATAGCTCGGCGACCTCACGCCCGCTGCGGCCGTTGAAGTAGATCTCGATGAGCACGGCGCGGTGCTCGGGCCGCAGTCGTTGCAGCGCCGCGTCGACCTGCCAGCCCCGGATCGCCGCGTCGAGACCGTCGGTCATCGAGGGCTCCGCGCCCTCGTCGAAAGGGACGGTCGTGGCCCTGCCCTGGCGCGCGGTGATGTCCAGGATGACTCTGCGCTCGATGGTGAACAGCCACGTGCGAAGCGAGCCCAGGGTCGGGTCGAATCGAACCCGCGAGCGCCACGCCCGAGCGAACGTCTCTTGCACCGCGTCCTCGGCGGTCGTCGGCGCGCTGAGCAACCGGCACGCGAATCCGAACATCTCCCCGCCGTGGGTCAAGAACGCGTCGCGCAGTCCGACGTCGTCCGCCACCTCCGCGCCCACGGCTCGAAGGGTCGTCGCTTGACGGGTGTGACCGGTCTGCGTGTCGATCTCGCGGGCACGAGCCGCCCCTGCGCCCCGGGTAATCGGCTTCACGGGGCCCTCGTTACCACGGGCGATGCCGCACTCTGGGTTGCTGCTCTAGTAGCCGTATCCGCCGCTGCCCTTCGTGGTCGTGGTGGATGGGTGCACCGGTGCGGCGAACGTCTGGGCCGGTGTCGTGGCGGTCGCACGAACGAGATGCCACGTTCCGCCGTCGGCCGCGATGCCCTGGCCATGGGTCTGCTTGGGCCCAGTGTCGCCGGCGTAGGTGTAGAGCGGATACGAATTGAAGGTGACCTGCTTCATAGTCTTGCTCCTCGCGATGAAGCCGATCCTTCCTTTGACGCCAGCCCCGAGCGAGACGGACCTCACCGACTTAGGGACCAGCATCGGCGGCCAGATCGAGAGGCACGCGTGGCTCGTGCATCGGAAGTGCGGACCCCTCTCGACGCTCAGGACGTAGAGCGAACGTGATGATTGGTTGATCAGAAGGTTTGGGTAACCGCCGAAGCTCGCGGATCCCAGCGCCGGCGCCGAGGCGGCGGCACCGCCCGACACGAGGAGGAGCGCCGCCAACGAGAACGTGGCGAGCACGTACCTGCCCACGGGGAGCCTCCGCCCCCCTCGTTGCACCGGCGAAGAATCAGGATGTGGCATGGCAACCCCCCGTGTGTTGTGTGCTCGTCGCGTCATCGATCGTCTGACCGCACCTATGAATACCGCACCCGCCCCCCCGCTGTTCAGCGGGCGTCCCTGGGCCGAGGAGAACGGTGAACACTCCCGCCACGGTCCCGGTATCCACTCGTGACACGCCGTGGTGGGCGTGCGGCACAGGGGCAGTTGGGCCCGGAGATCCCGGGTCGACGTGGGCTTGCGGCGAGGCGGGGGTGACCGTGGGAGTCTCTAACCGATCATGACCTCGACGCTGGCGGCGAGGACGGGGCCCGGGGAGGAGTTGCACACCGGGGGGTCGGCCGATGTTCGCGCGCGGGTCTGCGTGCCGTCGGTACTCATCTTGCTGGCCACGATGGTGGTCGTGTCGGTGGGCGTTGCCGCCCTCTCAGGAGGCGGCCAACTCGCGTCGACGCTCGCCAGCGGATGGGCCGTGCTGGCCGCCCCCCTGGTGGTCGGGACCGTCGGCACGCTGCTCGTCTGTGAACGGCGGTGGCCCGCCCAACGGCGCGAAGCGGTGGAGCGTGGCCTCATCCATGACGCGTGGTTTCTCGTGGTCCATCTGGCATCGGTCATCCCCTTGATGACGCTGATGTCGGTTGGATTCTCGCATCTGCTCGATGACGTGCTCGGCGGGAGCTGGCGGTCCTGGAGCGACGCCTTCCCTTCGTGGACGCTGTCGATGGTGACCCTCGTCCTGATGGATGCCGGTAACTGGTTGGCGCACTGGTGCGATCACCGCTTCGGCGCGCTTTGGCGGATGCACGCGCTCCACCACTCGCAAGAGGAGTTGAACGTCCTCACGTCCTTTCGCGCACACCCCTTGTCTCACTTCATGGGGTTCTTTCTCGCGACAATCCCGGTCGTCGTCGTCATGGGAGACCGACCTTTCGCACCCCTGTTAATCACCGTCTACGTGTGCCTGGGCACCCTGCCCCACGCCAACGTTCCGTGGTCGTTTGGACCGGTCGGCAGGATCCTCGTGAGTCCGGCGTACCACCGCATCCACCACTCGAGCGAAGGCGTCTCGGGCGTCAACTTGGGCATCGTGCTGACCCTCTGGGATGTCGGGTCGCGGCGGGCGAGGTTTCCCCAGCGTGGTGAGGTGGCCCCCCTGACCGGAATCGCGGGTCGGCCACTGGTCACCGAGCAGAGCGATCGGGCGACCTCGCACCTCGTCCTCGTGGTCGACCAGCTCGTCGAGCCGTTTCGCCGCTTGGGGCCGCCGTGAGGCATCGCGTCGCCTTAGCGTCCCGTCGAGACATCCTCCTGGAGCAGCGAGCCGCGAGCCCTCCGACGGGCCACGTGTGGGCCGTCACGCCGGACCATCCAAGTCCACGGGGCAGCTAGCCCCACCTCACCGCGATCGTGACGACCGGCGGGAAGACACGTCCCGCGGGGCTCTCGCGTGTCGCGTCGGGCTCTCTACGACGCGCCCGCCGCCCTGCATGGCGCGGTCACGCCGTTCACCGCGGGCAGAGCCGCAATCGCGCCGTCGCGCCGCGACCACCGTCACCTTGTGGTGCGACTTTCGTCGCGATCCCGTGGCAGGGTGTTTACGAAGGTCCCCAGCGCCATGTGCCCGTTGAGAGTGCGACAGTGTCGAATTGATCCCCCAGCGT
>JAKCEK010000153.1 GCA_021838005.1 Actinomycetes bacterium
GCGCGTCGAGGTCTTCCTCGCCTAGGCCCCTCGGCCATGGGTGCTAGAGCCGGGGCGAGGGGCGCTCGGGCCGGTGACGGCGGGATGAGAGCCGGTGGAGGGATTCGAACCCACGACCTGACGATTACAAATCGCCTGCGCTAACCAGACTGCGCCACACCGGCGGAGCCCCCAGGCTAGTGAAGCTCGAGCCCGGACTCTAGAGTGGACGCGATGAGCGACCGGATGCCCCCCAGCCACGAGGCGCGACCGGCGGGTTCCCACTACCAGCCGTCGCTGTGGGTGGTTCTGGTCATCGTCGTTCTCTTCATTGGCGGCGCGGTGGTGATGTTGCGCTCACCGGGTTCCTCGACTCCGGGCGCGCCGACGACCACCACTACCGCGACGGGCTCGCCGACCACGACCACCACCGGCGTCGTCAACCGGGCGAAGGTCACCGTGCAGGTGGCCAACGGCACCACCGTCACCGGCCTCGCCGGTTCCTACACCCAGAAGCTCCAGCTGCTCAACTGGGCCACGCTGCCCCCCGGGAACTCAACGACGCGTGCTGGGCAGACCATCATCTACTTCAACCCCGGCTACGTCAGGGCCGCTCGCGAGATCGCCGCGGAGATCAAGATGCCCGCGTCGATCGTGCGGCCGCGCGGCGGCGCGAACCCGATCGCGAACGCGGCGCACGACGACATCATCCTCGTCCTCGGTCCGAACGCCGCCGGTTAGTCAGCGACGTCATCGTCGGGACGTTCGAGACCGAACCGCACGAGCGCCGCGCGCAGGACCTCGGTGGCCATGGGCCGGAGCTCGTCGAGGGGACGGTTGCGGTGGCGTCGGACGCCGAGGTCGACCTGGGCCATCGCGTCGAGTCCGTGGCGCCGGGCCACGTCGATGAGGAGCGCGATCTCGATGTCGTAGCCAGGAGCGAGGTCGATCCCGTCGAGGGTGGCGCGTCGCAGGGCGGTCTCGCCGGCGAGCGGCTGACGGACCTCTTCGAGCCCGGGAAAGAGGAGGGCGAGGATGGGCCGGGCGGCGAGCTCGTTCACTCGCCCGCCCCCCGTAGGCATATCGAAGTACGGCCGCTCGTAGATGGGTTTGACGAGCTGGGTCCGGGGCGACTCCACGAGGGGTTGGACCAGACGGGCGACGTAGTCGGGCGTGGTGTTGACGACGTCGCCGTCGAGGAAGACCAGCAGCGACGAGGTGGTCGCCTGGACCCCGGCGGCGAGGGCCCGGCCCTTCCCGCCCGGGCCGTCGGCCTGGACGACTTTGGCCCCGTGGCGCTCGGCGACGCGGGCCGACCCGTCGGTCGAGTGGTCGTCGACGACGACGAGCTCGTCGATGAGCTCCTCGTGGTCGCGCACGGCGTCGATGACGTCCCCGATGGTGGCGGCCTCGTCCCGTACGGGGATCACCACGGCGATGGACTCCTCGCCGCGCAGGTCGCGCACCCGCGAGTAGGAGTAGGCCGAGGCGGGCAGCGTCCAGGGGGCGTCGACCATGGGACGAGGCTAGGGGAGGGGGAGGCGCCCTTGACAATCCCGATCCCACCGGTCATAATTGGACCGTCATCAAGAGCGACTGAGGGACGGCCCCTTTGACGTCGCGACAACCAGTGTGGATCCCGGGTTCACCCTCCACACCAGGTGCCAAAGGCCGAACGATGAAAGGGAGACATGGGATATTCGGACGGGCTCATCTGTCGAGAGTGCGCCGCCACCTACCCCGCGGAGGCGCGCTACGTGTGCGAGCGGTGCTTCGGCCCGCTGGAGGTCCGCTACGACTTGGACGCGGCGCGCGGGCGCGTGACGCGTGACTCGATCGAGGCTGGTCCGCGCTCGATGTGGCGCTACCGTGACCTGCTGCCCGAGGTCGGCGACGCGCCGGTGGACCTCGGGGCCGGGTGGACACCGCTGCGCCGAGCCGACCGGCTCGCCGAGCGGCTCGGGGTGCGCGAGTTGTGGCTCAAGGACGACACGCGTAACCCGACGGGGTCGTTCAAGGACCGGGTGGTGTCGGTGGCGCTCTCTACGGCCCGCCGCCTGGGCTTTTCGACGGCCGCCTGCGCCTCCACCGGCAACCTTGCGACCTCGGTGGCGGCCCACGCCGCCGCGATGGGCTGGCCCAGCGTCACAATCATCCCGTCAGACCTCGAGACCTCGAAGATCGTGATGGCCGCCGTCTTTGGCGGGATCGTGCTCGGGGTCGAGGGCAACTACGACGACGTGAACCGGCTCTGCGTGGAGCTGGTGAGCGAACACCCCGACTGGGCGTTCGCCAACGTCAACCTGCGTCCCTACTACGCCGAGGGGTCGAAGACCCTCGCGTTCGAGATCGCCGAACAACTGGGGTGGCGACTGCCCGACCAGGTGGTGGTGCCGATCGCCTCGGGGAGCCAGTTCACCAAGGTGGCCAAGGGTTTCGGCCAGCTGCGCGCGCTCGACCTCGTCGAGGGGGCCGCGCCCCGACTCTTCGGCGCCCAGGCCGCGGGCTGCTCACCGGTGGCGACGGCCTTCGCCGAAGGCGCCGAGGTAATCCGACCCCAGAAGCCCCACACGGTCGCCCGCTCGCTCGCGATCGGGAACCCGGCCGACGGTCCCTACGTGCTCGACGAGCTGCGTTCCGGCGGCGGTGACTGCGGGTCGGTGACCGACGAGGAGATCCTCGAGGGCATCGAGCTCCTCGCCGCCACCGAGGGGGTCTTCGCCGAGACGGCCGGGGGGACGACGATCGCGTCGCTGCGCCAGATGGTGCGTCGCGGCTCCATCGACCCGGAGGGCTCGATCGTGGCGATTATCTCGGGGCACGGGCTCAAGACCGTCGAGGCGCTCGAGGGACGCTCGACGGTCACCGCCACGATTCCGGCGACCCTGGCCGCCGCCGAGGACGCGCTGGCGTCGCGACTCCTCGTGGGGGCGCGGTGAGCGTCGTGGTGCGCCTGCCGGCCCAGCTGCGCACGCTGGTCGGTGGTGCGGGCGAGGTCCCGGTCGAGGCCCGCACCGTGCGCGAGGCGATCTGGGCCGTCGACGCGACCCACCCGGGGCTGGCCGAGCGGGTTCTCGACGACGGGGGGGCGCTGCGGCGCTTCGTCAACGTCTTCGTCGCGGACGAAGACGTCCGGTTCCTCGACGGGCTGGACACCGTGGTGGCCGAGGGTGAGACGATCTCCCTGGTCCCGGCGGTCGCGGGGGGTTGAGCCCCCCGTTAGCACTCTCAGAGGGTGACTGCTAACATCGGGGTGTACCGAGTTGTGGTGACTCTACAGGAGGAGAATCGTGGCGAAACTGATCGCTTTCGACGAAGAGGCGCGTCGCGCCCTCGAGCGGGGCATGAACAAGCTGGCCGATGCGGTCCGGGTGACCCTCGGCCCCAAGGGCCGCAACGTCGTGCTCGACAAGAAGTGGGGGGCCCCCACGATCACCAACGACGGCGTCTCGATTGCCAAGGAGATCGATCTCGAGGACCCCTTCGAGAGGATCGGCGCCGAGCTCGTCAAGGAGGTCGCGAAGAAGACCGACGACGTGGCCGGTGACGGCACCACGACCGCCACGGTGCTCGCCTGGGCGATGGTCCGCGAGGGCCTGAAGAACGTGGCCGCGGGCGCCAACCCCATGTCGCTGAAGAAGGGAATCGAGGCGGCGGTCGAGGCGGCGGTCGCCTCGCTGCACGATCTGGCCACGCCGGCCGACACCAAGGAGCAGATCGCCCAGGTGGCCTCGATCTCGGCCGCCGACAACGAGATCGGCCAGATGATCGCCGACGCCATCGACAAGGTGGGCAAGGACGGGGTCATCACCGTCGAGGAGAGTCAGTCCTTTGGCATGGACATGGACCTGGTCGAGGGGATGCGCTTCGACAAGGGCTACATCGCGCCGTACTTCGCGACCGACCCCGAACGTCAGGAGGCGGTCCTCGAGAACCCCTACATCCTGCTCGTGAGCCACAAGGTCGCCTCGGTGCGCGACATCCTGCCGGTCCTCGAAAAGGTCATGCAGTCGGGACGCTCGCTGCTGATCGTCGCCGAGGACGTCGAGGGTGAGGCGCTCGCCACCCTCGTGGTGAACAAGATCCGCGGGACGTTCAAGTCGGTCGCGGTCAAGGCGCCGGGC
>JAKCEK010000154.1 GCA_021838005.1 Actinomycetes bacterium
GACGATCCCGGGGTCGCCGTTGGTGGGGATGGTGAAGCTCGCCGCCTCGTTCCTAAGCACCTGGCTGGTGCTGCCGAGCAGGGTGCCCGAGGTGTGGCTGGTCGTGGTCGTGGGAGCGCTCGCGGTGGTCGGCGCGGCGCTCGCGCTCGTCGAGGTCGTGGGGGGGATCGTGGTGGTCGGCGGTCTCAGCGTGCGTCCGCCGCTCGCCCCCGAGGAGAGGATCTTCCCGCCCTCGGCCACGACGCCGCCGATCGCGAGGGCCCCGGCGACGCCCCCGACCACCGCGCCGGTGCCGACGATGAGCGTTCGACGGTCCACCGCGTCGAGGTGGCGCCGGTCGTAGAGGGAGGGGCGCTCGCCGGCGAGGACCGGACAGTGGGCCGGGCCGCACAACGCGCGCAGCGCCCGGCAGCGCCCGTCGTCGTAGTGACCGCACACCGACTGCACGGTCGCGAAGGCGATCGGCACCAGCGTCGGCGGCGGCGCCCCCTGCTGGCGGGCCGCGATCTGGGCCAGCTTCGCGTCGACGCTGAGTCGCGAGCCGCCCCCGGCGACGATGAGCGGGATCCAGGCGAAGAAGAAGACGACGTCACTGCCCGTGAAGTACGGGGTCGCGTGGAAGCTGACGGTGAGAAAGAGGCTGAGCGAGATGAGCAGCCCGCCCGCGGCCGCCACCCGGGTCCACAGCCCGAGCACCGTGCCCAGACCCACGACGAGCTCCCCGAAGGCGAGGCCGATGCCGATGATCCGGGCCGCGCCGACCAGGTGGGCGAGCAGTCCGCCGAGGGGGCTCGTGGTGACGGCGAAGGCCATCTGGTGCTGGATCGAGACCGAGCTCGCGGGGTTGGTGAAGGCGGGATTCGCGAGCTTCTGCAGACCGGCGTAGACGAAGGTCACCCCGAGGAAGAGTCGAAGGGGCGCGAGGGCCCATTCGGACATCGCCCAGGCGCGCGGGGGGGCGTGCAGTGGCAGGCGCCGCGTCGAGCCCGCCCGAGCGGGCGGGCGTCGCGGCGGGGGGGCAACCGGGTCGACCATCCGGTCATGGTACGGGTGGCGCGCGAAAACCCCCGTCGGGCACTCTTAGCGAGGTCTTAGCGGGCCCGGGCACGGCGCCCCGGGCACCCAGCAGAATGGACCGATGCTCGCCTCGATCGTGTCGACCGTGACGAACGAGCTCCACCGGCTGAGCCCCGGCCTCGTCGTGGCGCTCGTCGCGCTGCTCGTCTTCGGTGAGGCCGCCCTCTTCATCGGCTTCGTGTTGCCCGGGGAGACCTCGGTCATCGTCGCCGGGGTCATCGCGAGCCAGGGCCGGCTGAACGTCGGGCTGCTGTGCGCGGTGGTCGTCGCGGCGGCCGTCGTCGGCGACACCGTCGGCTACGAGGTGGGCCGCCACTACGGGCCGCGCCTGCTGGAGATGCGGGTCTTCGAGCGGCGCCGGGCCGCGCTCGACCGAGCCCTGGCGGCCCTGGAGCGGCGCGGGCCGACCTTCGTCTTCGTGGGACGCTTCACCGCGTTCTTGCGCGCGGTGACCCCGGGACTCGCCGGCCTCTCGGGGATGGCGTACCGCCGGTTCCTCCTCGCCAACGCCGCCGGCGGGCTGATCTGGGGCGTCGCCTACGCCCTGCTCGGCTACTTCGCCGGCAGCGCCCTTTCGACCATCGAGCGCTGGTCGAGCTGGTTCGCCCTCGCCGTGCTCGTGCTCGTCGTCGCGGCCGTCGTCGTCGTGCACCTGCGCCGGCGCGCGCGCGAGCGCTCAGCGCACTAGGGCGGCCAGCCCCTCGTCCTCGACCCTCCAGCCGCGCCCGTCGGGCACGAGCAAGCCCCGCGCGCTCGCGCTCGGACCACTCCCGCGCACCAGGGAGCGCACGTGGAGCTCGCCGCGAGCCCCCCTCGCGCGCCCCAGGGCGGTCGGGTCGAGCTCGACCGGGCGCGACTCGACCAGTCGAGAGCCGATCGTGGTCGTCGAGGCGACCGCGTCCTCGATCCGGGCCAGCTGGCGGCGCGCGAACGCCGCCTCGGGGCTCGCGTGGCGGCGCCAGGGGGGGCGCGTCCCCTCGAGGTAGCCGCCCGCGACGAGGCCGGCGGGGTCGGCGAAAACCACCCATCCGGTGGGCCCGTCCCCGAGGGCGTCGGCCACCCGGGCGGCGTGCGCCACGGCGTGGGGCACGACCCAGGGCAGGACCCACGCCTCGGGACCGAGCCACGACGGCCAGGCCGAGGTGACCAGGCGGACCGTCACACGAAGCCCCCGCGCGCGCGCGTGCTCGATCGCCGCGCGATAGCGCGCGAGCGCCGACGCGTCGACCTCGCCGGGGTGGGGCTCGACCCGGGCCCACTCCACCGAGAGCGCGACGCCCGCGAGGCCGAGGTCGGCCGCCGCGTCGAGGACCTCCTCGTAGCGCGTCCACAGGCCCGCCGCCTCGCCGGGCCCCTCGTGGCGACCGAGCGCGATGGTCGAGGTGTAGCAGGTGGCCGGCCGGCCGCGCCCGTCGAGGCCCCCCTCGACGGCGTAGCCGTCGAGGGCGAGGAGCGTCGTGGCCATCGCGTCAGTCTCCCACGGCCGCTCGGGCCCGGCGCTAGCGTCGGGCCGTCGAAGGAGGACCCCATGGCCGACGAGGTGCTGAGCGAGCGGCGCGGCCGTGTCGCGCTGCTCACGATCAACCGTCCCGAGGCGCGCAACGCCATCAACCTCGCGACCGCCCGGGCCCTGTCGGGCGCGCTGGACGAATGCGCGAGCGACGACGCCGTGAGCGTGGTCGTGCTCACCGGAGCCGGGGACAAAGCCTTCTCCGCGGGCATGGACCTCAAGGCCTTCGCCGCCGGCGAGGTGCCCATCACCGAGCACGGCTTCGCCGGGATCACCAAGCGCGTCTTTGACAAGCCCCTCATCGCCGCGGCCAACGGCGCGGCTCTCGCGGGCGGCTTCGAGATCCTCATCAGTTGCGACATGGTCGTGGCGGCCGCGCACGCGATCTTTGGCATCCCCGAGGCCCGCCGCGGGCTCATCGCCGGCGGGGGCGGGCTCATCCGCCTGGCTCGGCGGGTCCCCCTCGCGATCGCCTACGAGATGGCCCTCACGGCCGAGCCCATCGACGCGGCCCGCGCCTACGAGCTGGGGCTCGTGAATCGGGTCGTGCCGGCCGACGAACTGCTCGAAGCGGCCGTCGCCCTCGGCGAGCGCATCGCGAAGAACGCTCCCCTCGCGCTTCGGGCCTCGAAGTCGGTGATGCGCCGATCGCTCGAGCTCACCGAGGAGGAGTCCTGGGCCGTGAGCGACGAGGCGTTCGGCGCGATCGGGCGCAGCGCCGACGCGCTCGAGGGCGCGGTCGCCTTCGCCGAGCGACGCGAGCCGACGTGGCGGGGCCGGTGAACGTCGTCCCCTCGGCCCCCCAGCTCGCCGACGCCCTGACCATCGTGCGGCTCTCGCTGCACGTGTTCGCGGCCTGCGTCTGGGTCGGGGGCCAGATCACCCTCGGCGGGCTCGTGCCGACGCTGCGCCGCGAGGCCCCCCAGGCCCTCACGGCCGTCGCCCGCGCCTTCGCCCGGCTCGCGTGGCCGGCCTACGCGCTGTTGGTCGCGACCGGGCTCTGGAGCGTCGCGGCCGTGCACGCGAGCGACGCGTCCTCGGCCTGGGACGCCGTGTTCGCGCTGAAGATGGCCCTGGTCGTGGCGGCCGGCGTCGGCACCCTCGTGCACCAACGCGCCACCACGGCGTCGCTGCGGGGCGCCGCGGCCGGGATCGGGACGCTCGCGACGGTCGCCGCCATGGTGCTCGGAGTCGCCCTGGCGGGCTGATCGGTGGAGGTGGGCCACGAGGGCTCCTCCCGGTCGCCCGTCCACCCCCGAGACGCACGCGGGCGCACAGCGGGCCGAGGGCGACCGCGACCCCCGCGAGCGAGGTCGAGCCCCCGGGCGGCTCACTCGACGGACCCCTCGGCAACGACGGGCGCGAGCACGATCGGCACCCGCGCGGGGATCCTTACGCCGGGGGTGCTCGCTCGCGCCGACACCACGGGGCGGGCGCCCTCGCCGTGTCCGAGCTGGCCCCGGTGGGCTCGACCAGGG
>JAKCEK010000155.1 GCA_021838005.1 Actinomycetes bacterium
CCAGCGCGACGTGTGGGCCGCGCTTCGCGAGATCCCCTACGGCGAGGTGCGCACCTACGCCGAGGTCGCGGCCGCGGTCGGCCGACCCCTCGCCGCGCGGGCCGTGGGCAACGCCAACCACCACAACCCGTGGCCGGTGGTCGTGCCCTGCCACCGGGTCGTCGCGGCGAACGGGCTGGGCGGCTACGGCGGCGGTGACGCGGTGAAGCGCTACCTGCTCGGCCTCGAGGGCGTCTCGCGCTGAGCGGCGCTCCGCACGCCGAAGCGGCGCAGGGCGCGCCCCGCGACCCACCACAAGACGAGCGCCACCGGTATCTCGAGGATGAGCATCAGGGCCGAGCCGGTCCGGTCGCTCCGGCCGGCCGTCGTGACGTCGAACCACGCGTCGACGACGTACAGCGTCGCGGTCGACGACGCCGACAGCGCCAGCAGACCCGGCCGACGCCGCCAGGCCAGGTAGGCCGTGACGAGCAGCATCACGACCTCCATCACGTCGAGCCCGACCCAGGCGAGGGTCCAGTGGTGGGCCACGTAGCGGTTGGGCAGGCTTAGTCCGAGCGCGATCGTCCAGGCGACCTCGCCGATCGACCCGAGCGTGAGGGCGAGGATGATCCGCCCGCGCAGGTCGCGCGGAGGGCCGACCATCTAGCGCCCGGCCGCGACCGGGGAGTCGAGGGCGTCGCGCATCGCGCCGACCGCCGCGGCGAACTCCTCGAACGATCCGTCGAGGGCCCGGAGCAGTTCGGCCATGCGCTCGTCGGTGCGGACCTCGGCCGCCGCCTTCATCGCGCGCAGCGCGTCGGTGACCTCGGGCACGTCGTCCTCACCGAAGCCGTGCAGGGCGAAGAGGTCGGCGCCCTCGAGGTAGCTCGCGGCCGACGGGGCGAGCCCGAGCGCGCGCACGGCGCCGAGGTAGACGCCCCCGCGCAGCTCGCGCAGCACCATCGCCCCCAGGTAGGCCCGGTGCCGCGGGTCGATCGGGTCGGCGATCGCCAGGTAGCCCTCGGCGAGGGGCGCCTCGCCGGCCCGGGCCCCCTCGGCCACCCGGCGCGCGCCGGCGCCCACCAGCTCGAGGAGCTCGCCACGAAGGGCTCCGAAGGTCCGGTCGGCGAAGGCGTAGGCGGCCTCCACGTGGTCCCGGGCCGTCGCGAGTGGCGAGCGGCGCGCGCGCGGCGCGCTGTAGAGGCCCTCGATCGCTCCGGGTGAGAAGAAGGCGAAGACCTCCAGCACCCGCTCGGGCTCGACGTCGCCCATCACCCCGGCCCGACCGAGTCCGTAGAACTCGACCACGTTGAGGCCGATCTCGTGGGCCCGCTCGCGAGTCCCGGGGTCGAAGTAGAAGGCCGCCCCGATCGTCTGGATCGGGGCGGCGAGGGCGCGGGCCAGCTCGAGGGAGTCCACGGGGCGAGCCTAGGGACTCGGCGAACCCTCCGCCGCGAGGGTCGCCCCGTCGCGGCGCACCCGCAGCTCGACGGTGGCCCCGCGGTCCGCGGCCACGAAGCGGGCCGAGCCCCCGTGGCGCCGGGCGATCTCGGCGACGATGGCGAGCCCGAGGCCCGTCCCGCCGCGGTCGCGGCTGCGCGCCGAGTCGGCCCGGGTGAAGCGCTCGAACAGCCGGTCGCTCGTCGCGAGGTCCACGCCCTCCCCGTCGTCGGCCACCGTGACGACGGCCTCGTCACCCTCGGCGCGCGCGGCGAGGCGCAGCTCGGCCTGGGCGTAGCGCAGCGCGTTGTCGACGACGTTGCGCACCATGTGGCGCAGCATCGTGTCGTCGCCGACGACCCGGGTGGGCTGGACCATGGAGGTGTCCACCGTGAGGTCGGTCATCGCGCGCACCCGAGAGGCCTCGTCAAAGAGCAGGTCGTCGAGGTCGACCTCGACCGGGTGCACCTCGACCCGGTCCTCGTCGCTGCGGGCCAGCCAGAACAGTCTCGAGATGAGGGCGTCGAGGCGACGTCCCTCGCGCACGACGGTGTCGGCGACGCCGGCCCAGTCGGCGCGCTCCGGGTCGGCCGCGGCCCGCTGGGTCGTCGCGAGCAGCGTCGTGAGCGGGCTGCGCAGCTCGTGACTCGCGTTGGAGACGAACTCCTGCTGAAACCGCGAGGCCGACTCCAGGCGCGCGAGCATCGCGTTCACGGTCCGGCTGAGCCGGGCGATCTCGTCGTCGCCGCCGATCACCGGCACCCGTTCGGAGAGGTCGCGCGCGGCGATCTGGTCGACGCGCCGACGGATGCTCTCCACCGGCGCCAGGGCGAGGCCCAGGCCGAGCCAGATGATGGCCCCCGAGAGCACGAGCAGCAGCGGGAAGGAGACCCCCAGGCTGAGCAGCAGGGTCCCCTCGCTGTGGGCGATCGGCGCGTTGTAGAGGAAGGCGTAGACCAGACCGATGCCCTCGGGCGTCGCGATGAGGGCGGCTTGGCCCGAGCTCAGCACGTCGAGGTAGGGCTGGGTGTACTGGGTGCGCACGTAACGTACGGCGAGCCCACTGGGCCGAGACGTGTCGAGGCGCGCCGTCGCGAGCACCGGCGCGCCGACGATGGCGGCGCTCGCGGCGAGCACCCGGGTGCCCGCGCGGTTGGTGACCTGGACGACCACGTCGCCCACGTTCGACAGGGTGAGGCGCCGGACGATCGGCCGGCTCGCCAGGGCGAAGCGCTCTTGGGTCTGCTGGATCACCGCGTCGACCTGGTTGGTCGCCTGGTTCACCAGGGCCCGGTGGACCAGGTCGTTGAGCGCGAGGCCGGTGAACGACAAGATGACCGCGATCGCCACGACGAAGATGACCGTCAGGCGCACCCTGATCGACAGGGGCGCCGGACGGCGCATCAGGCCTCGCGGACGCTGTAGCCGAGCCCGCGCACGGTACGCACCAGCGAGGGGCCCCCCGCCAGGTCGACCTTTCGGCGCAGGTAGCCGACGTAGACCTCGACGATGTTCTGGTCGCCGTCGAAGTCGTCGCCCCACACGGCGTCGAGGATCTCCCCCTTGGAGAGGACCTCGCGGGGGTGGCTGAGCAGGAACTCGAGCAGACTGAACTCCCGCGGCGTCAGCGACACCGGGTGACCGTGGGCCACCACCTGGCGGGTGACCGGGTTGAGGCTGACCTCTCCGACGGTGAGGCTCTGGGGACGGCCGCGCTCCTGGCGGCGCAGAAGGGCGTGGACCCGCGCCATGAGGACCGTGCGCTCGAAGGGCTTGCGCAAGAAGTCGTCGGCGCCCACGTCGAGCCCCTCGACCTCGTCCCACTCGCCCTCTTTGGCCGTGAGCATCAGCAGCGGCGTCGCCACCCCGGCCGCGCGCAGGTCCTGGCAGACGCGAAAGCCGCTGCGCTTGGGCAGCATGATGTCGAGCACGATGACGTCGTAGCCGCCCACCAGTGCCTCGTCGAGGCCCGAGTCACCGTCGTGGCGCTGGACGACCTCGAAGCCGTCGTCGGCCAGCAGACCCGCCAGCGCCGCCGCCTGGTCGGGGTCGTCCTCGACGATAAGCACCCGCCGAGTTCCCTCGCTCATTGGAGGTAGAGGTTACCGTCGCCCCCCTCGACCAGGTCCAGCTTCTTGAGCCCGTGGGGCGCCGGTCCGGCGACGACGTCGCCGGTCATCAGCTCGAACTCCGAGCCGTGGCAGGGGCAGACGATGAGCTGCATCGAGGGGGCGTAACCGACGGTGCAGCCCAGGTGCGGGCAGACCGCGTCGTAGGCGACGAAGGAGCCCTGCGTGGTGTGCACGACGATCCCGGGGTCGCCGTTGGTGGGGATGGTGAAGCTCGCCGCCTCGTTCCTAGGCACCTGGCTGGTGCTGCCGAGCAGGGTGCCCGAGGTGTGGCTGGTCGTGGTCGTGGGAGCGCTCGCGGTGGTCGGCGCGGCGCTCGCGCTCGTCGAGGTCGTGGGGGGGGTCGTGGTGGTCGGCGGTCTCAGCGTGCGTCCGCCGCTCGCCCCCGAGGAGAGGATCTTCCCGCCCTCGGCCACGACGCCGCCGATCGCGAGGGCCCCGGCGACGCCCCCGACCACCGCGCCGGTG
>JAKCEK010000156.1 GCA_021838005.1 Actinomycetes bacterium
GATCTTCCACCCTGGGGCGTAGGCCGGGGCGAGGAGGACGTCGGCGTCCTCGAGGGCCGGCTCCAGGCAGGCGCCGACGGCCCAGGCGAGGTTGCGCTCGCGCGCCGGCGCGTACCTCTCGCCCCCGCGCCCCCCCGAGGCCAGGGCGGCCGAGAAGTGCTCGTGGCCGAAGTAGGGCATCTCGCTCGGGGCGTTGAGCTCCTCGTAGCCGACGACGTCGGCCAGCGAACGCACGCCCTCGCCCGGGCGCTCGGCGAGGTACGCCGAGAGGTCGTCGGCCAACTCACACAGCAGCACCGTCAACTCGTCCTCACCCTCGGCGTCGCCCGGGGTCGCCACGTCCCGGTGCACGACCGTGTCGAAGGCGCCGGCGAGCCCGGCGACGACCGCGTCGCAGTGGGCGTCGGTCGCGGGGTGGCCCGTCCGCCACGTGGTGGCGTAGGCGACGCGCAGTCGGGCGAGGGCCGTGTCGGGCGGTGTCTGACCGGCGAGGACCCCGAAGAGGAGGGCGGCGTCGTCCACCCGCCGGGCCATCGGCCCGGGGCTGTCCTGGCTGGCCGATATCGGCACCACCCGGTGGGTCGGCACCACCCCGACGGTGGGCTTGAGCCCGACCACGCCGTTCACCGACGACGGACAGACGATCGACCCGTCGGTCTCGGTCCCGATCGCCAGCGGGGCCAGTCCGGCCGCCACGGCCACCCCCGAGCCCGAGGACGAGCCGCCCGCGGTCCGGTCGAGCGACCAGGGATTGACGACGAGCCCGCCCGTGGCGCTCCAGCCACTCGTCGAGTGGCTGGAGCGGATGTTCGCCCACTCCGACAGGTTCGTCGAGCCCAGCACCACCGCCCCCGCCGCCCGCATCCGCGCCACCAGCGGCGACTCGCGCGCGGGTCGGCCGACCAGCGCCGTCGAGCCGGCCGCTGCGGGCAGCCCCTCCGCCTCGATGTTGTCCTTGATCACGACGGGCAGCCCGTGGAGGGGCCCGCGCCGCTCGCCGCGGGCCCGCTCGGCGTCGCGCGCGGCCGCGAGGGCCCCCGCGTCGTGAGTCACGGCGGCGATCGCGCGCAGCTCGGTGGCGGTGCCCGGCCCGTCCAGGGCCGCGATGCGCCGGTGGAGCGTGTCGACGAGCGCGGCGGAGGTCAGCTCACCGGCGTCGAGCCGGGCGACGACCTCCTGAACACTCGCGAAGGCGAGCTCGGCGCTGTCGGGGTGGGGATCGGTCATGGTGGAACTCTACGGTGGCGGTCGCCACCGTCGGGACCGCTGGTAGGTTGCCCCATGGGGGACCTCGAAGGGAGTCTCATGAAGGCCTTCACTCTGTGGGGACTGCTCGCGGCCAGTGCGCTCGGCCTGTCGGCCTGCGGCGCCCCGGCGACCATCAACCAGTCGGTGACCTCGCTCGGGGGATCGCCGTACCTCCAGCTCCACGTGACCGGCTCACTCACGAGCGCCGACCCGACCTTCACCAAGGCCGGGTTCCAACTGAAGGACCTCTCTCTCACCGTGGACCTCGCGAGCACCAACGGCGCCACCCTCTCGGCCGCGGGCTCGTCGGTCGACGGCGAGGTGATCCTCACGAAGTCGGGGTCGACCGCGCTCGACGTGCGCTCGATCGGGGGCAACCTCTACGTCGAGGTCGACCCCGCCTCCCTCGACGCGCTGCCCGGGGTCAACGTGTCCCCGACCGCGCTCGCCGCAGCCGGCCAGGCGCTGGGCGGACGATGGTTCGAGATCCCCCAGAGCCTGCTCACCCAGCTCGCGGCCGCCCACCAGCCCTCGGCCGCCCAGACCACCCGGGCCCGGGCACTCCTCGGTCAGGTGGTGGCGGCCCTGTCGTCCCTCCTGGAGAACACGCCGTCCACCTCATCGAACGGGACCTTCACCGAGACCGGCACCCTCCAGTCGATCGTGGACGCCCTCGCCCCGGTCCTCGGGCCGGCGACCGCCGCGACGCCCACCGTCTCGGGCACGTACTCGATCACTCTGACGACCTCGGGCACCACCGCGACGGGTGGGTCGGTCTCGATCACCTCGTCGGGGACCAGCACGCACCCGACCACCTCCCCGGTGACCGTCGCGCTGCAGGCCACCGCGAGCCACGACCCGGTGTCGGTGGTCGCGCCCACCGAAGCGATCGTGGTGACCCCGTCGATGCTGAGCCAGTTCTCCTCGATCGGCGGCTAGGCGTCGCCCTCGAGGACGGCTCGCGTCGCCTCGAGGTCGGACTCGTAGAGGTGGGCCGACTTCACGACCATCGTCAACTCCCCGACCGGTGAGCCGACGCCGTCGGCCACGCGCCGCTGGAGGTGGGCCAGCTCGACCAGGTTGGCGAAGCCCTTCGTCCCGAAGTCGATCGAGTGGCAGTAGGCCACCAGGCTCAGACCACGCGACTCCACGAAGAAGTCGAGCAGGCTCACGCACGGCACGTAGGCGGTGTCGGTCAGCGGCTGGAAGGTCGTTATCGCCGCCCGACGGCTCGCGGGGTCGGCCCGGAGCCGGTCGATGACACCCTGGACCTGGTCGAGCCCGGCCCCGGCGTAGTCGAAGAGCCGGGTGGCGTAGCTGTCGGCGTCACCGAGTTCGGCGACGCGCTCGCGCGAGGCGAAGTTCTCGCGCATCCACCTCAGGCGCTCTCGCGGCGCGAAGCGCTCGATCAACCCGTCGGAGGGGTCGGGACGCGACACCCGCAGCGTCGCGAGGAGGAGCTCTCGAATGGCGCGACCGTCGTAGCTCGAGACCACCCCGTCGGTGAGGATGCGTCGGGCGATCCCCAGCCAGGCCCCGCCGATCGTCGTCGCGTCCACCTCGGTGCGCACGGCGCGAGTCTAGGGAGCCCCACCCGATCCACCCGGTGACGCACCGACTCGTGGCGCGGTAGTCCTCGTCGCGGCGGGACTCGCCGGCTCGCCCCCCGCCTTCGGTGTCGCCGCCTCCCTCGACGTCGCCGTGGTCGTCGCCGCCATCCTCGCCCTGGAAGGACGATCTCTTCGCGTGGCGCGCCCCCGACGCCGTCGCGACGCGACGTCGGGCGCGCGGCGCCCATCGGCTGGATCGCCGCCCTCTCGGAGGCGCTGATCCTCGAGGTCGTGGGCCTCGCCCTGGAAGGACGCTCGAGCGTGGTCCCCACCCTCTCGACCGAGCTCGACCGGCGGGGCGCGCACGAAGCCCCGGCTCGCCCTCGCGCTCGGGTGGGCCCCCACCGGGCTCGGGGCCGTTCGACGGCCCCCGTCGTGATCGGCACCGCGCTCTGGCTGACCCTCCTCGGGTCCCCGCTCGCCCGAGGAGTGGCCGGTCGCCTCGGTCACGGCGAGCCCCCGGGACGGGTCGTCGCCCGACGGGGGCGTCGCGCGCGGGGCGGGTGGTGCTCGGGGCGGTGTGGACCTTCGTGGGTTGCCACTTCTCTGCGCGGGACTCGCTCGCCCGCTGGGGCCCGGTAGGGTCGTCGACCGTGGCCGCCCTCGTCCTCGTCCTCGCCCTGGCCGGTGCCGCGTCGCTCTACTGCTGGGTCGCCTCGGTGGTCTCGGGCGACACGTCGTGGGTCGACCGACTCTGGTCGATCCTGCCCGTCATCTACACCTGGGTCTTCGCCTGGGCCGACCACGGGCGCGACGCCCGCCTCGACGTGCTCGCCGTCCTGGTCACCCTGTGGGGCGCGCGGCTCACCTTCAACTTCGCGCGCAAGGGGGGCTACCGCGGGGTCGAGGACTACCGGTGGGCGGTGTTGCGTGCGCGCATGACCCGCGGTCAGTTCCAACTGTTCAACCTCGGCTTCATCGTCCTCGTCCAGAACGCGCTGCTGGTCCTGATCACGATGCCGGCCTGGCGTGCCTACCAGCATCGTCGCGGCGCGCACTACGGGCTCGCCGACGCGTTCGTCGCGCTCCTCTTCCTCGCCGGCCTCGCGCTCGAGACCGTGGCCGACGAGCAGCAGTGGCGCTTCCAGGAGGGCAAGCGACTCGCCCGCGAGGCCGGGCGCACCCCCGGGGCCGACTTCCTCACGACCGGCCTCTTCGC
>JAKCEK010000157.1 GCA_021838005.1 Actinomycetes bacterium
GAGGGCCACGGCCACGTCGGTGACCCGTCCGACGTTGCCCGAGATCAGGATCACCAAGGCGGCGATCGCCGCGAGGCCCGGGGCGAGAAAACCCGGCGCGCGCGAGACGCGCAGCGGATCTGACGGCCGCGAGGACGTCCACATGGACAACGAGAGGAGGTAGACCGCCGTCGGCCAGGCGACCATCGAGAGGGTGCCGCCGAGGGGTCCCTGGGCGCGCGAGCTCACGAGAAGGTTGGCGGTGTCGCCACCGACGATCGCGACGAGGCCGGCCGCCGCGACGTACCACCCGGCGCTCGCCTGAGCCCCGAGCAGCACGGTGCCGCCGATCACGAGCAGGAGTAACAAGAGGTCGCCCACCGGGTAGGCCAGGTTCAGAACGGACTGGAGATGGCTGCCACTGGTCATCTGCTCGAGGTTCCGGAAGGCGAAGGTCGCGCACAGCGCGGCGGCGCCGAGCCCGGCGACGACGCCGTCGAGCCAGTTGGGCCGGCCCAGCCGGCCGATCCGTGCCTGGACCAAGAGGGTGAGCGCCACGTAGGTGAGGGGGTAGAAGAGCAGGAAGAAGACGTCGGCGATCGAGGGCGTGGTCGCGTCGACGCCCCCGAGCGAGAGGATCGACGCCAGCAGTTCACCGGTCGACCACGACACCAGCGCGAGACCGAGGAACGTGACGGCGACCCGGTTCACCGCGTGGGTGTGCGCTCGCCACAGGCAGACGGCGGCCGCCGCGAAGCCGAACCCCGCCACCGAGTAGCGGTCGAGCCACGGGTAGACCTGGCCGCTCGAGCGCAGGAGGGCGGTCACGGCGTAGGCCGCGAGGAGGGTCCCCAGCCCCCACAGGACGAGCAGCGGGCTCGTCGACCCCGAGGCGGCGGGCGGGTCGCGCCGCTCGGCGGCGCCGGGACGTGCGTGGCCCCTAACGAAGCCGCTCGGGGCGAGGTCGGCGCGAACGCGCGCGCGCGACCCGTTGCGCCGGTCGGTGAACGGGGGTGGCGCGTGAGAGATATCGAGCCGCTGACTCATTCCGGACCTTTGCCCTTGTCCTGCGTTCGGGTAGGACGTGCGGCGGAACGCTAGGCCGCGGGACACAACGCAACCCCAACGCCGCGCCAACCACGTCCCGGCGGGCCTGAGGCGACGATCAGCCCGTGTCGAACCTGATGAAAGGGTCGGAGACGGGTTCCGAACTTGGTGGCGCGACGGCGTCCGAGCGGGTGTCGGCCCGACGGCCAGGGCGCCGGCCGGGGCACGACCGACGACCGGGACGAAGGGCGTGTGGGGTACGGCACGAGAGGACGGTGGGGTGAAGGATGGTCGGGAGATTGTGCGCGAACGCGCCGTGCTGGCTGGCTCGGGTCTGTCTCGGGTGAAGTGGTGCGTGAGCCCCTTGCCCACGGTGAGTCGTTCGACGCGGTACCGCGAACGCCACCGAAGGCACCCCTCGTCGGCGTCGCGAAGCCGCGCAGACTCGTCACAAATTTAGAAGCAAGGGGTGGCGAGCGGCGGCCGGCCCGACGAGACTCGTCATCGTGTTCAAGAGTGGCCGGTCGGTGAGGGTGCACTACACGGTGAGGACACCTATGTGACGCGCCGGGCTCCCTGGGGAGAAGGGTGGTCGGTAGGTCGGCTCCCTCGCGTTCATCGCGTTCGCGCCGGGACCCAAGAGTCCTCCGTCGGGCCACGTCGTCACGCTCGGTGCGCCGGCCGGGACTTGAACCCGGAACCTGTTGATTAAGAGTCAAATGCTCTGCCAATTGAGCTACCGGCGCACGGCGAGTTTACACCGCCTCGCGTCGCGTCGGCGCCGGTCAGGGCCGCTGGATCGCCTTGACCTCGAGGAACTCCTCGAGCCCGAACGTCCCGACCTCGCGGCCGATGCCGGATTGCTTGTAGCCGCCGAAGGGGGCGAGCACGTTGAAGGCGCCGCCGTTGATCTCGACCTGCCCGGCGCGGATCCTCCGGGCGAACTCGAAGGCCCGCTCGTCGGTGCCCGCCCACACGCCCCCGGCTAGTCCGTAGGCGGAGTCGTTAGCGATCTCGATCGCCTCGTCCTCAGAGTCGAAGGGGATGATCGAGAGGACCGGCCCGAAGATCTCCTCCTGGGCGATCGTCATGTCGTTGCGCACGTCGGAAAAGACGGTGGGAGCGACGTAGTAGCCGCCACCAAGGCCCTCGACGGGCTCGACCCCTCCGCACAGGAGTCGGGCGCCCTCGTCGACGCCCCGGCGGATGTAGTCGCGCACCCGCTCGAGTTGGGCGGCGCTGACGAGCGGGCCGAGCAGGCTCGAGCCGGTGATCGGATCACCGGGGGCGAAGCCGGCGGCGGTCGTCACGGCGATCTCCTCCACCTCGGCCAGACGGGAGCGGGGCACGACCATGCGGGTCAGGGCCGAGCAGGTCTGGCCCGAGTTGAGGTAGCACTTGAAGACGCCGTCGGCCACGGCCTTAGCGACGTCGGCGTCCTCGAGGATGACGTTGGCCGACTTCCCGCCGAGCTCGAGGGCGACGCGCTTCACGCCTTCGGCCGCCAGGTGCATGACCCGCTTGCCGGCGCGGGTTGACCCCGTGAAAGAGACCATGTCGACGCGCGGGTCGCCGGCTAGGGCCTCGCCCACGACCGGACCAACGCCGGTCACGAGGTTGAAGACCCCCTTGGGCAGGCCGAGCTCGTGGAAGATGTCGGCGAGGGCGAAGGCGTTGAGGGGGGCCACTTCGCTCGGCTTGAGCACGACGGTGCAGCCGGCGGCGAGGGCGGGAGCGACCTTGAGAGCGATCTGATGGAGCGGGTAGTTCCAGGGCGTAATCGCCACGACGACGCCCACGGGCTCGCGCACGACGACGGAGTGGCCGACCTCTTCCTCCCAGGGGTACTCCTGGATGCGCTGGGCCTGGTCGGCGAAGGTCATCGTTGGTAGCCCGACCTGGATCCCCTTGGCGAGCATGAGGGGCATGCCGACCTCGTGGGCGATGGTGAGGGCGATGTCGTCGGCCCGCTCGGCCAGCTTCTCTGAGACGCGCTGGAGGAACTCGCCGCGCTCCTTCGGGCTCGTCACCGACCAGGCCGGGAAGGCCGCGGCCGCCGCGGCGACGGCCCGAGCGGCGTCCTCGGCCGTGCCGGCCGGTACGGTGGCGTAGAGCTCGCCGGTGCCCGAGGAGGTGACCTCGAGGACCTCGCCGGAGACCGGGGCAGCCCACTCGCCGCCGATGTAGAACGCGTCGCGCGTCAGCGCCATGGCCACCCCTCTCGACCGGGCCGACCGGCCCCAGGCGGACTCTACTCGTGACCTCCGCGAACCGGTCCGGCGGAGACGACGTGGGGTGAGCGACGGGGGTCGAACCCGCGACCTCCAGGACCACAACCTGGCGCTCTAACCAACTGAGCTACGCCCACCAAGCGAACCCAGTATGACACAGGCCCCTGGTGAGTCCTCGGGGTCGGCGACGTCTCGAGTCGGTCGGTGACCTCGCGCGCCGACCTCGTTTCTCGGGCCTTGGCCCCACCGGGCGACGAGGGTCCGGCTGACCCGCCGGGGAGGTCACGGCGCGACAGGGACGCGAGGCACGCGAGCCGCCCGCTGTGGATGCACTCTCCTCGGGGTGGGGGCGACGTCATCGGTCTCGCGCGAGGCGATCCCCGCGCCCTCGACGAACGTGACCGGGCGGGTGGCGCCCGAGCTCGGTGTCGGCCGTGACGGCGCGAGGGGGGTCGTCGGCGAGCCTCGGGGCGCTGACGAGGCGTCTTTCCCGCTCCACCGGATGGGAACGCCGCCCCTCGCCCCTTACACCGAGGTCCCTCGCCGAGACCGCGCGCTCGGTACGCTGGGGGGGCGCCCCTGTAGCTCAACTGGATAGAGCGGACGGCTTCTACCCGTCAGGTTGCGGGTTCGACTCCTGCCGGGGGCACCCCGAGTCCCTCCACGTCCGGGCCACCCGGATTCGTCTCGAGGATGGGCCCGTGCCGCGCGGTTGCTCGTCGAGCGTGGCCGCGGGGCC
>JAKCEK010000158.1 GCA_021838005.1 Actinomycetes bacterium
GTGACGACCTCGTCCTGCACGGGCTCACGATCTGCCCCGACGTCGACACCGTGACCTACACCCTGGCCGGGCTGAACGACGAGGCGCGCGGATGGGGACTCACCGACGAGACGTGGCGGGTGATGGACGAGCTCGAGACGCTCGGGGGCGAGGCCTGGTTCCGCCTGGGCGACCGCGACCTCGCCACCCACCTCTACCGTTCCCAGCGGCTCGCCGAGGGCGCGACCAAGACCGAGGTCACCGCCGAGATCGCCCGGCGGCGCGGGGTCGCCTCCACCCTGCTGCCGGCGAGCGACGACCCCGTCGCCACCACCCTCGAGACGCTCGAGGGGCCGATGGACTTCCAGGAGTACTTCGTGCGCCGCCACCACGAGGTGACCGTGACCGCCGTCACCGTGACCGGCCTCGCGACCGCCCGCCCGAGCGCGGCGGCGCTGGCCGCGATCGAGGGGGCCGAGCGGGTCGTGATCGCGCCCTCGAACCCCCTGCTGTCGATCGACCCGATCCTCGCCCTGGCGGGCGTGCGCGAGGCGCTGGGCGAGCGCGGCGACGTGCTCGCCGTCTCGCCCCTCGTCGGGGGCGCCGCCCTCAAGGGGCCGGCCGACCGGCTGATGCGCGACCTCGGCCTCGAGCCGTCGGCGGCCGGCGTGGCCGCCCACTACGGGGGACTCGTGCGCACGTGGGTCCTCGACGAGCTCGACGCGGGGCTCGCCGGGCGCGTCGAGGCGGCCGGGCACGAGGTGCGCGTCACGACCACCGTCATGGACGACCCGGCGCGGGCCCGCGCCCTCGCCGAAGCCGTCCTCGCGTGAGCGCCCTACGCCTGGTGGCGCTGGCGACCACGGTCCGGGTCGGCGCCGGGGACGACCTCGCCGAGCTCGTCCTCACCTCGCTCGCCGACGCCGGCGAGGCCCTGGAGACCGGCGACGTCCTCGTCGTCACCTCCAAGGTGGTGGCCAAGGCCGAGGGCCGCGTCGTGGCCCTCGAGGACACCGCCGAGGCCAAGGCGGCCCTCGTCGAGTCCGAGGCGCGCCGGGTGCTGCGCCGGCGCGGGGCACTGCGCATCACCGAGACGAGTCACGGGTTCGTTAACGCCAACGCCGGCGTCGACCTGTCCAACGCCGACGAGGGGACGGCCGTCCTCTTGCCCCTCGAACCGGACCGCAGCGCCCGGCGCCTGCGGGGCGAGCTCGCCCGGCGCACGGGGGTCGAAGTGGCCGTCGTCGTCACCGACACCTTCGGACGGGCGTGGCGCCACGGGGTGACCGACGTGGCCCTCGGGGTCGCGGGCCTGCGTCCGATCCTCGACCTGCGCGGCACCCTTGACGCCCACGGCCGTCGCCTGGAGGCCACCGAGGTGGCGATCGCCGACGAGGTCGCCGGCGCGGCCAACCTCGTCCTGCACAAGGCGGCCGGAACCCCCTTCGCCCTGGTGCGCGGTCTCGACCCGTCGTTCCTCGGCCCGGGCAGCGTGGCCGAGTCGATCGTGCGCCGGCCGGGCGAGGACCTCTTCCGCTAGACCCCGCCCAGTCGCACGTCGCCCGAGAGGCGGGACTCGGCGGCCACGTGCTCTTTCGCGCCGACCACGCACGTGGGACCGAGCGTCGAGCCCGAACCCACCACGGCCTCGGGCCCGATGATCGACCAGCGCACGACACAGCCGCTCTGGACGACCGCGCCGGGCAGCAGCACCGAATCCTCGATCACGACGTCGGCCCCGACCACGCACTCGCGGTCGACGACCGAGCGGCGCACCGTCGCGCTCGCGTCGACGGCCGCCGAGGCGTGGCTCCACGTCGCGTCGATGACCCCGGGCGCCCGCGCGGCGCGCCGTCCGACGAGGACGTCGATGTTCGCGGTGAGGTACGCGTGGGGCGTACCGGTGTCCAACCAGTAGGCGTTGTCGCCGAGCGCGTAGAGGGAGCCCTCGGCCGCCAGGGCGGGGAACGTCTCTCGCTCGACGCTCACCGGCCGGTCGGGCGCGACGTGGTCGAGCGCCCGCGGCTCGAAGACGTAGTAGCCGGCGTTGATCATGTTCGTCGGGGCCTCGTCGACCGGCGGTTTCTCGACGAAGGCGGTGACCCGTCCGCCCTCGTCGGTCGGCACGACCCCGAAGAGGGAGGGGTCCTTCACCGGGTGCAGGGCGATGGTCGCGACCGCCGAGCGCTCACGGTGGAACGCGACCAGGCGCGAGACGTCGAGGTCACTGACGATGTCCCCGTTCACCACGAGGAACGTGTCGTCGACCCCGGCACTCTCGGCGGCGAAGCGGATGGCCCCGGCGGTGTCGAGCGGTGACGGCTCGACGGCGTAACGCACCCTCAGCCCGGCGATCACGTTGTCGGGGTAGGCCTCGGTGAACCGGTCGGGCAGGTAGCCCAGCGACAGGACCGCCTCGGTCACCCCGTGGGCGGCCAGCGAGGCGAAGACGCCCTCGATCATGGGCACCCCGACCAGGGGGAGCATCTGCTTGGGCGTCTCGTAGGTGAGTGGCCGCATCCGCGTGCCCTTCCCCCCGACCAGGATGATGGCGAGCATCAGCCCTTGGACGTCGTGGTCGTGGCGGGCGTCGTCGTCGAGGTGGTCGGCGCCGTCGTCGAGGTGGTCGGCGCCGTCGTCGAGGTCACCGGGAGGGTGGTCGTGGTCGTGGGCGTCGTCGCGAGCACCAACATCGAGTCAACGGTGGACGTCGAGGGCGCGAGCGGCGTCACGCCCTTGGGCACGAAGGCCAGGGTCACCCGTGCCTCGTTGCCCAGGTGGATCGAGGTCGGATCGGTCGTGGTCGTCGGGGTGGTCTGGGCCAGGGTCTTCCAGTAGGCGTAGACGACCTCGGCCTTCTGGCCGGCGTACTTGGTGCCCTTGGCGCACACCGCGCCGTTGGCGAAGGTGGTCGCCGGGTCCTTCACCCCGTTCTTGCCGGGGATCGCCAAGGCGCTCGAGGAGACCGTGAGCCCCGGGTAGCTCGCCGCGAAGTTCGCGAGCGTCGCGTTCGCGCCCGCGCTGGCGCTGGTCAGCGGGGTCAGGTTCACGACGTTGTTCGACTCGACGTGGTAGCTGCCCTTGTAGGTGGGGTCGGAACTCAACGACGGCAGCAGCGTGCCGCAGTTGTCGGCGGCGAGAGCGAAGTAGTACGTCTTGCCCACGAGCGGCGGCGTCGCGGCGGCGTGGTGGGCCCTCGTCGGGTTCTGGTACTGGTAGCGCGAGTAGGCGACCAGGGCGAGGCCCAGGATCACGATGACCGCGAGCACCCCGTAGAAGTTGGCGGGTCGCGTCTTGCGATACGTTTTGCCGCCGCCGGCCGCGCCGACGCGGCTGACGAGCTTGCCCGAGGTGCTTTTGGCCACCCTACAACGCTACTAAATGGCGCCGCCCCGCCCCGGCGGCGTAGGGGCGGAGGGATTCGAACCCTCACTGGGGACGGTTTAAGCGCCCTGCCTCTGCCGATTGGGCTACGCCCCCTCGACGCCGCGGGCCCAGGCTAACCGAGCCCGGGTCGTCGAACGGGCGCCGGAGGGTTGCCCTCGTTCTCACGGGGCCCCTCACTAGGCTTGACGCATGCGCGTGCGGCGTCGGGGCACGACACCCTCCCCCCTGGCTGTGGTCCTGGCCCTGATCACCACGGCCCTCGTCCTCGTCCCGGGGCGGGTCGGGGCCCAGACCATCGCCCAGACCCAGGCCGAGATCGCCCACCTCTCCCAGACGCTCTCCCAGCAGGAGAAGCAGAGCGAGATCACGGCCAACCAGTACGACGCCGACCGGGCCGCCGTCGCCCAGCTCGACGCATCCATCGCATCGCTCCAGGGCCAAGAGGCCACCAAGCGCAGTGCCGTCGCGGCCACCTCGAAGAAGCTGGTGGTCGCCGTGGTGAGGGCCTACGTCTTCGGGGCGGCCCAGGCCCAGACCCTCGCCATCTTCAACCAGAACGTCACCACCGCCGACGCCCGCCAGGTCTACGAGGACAAGGTGGTGGGCAACCTCGACGCGCTGCGCCGGC
>JAKCEK010000159.1 GCA_021838005.1 Actinomycetes bacterium
CGCCGCGACGAGGTAGAGCAGGTCGATCAGGGTGCCGCGGCTCACGCCTCACCGCCCTTGTTCGCGTCGCTCGCCTCGGTCGAGGCGCCGGGCTTCGCGCGCGGCGTGCGGGGCTTGAACATCTCGAGCATCCGGTCGGTGACGACGAAGCCGCCCACCACGTTCAGCGTCGCGAGGATGACCGCGAGGAAGCCCAGTACCTCCTCGGCGTGGGTGTTGGCCGCCCCCAGGATGAGCATCGAGCCCACGAGGATCACCCCGTGGATGGCGTTCGAGCCCGACATCAGAGGCGTGTGCAGGATGCTCGGGACCTTCGAGATGATCTCGATGCCCACGAACACGCTGAGCACGAACACGGTCGCGTACTGCAACAGCACGTTGGTCACTTCGACTCCTCCGCGTCGGCGGTCTCGGTGGTGGGTACGGCGACGGGCACGGCCTCGACCCCGAGGGCCTCGGCCGTGGGCCGGTGGTGGACGAGCCCGCCCGAGGTGAGCGTGGTGCCCGCGACGACCTCGTCGGACCAGTCGGGGGCGACCTCGCCGTGCCCGTAGAGGGCGAGGAGCTTCACCACGTTGTTGGCGTACATCGTGCTGGCGTGGCGACCCATCGCGGCCGGCGGGTTGGCGAGCCCCACGACGGAGACCCCCCGGTGGGTGACGACCTCGCCGGCCACCGTCAGCTCGCAGTTGCCGCCGCCGTCGGCGGCCATGTCGACGATGAGGGACCCGTCGGCCATCGCCTCGACCATGGCCGTCGTGAGCAGGATCGGCGCCTTGCGCCCCGGGACGGCGGCCGTGGTGATGATGACGTCGGCGGCGGCGACCTCGTCGACGAGGGCGGCCTGCTGGCGGGCCCTCTCCTCGTCGGTGAGCTCGCGGGCGTAGCCGCCGGCGGCGTCGGCCGTGACGCCTAAGTCGACGAAGGTCGCCCCGGCCGACTCGGCCTCCTCCTTGGCGGCCGAGCGCACGTCGTAGGCGCGCACCCGCGCGCCGAGGCGCTTGGCGGTGGCGATGGCCTGCAGGCCGGCCACGCCGACCCCCATGACGAGCACCTTGGCCGGGCGGATGGTGCCGGCCGCCGTGGTGAGCAGGGGGAAGAACCGGTCGAGGTGGTGGGCCGCCTCGAGCGCCGAGCGGTAGCCCGAGACCGTCGCCTGGCTCGAGAGCGCGTCCATGTACTGGGCCCGCGAGATGCGCGGCAGCAGGTCGAAGCTCACGACGGTCACCCGGCGCGCGACGAGGGCGCGCACGACCTCGAGCGCGAGCAGCGGCGAGAGGAACGAGAGGTGCAACGAGCCCTCGGGGAGCCGGGCGACCTCCTCCACCGTCGGAGGGTTGACCCGGATCGTCACCTCGCCGTCGGGGCGCTCGGTGATCGCGGCGCCCGCCTCGCGGTAGGCGTCGTCGGAAAAGTGCGAGCGCACGCCCGCCCCTCGCTCGACCTCGACGGTCCAACCATCCTTGATCAGGGATTTCACAGCGTCCGGGGTGAGCCCCACGCGGGTCTCGCCGGCGCGCGACTCCGCCACCAGGGAAATCTTCATCCCCTCGTTCTATCAGGGCGGCTCTCGACGCCCGATGTGACCAAAGTCTCTGTTGGCCCTAGGAGCCCGTTGAACAACGTGTCGTGAGGACGTATCTTCCGTGGTGCACGCCCGGAGATGACTGAGCCGAAGAGCTGGCGCGAAGAGGGGGCGAGTCAGCCACCCAGAAGGGGTCGATTCCCGTGGTGAGGTCCTTTCCTGTCACCCGGACGTGCGCGCCCCGTCTCAGGGGGCGAGCACCCAGGTCGTCCCGTCGTGGTCGAGCCCCAGGTTCACGAGCCGGCGCAGGTTGATCGCGGCAACCCGCGTCGAGAGGCCCTGCTGGTTGCGAGAGACGCCGCGGTATCTCACGTGGCGTGAGGGACCCCTCACGAGCCACGCGAGCGATCGCTCGACGAGGGGACGCCACTTTCGATAGTCCGAAACGACGCCCTCGTCGGCGAAGCGCGCTCGATTGGCCTTGAGCAGGGTGTGGTGCGCGTGCAGGTGCATCGTGCGCCCGCCCGCCGCGTTGGTGCAGCGTGAGCGAAGGGGGCAGTCGCGACAGCGCACGCCGAAGGTGGCGGTGCGCTTAGCGGTGAGGACGACGGCGTGACCGGCCGGGCAGGTGACGGTCCCCGCGGCCTCGTCGACGGCGAAGTCGTCGCGGCTGAAGCCCCCCTCGACGGCGACGCTGAGCGGTGGGGGCTTGACGACGCTGGCGTGGCCCGCGGTCTCTAGGGCCGCCAGCAGCTCGCCCGAGCCGTAGGCGGCGTCGGCGTAGACGCTGAGGGGGCCCTCGTCGACGAGCAGCCCGACGCCCACCGTGGCGTCCGAGGCCGACGCCGGGGTCAGGGTCGCCGCGGTCACGAGCCCGGTCTCGGGCTCGACGGCCAGGTGGGCCTTGTAGCCGTCGCGGTAGAGGCTGCGACTCTTGTGCATGTGGCGGCTCTCGGGGTCGACGACCGAGATCACCCGGTCCTTGGCGACGCGCTCGGCGACGCGCCAGCGGCCGTCGACGAGCTCGACGTCCTGGCCGGCGACGAGGGCGAGAAGGCCGAGCGCCTCGCGCTCGTCCTTCTCGAGTGGGAGGTTCCCACAGGCCTCGAGCACGGCGCGAGCGTCGGCGACGAGGTCGTGCACGAGGCGCGCGCGCGCCGCCTCGTCGCTCCAGTCGAGGACGGGCTTGGCGCGTGCGTCGTCGACGACGCGCGCCCCGAGGGCCCCGGCGGCCGGAACGAGCCGGCGCACCCGGCGCAGCTGGGCGACGATCTGGGTGACCGTGTCCTGGGTGGCGACGGCGTCGTCGAGCAGGGTCGAGTCGAGCGCCCGGCGGGTCTTGCCCTTCAGCACCCCGGTCGCCGCGACGACCGCCCGCACCGCCTCAAAGACGCGCTCGGGGGCGTCGCTCGCGCGCAGGCGGCTGCGCCAGTAGGTGAGGACGGTGAAGTCGAAGCCCTCGTCGGTGAGGGCGAGCCCGCAGGCCACCTTCCAACTGATCCGGTCGGCGAGCGCCCGGGCCGCCTCGCGGTCGCTGAGCCCCTCCAAGGACTGCAGGACCAGAACTGAAGCCACGACGTCACCGGGGATCGAGGGGCGGCCGCGGCGCGAGGGGAAGAGGTCCTCGAACATCTCGTCGGGGAAGAGCTCGTGACGGTGGTCGGCGAGGAACGCGGCCACGCTGCCCTCGGGGACCAGCTGACGGCACAGGGCCGCCGCGTCCATCAGCTCACGGTTGGGATCGGAGACGCCTTGCATACCCCATTCTCCGCCGACTGGACCGTCGAGTCAGGGATTGTTCAACAGTCTCCTAGGCTCGCGCCATGGACGCCCTCGAGCTCGCCCGCTTCCTCGCCGCCCCGATCCAGACGATCGGTGCGGCCTTCTACTTCGACCCGGGCACGCGCGACCACGCCCACGCGCTCGGGCTCAACGCGTTCGAGTTCTACGGCCTGGGGCGGGCCGGCGTGATGGGCGACGTGGAGCCCGCGCGCGTGCTCGAGGTCTTCGCCTTCTTCTCGCCCTCGGCGATCGAGGCCATCTACGGCGCGCCCCGGGCCCGTCGGGCGCCGCTCGCGACGGCGCGCGACTACCTCGAGGCCGCCTACGCCTTCGCCGAGCGGACCTTCGGCGCCCTCGGGCGCGACGCCCTCGAGCTTGTGGGCGCGGGCGCTCGCCGGGTGGCCGAGGGGGCGCGCGCGGGCGAGGCGCCCCTCGTCGACGGCTACCTCGCGATCGCCGACCCCGTCGAGCCCCTGCACCGGGCCTACCTGGGGGCGATCCTGCTGCGCGAGCTGCGCGGCGGGGTCCACCTGGGGGCCGTGCGCGCGCTCGGGCTCACCCCGGCGGCGGCGACCTACCTCGAGGGCCCCGACGCCTTCGCCCTGCACGGCTTCGGTGAGGACGACGTGCCCGAGGTGACCGACGAGCTGCGCGCGACCAAGGTCGCGGCCGA
>JAKCEK010000160.1 GCA_021838005.1 Actinomycetes bacterium
TCCGGCCAGGGGCACGCAAGCAGAGATGTCGAGCGAGTTCCCAGGGCCCTGATCAGCGTCGCCGAGGCCGCTCGCGTCCTCGGCGTATCACGCTCCTACGCCTACGAGCTCGTCTCGTCGGGGTTCTTGTCCTCGATTCGGCTCGGACGTCGCGTCCTTGTCCCGCTCACGGCCATCGACGACCTCCTGGCCCGTGAAGCTGGCGACTTCTGAGCCCGGACCTCACGGAACGTCGAGGACTCTCCCCAGGACATCAGCGACGTCGGCGTCGGGAGCCGGGACCGCGTGGGCGTACGTGCGCAGCGTCATCGACGGGTTGGCGTGGCCGAGGCGATTTGCGACTGTGCGGATGTCGTGGCCGCCGGCGATCGCCACGGTCGCCGACCAGTGCCGCAGGTCGTGCAGACGCCACTTCGGGTCGACCCCGGCGGCGCCCCGCGCCCGACGCCACCAGGCCGATACCCGCTCAGGGCTCACCGGCCGGTCCCCCACTGCCAGGATCCAGGGCCCGTACTCGGCGCAGCGGGCCCCTAGGTCCTCCATCGCCTCGAGCGTGGGCCCGTCGAGGGCGATCACCCGCCGGTTGGCCGTCTTTGTCGGGTCGTCGCGCAGGGTGGGCCGACGCGAGCCGTCCCCCGGGCGCAGGACCGCGATCGAGGAGTCGACGACCAGGCGCCCCGCCTCGAGGTCGTCCCAGCGAAGCGCCGCCAGCTCGGACCGGCGAGCCCCGGTCACCGCGGCGAGACGGAGGGCGAGGGCTGCCTGGAGCTCGACGACTCCCCCATCGACGAGTTCTGTCGCACTCGCGAGGACGGCTCGCACTTCTTCGTCGCTCAACGAGCCCCGGGGATGGGACTTGCGCTTGCCGAGGCGGGCGACCGCGACGACGTTCGTGGCGAGCCATCCCCAACGCACGGCGAGCGTCACGGCCGCGCGAAGGGCGACGTGCCGGTTCTTGATCGCGCCCTCCCCCAGGCCCTGTCGGGCGAGGCGCGCGTGCCACCGGTCGACTTCCACCGCGCTAAGGCGCGTCAATGCCATCGAGGCGATGCGATCGGCCTTCACCCCGCGGATCCGGCTCAGCTGGTCGCGCTCGGTCTGTGGCGCCCACGACCCCCTCATGGTCTCGGCCCAGAGGTCGAGCATCTCGGCGACCGTCACCCGAGCGACCGACGCCGTCGGGGCCCGCAGGGTCATCTCGGCCGCCACGCGCTGGGCGTCCTTCTTCGTCCCCCGCACCGTCCGGCTCACCTGGACCGGGCGGCCCATCGGGTCGCGTCCGACGAAGGCGCGGACCTCCCAGACCCCGGGCCGGCGTTCGCGCAGGGTCGCCACGGGACCCAACGGTTGCCGCGAAGGGACCTGTAGGGATGAAGTAGGGATGGCGCCGATTCCCTCGCCCCTCCGAGGCGAGGGAATCGTCCCGAAAGACCTACCTGAGCAGGTGTCTTGCGACCACGACCCGCTGGATCTGGTTCGTGCCCTCGTAGATCTGGGTGATCTTCGCGTCGCGCATGAACCGCTCGACCGGGAAATCCTTGGTGTAGCCGTAGCCCCCGAGGAGCTGGACGGCGTCGGTGGTGACGCTCATGGCGGTGTCGGCGGCGTAGGACTTCGCGGCCGCCCCGAGGTAGCTGAGCGTGCCGTCAGGGTCTCCGTCGTCGATCGTGGCGCAGGCCCGGTAGACGAGCGCACGGGCCGCCTCGGTGCGGATCGCCATGTCGGCGAGCATGAAGCGCAGCCCCTGCAGCTCGCTGATCGGTCCGCCGAAGGCCGTGCGGCCCTTCATGTACTGCGCCGCGTAGTCGATTGCCCCCTGGGCGATGCCGACCGCCTGGGCGCCGATGGTCGGACGGGAGCGGTCGAGCGTGTGCATCGCGATCGTGAATCCTTGGCCCTCGGCGCCGACGCGGTGGCTGGCCGGCACGCGCACCCCGTCGAAGACGACCTCTCCAGTGGGCGAGGCGCGCAGCCCGAGTTTGTCCTCGTGCTTGGGGAACTGGACCCCCCACCCCTTCTCGACGAGGAAGCAGGTGATCCCGCGGTGGCCGGCGTCGGGGTCGGTCTTGGCGAAAACCGTGTAGGTCTCCGAGACCCCAGCGTTGGTGATCCAGTACTTGGCGCCCGTGAGGATGTAGTCGTCCCCGTCACGCACCGCACGCGCGCGCATCGCCACCACGTCGCTGCCGGCGTCGGCCTCCGAGAGGCAGTAGGAGGCTTGGATCTCGCCGGTGGCGATCCGCGGCAGGTACGACCGCTTGATCTCCTCCGAGGCGAAGTTCATCACCGGCAGCATGCCCAGCTTGGAGATCAGCATGGTCACCGACGTCGACGCGCAGCCCCGCGCGACTTCCTCGGCCATGATCGCCTGAGTGACCATATCGGCACCGGCCCCGCCGTAGGCCTCGGGGACCCACAGGGCCGGCAACTCCATCTCGCGGCACGCGTCGAAGCTCTCCTGGGGGAAGACCTGTTCGCGGTCGTAGCGCGCGGCGTGGGGCGCGATCCGCTCGTCCACGAAGGACCTCAGCACGTCGCGGAAGGCCCGCTGCTCCTCGCTCAGGGCGAAGCTCACGAGCCGCTCTCCTCGCTCGGCGCGAGCAGGTCGGCGCTCTCGACGGAGTCGACGAAGTCGCGCTGGGCCGCGTAGCTGTGGCCGAGGCCCCGGAACCGCCGCGCGAGCGCGCCGGGAACCGGTGAGCGTACCTCGAGCATTTCCATCGCCCGCACGACGTCGCCCCGGGTGGGACCGCGCCCGATCAGGCTCGCCCGCTTCGCGGCGACGAGGCCGACGGCGAGGGCGAGCCCCTCGCGGTCGTGGGCGTGCTCCACCTCGAGTCCGGCGACGGCCCGGGCCGCCAGGGTCAGGGCGAAGCCCTCGTTGGGGGCCGGGTTGCCGTAGCGACCCGGGGATCGCGGCACGTGGCGAAGCAGTCCGGGGTTCTTCGTCCGCCCGACCTCGGGGGGCCGGGTCGCCATGATCGGCCGGACCCCGCCGGCCTCAGGAACGGGGGCGAAGGAGGGTTGGGCCACGGGGACGAGGTTACCCCTGGCGCGGCCTAGACCCGATCGAGCCACTCCTCGTAGGTCGGCTCCTCACCGCGCACGACGCGCCGGTAGAGGTCCTGGATCCGGCGCGTGAGGGGCCCGGGCGTGCCGTCACCGACCACCCGGTCGTCGACCGAGCGGATCGGCACCACCTCGGCGGCGGTGCCGGTGAGAAAGGCCTCGTCGCAGAGGTAGAGGTCGTCGCGGCGAAGGGTCTCGTAGGCGACCTCGTGACCGAGGTCGCCCGCGAGGCGCGCGACGCTCGCCTGGGTGATGCCGCGCAGGGCCCCGGCCTCACTCGGCGGGGGCGTCAGGAGCTGGCCGTCGCGCACGATAAAGAGGTTCTCACCGGTGCACTCGCTGATGCGCCCGTCGGGACCGAGCATGATCGCCTCGTCGTAGCCGGCCTTGATGGCCTCGGCCTTGGCCAGCGAGGAGTTGACGTAGCCGCCGACGGTCTTGGAGGCCGTGGGCATCGAGTTGGGATGGTGGCGCGCCCACGAGGAGATCTTCATCCGCACGCCCTGGGCCACGCCCTCGTCGCCGAGGTAGGCCCCCCACGGCCAGGCGGCGACGGCGACGTTCACCGGCGCCCCGAGGGGGTTGACCCCCATCTCGCCGTAGCCGAGGTAGACGAGCGGTCGGATGTAGCACCCCTCGGTCAGCTCGTTCGCGCGCACGACCTCCTTGGCGGCGTCGCACAGCTCGTCGAGGGTGTAGGGCACGTCGATCATCAGGATCTTGCAGCTGGCCAGCAGGCGCGTCATGTGGTCGCCCAGGCGAAAGACCGCGGGCCCCCGTGACGTCGGGTAGGCCCGGATGCCCTCGAAGGCGCCCGTGCCGTAGTGGAGGGTGTGCGTGAGCACGTGGGTCGTGGCGTCGCGCCAGTCCACCAGCTTGCCGTCCATCCAGAT
>JAKCEK010000161.1 GCA_021838005.1 Actinomycetes bacterium
GGCTCGCCGACGCGTTCGTCGCGCTCCTCTTCCTCGCCGGCCTCGCGCTCGAGACCGTGGCCGACGAGCAGCAGTGGCGCTTCCAGGAGGGCAAGCGACTCGCCCGCGAGGCCGGGCGCACCCCCGAGGCCGACTTCCTCACGACCGGCCTCTTCGCCTACTCGCGCCACCCCAACTACTTCTTCGAGCTCGCTCAATGGTGGCTGGTCTACGCGCTGGGGGCGCTCGCGCTCGGCCACGTGCTCGACTGGACGATCCTTGGTCCGGCCGCCCTCACGGGCCTCTTCGTCGGGTCGACCCGCTTCACCGAGGAGATCTCGTCTGCGAAGTACCCCGCGTATCGGGACTACCAGGCCCGGGTCTCGGCGATCGTGCCCTGGCCCTCGCGCACCCCGCGCGTCGCGGCCACCCCCGAATAGAGTGCGGCCCGGCTCAAAGAGCCGGGCCGCCTGATCGGTGGTCGGGGAAGATCACACGCCGATCAGTTCCTTCGCCTCCTCGGTACGCACGACGAGCTGTTCGGTCTCGGGCGTGCGCCGGGCGTGGGCGAAGCCGATGAGCACCAGGATCAGCATCATCGCCGCCCCGATGAAGCAGGCCGTCGCGCCCCACTCGGCGATCAGCGCGAACTGGCTGAAGCCGTAGGCCTCGAGCAGGAGGCCGCGCAGCGTGGTGCCCTGGAAGACGGTCTGGACCTCCTGGGAGAGGGCGGTATTGGTGGGGTTGGCCCGCGAGGCCGCCGAGACCTTCGAGTAGACGCCGCCGTAGGGCATCTCCGAGAGGTGCACGGCGATGAAGTGGTTGGCGTAGGCCTCGGCCTGCGCTCCGGTGAGCACTTCCTTGCCGGCGTACTGCAGCAGGTAGGGCTTCATGCCGGGGGTGACCTCGGTGCCGGGCTTCGCGGCGGCGAAGGCCGCCGTGGTCGGGAAGTAAATGTCCTGCTGGGCCAGCTGATTGTGGACGTTCGAGTTCGCGAAGTTCGCGCCCCACAGCAACAACGCCCCGCCGACGACCAGGGCGACGGTGAGGACGAGGCCCACGACGCTGAGCAGCATGTCGAAGAACTTCCTCTGCATGATCACTCCTTCGCCTCTCGAGGCTTTCTCTTGAGGCTCCGGGCCAGTCTCACCCCGCCCGGGTCGGCGGCGACAGGGACCAAGGTCCGACCATCTTGGGACCATCGTCACTGGGGGACGCATCTCCCGGTTAGGGACACTGGCACCGGAGGGGGGACGCCGGACCGGGTCGGACGATGAGCGTCGTCTCGGCCCCTGCGACCGGTCCGGCGCCCGCCTCCCTTGATGGGGGACGCATGGGAGAGCCGACGGGGCCGAGACAGTGACCGGGCGCCCAGCCCACCGGGAGTGGCGCGGCTCGCCCGTGCCGGCGGCCACCACGGCGGCCCTCGCCGCCGCGACACCGAGAGCAAGGGACGAGGGTCCCTAGTCGGGACCCCCTCGATACGGGGAGGATGATCGCATGTCGATGTACGTGGAACTGCTCACCCGGGCCCTCGCCGAGTGGCCGAGCGAGATCCGCGACGACACCCTGGTCGAGTACGCGCGAAACTGCCGGCGCGAGATGGTGCGCACCTCCTCGAGGCGCCAGAAGGGCGCCTACGCGGCGCTGGCCGCGGAGATCGCCTACGACCGTGCGCTGGTGAAGCTCTGTCTCGCCAACGACGTGATCGTCGAGCCCGACGACTTCAGCCACCCCGAGAAGGAACGGCGCGAACTCGAAGGGCGCCTCGCCGAGCGCGGCCTCGACCTGATCGCCGCGGTCTAGCGCCTAGGGCTGGTCGAGGGTCCCGTCACGCAGGCGCGTCACGAACACGGCGGCCTCCGTGCGATTGGCCATGTTGAGCTTGGCGAGCAAGCTCGTCACGTAGTTCTTCACGGTCTTCTCCGAGAGGAACATCACCTCGGCGATCTGGCGGTTGGTCAGCCCCTCGGCGATGTGGTCGAGCAGCCGCCTCTCCTGGGGCGAGAGTGCCGCCAACTCGTCGCTCGGGCTCGGCGGGTTGGTGATCCGCTCAATCACCTTGGCGATCGCCCGGCTGTCCATCAGGGTGCCCCCGGCGGCCACCTTCTTCACGTCGGCCACCAGGTCGCGTCCGCGCACCTGCTTCAAGACGTAGCCGGCGGCGCCGGCCATCACGCTCGCGTAGAGGGCCTCGTCGTCGGCGTAGCTCGTGAGCATCAGGCACGTCACGCTCGGGTCGTCGGAGCGGATGTCACGACAGACCTCGATGCCGCTGCCGTCGGGCAGGCGCACGTCGAGGATGGCGACGTCGGGGTGGGCGAGCGGGATGCGGGTCATGGCCTCAGCGACGGTGGAGGCCTCCCCGACGACCTCGATCTCCTCGTCGTACTCGAGCAGACTACGGATGCCCTCGCGAACGACCTCGTGATCGTCGAGCAGAAAGACGCGGATCGCCACGGCCCCCACTATCCCACCCCGGGGTGTTCCCGTCAAAAGACCGAAACGGGGGCGACGCGGGACCCGGCGCTCGGTACTGTGGGGGTCGTGCCGTACCGCAAGGTCCGCGACATCGACAAGCTCCAACGCTTGCTCGGCGCGGTCCTCATGATTGAGGCCGACGTCGAGCTCTCGGACCTGCTCGCCCACCTCGTCGAGGAGGCGTGCGCCATCGCGGGCGCCCAGTACGGCGCCCTGGGCGTGCTCAACGAGTCGCGCACGTCCCTCTCGGAGTTCATCACCTACGGCCTGCCCGAGGGGCGCGAGCAGGCGATCGGCGCCCGGCCCACCGGGCGGGGCGTCCTCGGGGTCGTCGTGGCCGAGGGCGAGAACCTCCGGCTGGACCGGATCGGCGAGCATCCCCTCAGCGTGGGGTTCCCCGAGGGCCATCCGGCCATGTCGTCGTTCCTCGGGGTCCCGGTCCGCACCCCCTTGACCGTGTACGGCAACCTCTATCTGACCAACAAGCTCGACGCCGAGCGCTTCAGCGAGGAGGACGAGGCCCTGGTCGAAGCGCTGGCCCAGGCCGCGGCCATCGCCATCGAGAACTGCCGGCTGCGCGACCGGCTGCGCCTGCTCTCGGTGATCGAAGACCGCGATCGTATCGCCCGCGAACTCCACGACCGCATCATCCAGCGCATCTACGCCATCGGGCTGGCCCTGCAGGAGGCCTCGCGCATCGCGGTCCGCGACGAGACCACGACGGCCATCTCCAAGGCGGTCGACCAGCTCGACGTCGTGATCAACGAGCTACGCGCGACCATCCACCAGCTCGACATCGACCCCCTGCCCGGGGGCCTCCGGCGTAACGCGACCGACCTCATCGACGAGCTGGCGTCCGTCTTCGGCCCGCGTCCGACCCTGACCTTCGCCGGCCCGATCGACACGATGGTCCCCGCGCGCGTCGCCGACCACCTTCTCGCCGTCTTGCGCGAGGCACTGACCAACGTCGGCCGGCACGCCCGCGCGGGCAGCTGCGAGGTCGAGTTCACCCTCGAGGACGGCGAGGTCACCCTGCGGGTCACCGACGACGGGGTGGGCATCCGAGGGGACCCCACGGGCGCGGGGCTCGGCCTCGCGAACCTCGGCCAGCGCGCGAAGATCCTGGGCGGCGCCTTCTCGGTCGAGGCCGTCGAGCCCCACGGGACGCGCCTCATCTGGCGGGTCCCGCTGAGCGCGGCCTAGCTCCGGCGATTCAACAAGCGCTGGATGGAGTGCGCGACCCCCGGGCTGATGACGCCCCGGCTGCGCAGCACGTAGAGCGGCTCGGTGCGGTCGGGCTCGAGCTTGGAGCGGAACCGGTTGATCCCGCTGAAGCGATACTGGCGGTCGAAGAAGGCGAGCACCCGGCGGCCCACCACCCCGAGGTCGTGGGGGTCCTGCCAGCCCTCGTCCGGCCGCCAGAACGGCAGCGGCCCGTTGGAGACC
>JAKCEK010000162.1 GCA_021838005.1 Actinomycetes bacterium
CACGCCGGTCACCGGGTAGGAGCCGAGGAACTTCACCCGGGCGAGGTGGGCCTCGAGGTCGGCGAGGCAGTCGGCCACCACGTCATCGGCCACGTGGCCCTCGAACTCGATGACGAAGCAGTAGTCGCCGAGACCCCGCTTGGTCGGGCGGCTCTCGAGCTTGGTGAGGTTGAGGTCGCGCGCGGCGAAGCGGCCGAGGATCCCGTAGAGGGAGCCCGGCCGGTCGGCGTCTTGGAAGCACACGATCGTCGTACGGTCGTGGCCGGTGGGCGCGACGATAGCCCCCCGGCCGACGAGGACGAAGCGCGTCTCGTTGCCGGGGTGGTCCCCCACGTCGTGCGCGACGACCTCGAGGCCGAAGAGCTCGGCGGCGAGCGCCGAGCCCACCGCGGCCCACGGCTGGTCGGAGGCCGCGACCTCGCGGGCCGCCTGGGAGGTCGAGGCGGTGGGTTCGCTCGCCAGACCGTGGCGGTGCAGGAATCCCCGGACCTGGGCGAGGGCGTGCACGTAGCTGCGCACGAGGGTGACGTCCTCGAGCGCGACGCCCCGACGAGCCAGCAGGTGCAGGTGGATCGCCAGGACGACCTCGCGACGGATCACGAGGTCGTGGTCGAAGACGAGCCCGTCGATGGTCGCCGAGACCGTCCCCTCCAGGGCATTCTCCAGGGGCACCAGCGCCTCATCGGTCTCACCGGCGGCGGCGGCCGCCAGGAGGTCCTCGATCGTGGGGTAGGGAACCGGCTCGGCCGCCCGCCCGAGGGACGCCACCGCCTCGTGGGAGAACGAGCCCTCGGGGCCGAGGAAGCCGACGCGTCCGGTGCCCATGGGGGGATGCTAGCGGCGCTCCGACGACGCCCCCGGACCCGATCGTTCGGACGCGTACGATGGACGAGGCCTAAACGGGAAGGACGTGCAATGGCGCACCCGATGTTCCGCTACGACGACAAGTTCGGCGAGGCGATCTTCGACTACTGCCGCGAGCGGCTCTCGCTCGACCCGGTGCCCCTCGACTTCGGTGCCGCGGTCGACGTCGCCGACAGCGCCCTGCGCGGGCTCGTCTCGGAGTCCGGGACACCGGCCGAGGAGGTGCTCGAGGTCTTCCGGACCCACCTCGCCCCGGCGGTCGTGTCGATCGACTCGCCGGGGTTTCTCGCCTTCATCCCCAACGCCCCGACCAAGAACTCGCTGCTCTTCGACATGGTGGTGGCCTGCTCGGGGCTCAACGGCACGAGCTGGCTGGAGTCCTCGGGCGTCGTGGTCGCCGAGAACCAAGCCCTCGACTTCCTTCGCGGCGCGGCCGGACTGCCCGAGGGATCCGGGGGCGCCTTCGTCTCGGGCGGGTCGCTCGGCAACCTGTCGGCTCTCACGGTCGCGCGCGACGTGGGCCGGGCCCGACTCGGCTCGCTCGACGCCCGCGTACGCATCGCCATGTCCGACGACGCCCACTCGAGCATCGGCAAGGCCCTGCACATCCTCGACGTGGAGCCCTTCATGGTCACGACCGACGACCACCGCTTCACCCGCGAGGCCCTCGAGGCGGCCCTGGCCGCCGACCCGCACCCCGAGACCGTGGTCGGGGTCGCGGCGACGGGCGGGACCACCAACGCCGGCATCGTCGACGACCTCGAAGGGCTCGGCGCCTACTGCCGCGAGCACGACCTGTGGTTCCACGTGGACGGCGCCTACGGCGGCGCCGCGATGCTCTCGCGCACCCACGGCCACCTCTTCCAGGGACTGCGTCACGCGGACAGCTTCATCGTCGACCCCCACAAGTGGCTCTTCGCGCCGCTCGACAGCTGCGCCCTCGTGTACCGCAACCCGACCGTGGCCCGGAAGGTTCTGGCTCAGCAGGCGGGCTACCTCGACGTCCTGCACGAGGCCAGCGACGAGAGCTACGACTGGAACCCCTCGGACTTCGGCATCCACCTCTCGCGCCGCGCCCGGGGCCTGCCCTTCTGGTTCTCCCTGTGCACCAACGGCGTCGAGGCGTACCGCAGCGCCGTCCAGCGCGGCATCGACCTCGCCGCCTGGACGGCCGAGCGCATCGAGTCGAGCGACCACCTCGAGCTGGTACGCCCGGCCGGCCTCTCGGTCGTGCTCTTCCGGCGCCGGGGGTGGGACAACGCGCGCTACACCGCCTGGAGCCAGGAGTTGTTGCATCGCCAGATTGCCTTCGTGACCCCCACGAAGTGGGAGGGCGAGACCGTGGGCCGCCTGGCGTTCCTCCACCCCGACACCACCGAGGAACTCGTCGACCAGATCCTCGACTCGACGAGGGACTAGCGGCCCTCCAGCAGCGGGCGCGCGGGCGCGCGACCGCCCCCGAGCCGCCAGGCGAGGCCCGACAGGGCCTCGAGCACCACCCGGTTCGCCAGGTAGGCCGTCACCTCGGCGTGGTCGTAGGGCGGGGACACCTCGACGACGTCCATCCCGGCGAGGGGCACCTCCATGGCGATGCGCCGAACCGCGTCGAGCAGCTGGCGACTCGAGAGGCCGCCGGGCTCGGGCGTCCCGGTGCCCGGCGCGTGCCCGGGGTCGACGACGTCGACGTCGACCGACAGAAAGACGGCGTCGCAGTCGTCGGTGGCGATGCCCAGGGCCTCGTCGAGCACCGCGTCGAGGCCGCGTGCGACGATCTCGGACATCTCGAAGGAGCGCATCGACTGGGCGGCCATCCACTCGAGCGTCTCGGGCTCGGGCCAGTAGCCGCGCAGGCCGATCTGGACGAACCGGTCGCCCCGGCAGGCGCCCGACTCGATCAGCCGGCGCATCGGGGTGCCGTGGCCGTAGAGCGAGCCCAGCTGGGTGTCCCCGGTGTCGGCGTGGGCGTCGAAGTGCACCACCGCGACCCGTCCCCAGCCCACGTGGCGGGCGACCCCGGTGACGTCGGGCAGCGCGATGGTGTGGTCACCACCGAGCACGACGGGCACGACCCCCGCGCGCGCCACCGCCTCGACGGCGCCTTCGAGGGCGGCGAGCGAGCGCTCCGTCTCGCCCGAGGGCATCTCCACGTCGCCCAGGTCCACCACGGCGAGCGCCTCGAGCGGGTCGACCCCGAGGGCGAGGCTCGGACGCCGGCCGTCGTGGGGCAGGTAGTCGGTGAGGCGGATCGCCTGGGGGCCGAAGCGGGCTCCGGGCCGGTGGGAGGTCCCCCCGTCGAAGGGCGCTCCCAGCACCGCCGCGCGGGCGCCACCCCAGGTCGAGCGGTCGTCGAGGTCGGCCGCCGGCACACCGAGGAAGGTGGCGTCGGGCCCGTAGAGGTTGCCGAGGCGAGTCATCGCCCGGCCAGCGCCGCGAGGTCGGCCGCGATGGCCGGCGCCTTCGCCCCGAGGATCGAGAGGTGGCCCTCGCCCGGGGCGAAGCGGCGCGTCGCGCCCACGACGTGCTCGACCAGCCACTCGCCGTGGGTGGGCGGCACCATCGTGTCGGCGTCGCCGAACCACACCGTGACGGGCCGGTCGATGGCCGCCGGGTCGAAGCCCCAGTCCGAGAGGAAGGCGCGGTCGTCGTCGTGGAAACCCCAGTAACCCTCGGCGAAGCCCCGCACCAGGCTCTCGACGAAGACCTCCCGGGCCTCGGCGGGGACGAGGGCCGCTCGGTCCACCGGAGCCAGGAGCCCCCCGAAGAGCTCGACCACGGTGTCGGGGGTCGCCTCGAGGAAGAGGGGGCGCGCCGCCTCGAGCATCGCCACGTACGCCTCGCCCCCCTCGAGGGCGAGGCGGAACTCCTCGACGTTCTCCTCGGCCATCCCCGCGGTCCAGTCGAAGTCCCCGGAGTAGGGCGCGACCCCCGCCAACGACAGCGCACCGGTGCAGCGGTCGTCGAGCGCGGCGCAGGCCAGCGCGTGCGGCCCTCCCCCCGAGTGACCGTAGGCGACGTAGTCGGCCCGGCCGAG
>JAKCEK010000163.1 GCA_021838005.1 Actinomycetes bacterium
AGCGTCGCTTCGCCAAGCCCCGGATGGTCATCTGCGTGCCGTCGGGCATCACGGGCGTCGAGCAGCGCGCGGTGATGGAGGCGGCGGAGTTCGCCGGCGCTCGCAAGGCCTACATCATTGAAGAGCCGATGGCCGCGGCGATCGGCGCGGGACTGCCGATCCACGAGCCGACCGGCAACATGGTTGTCGACATCGGCGGCGGCACCACCGAGGTCGCGGTCATCTCGCTCGGGGGCATCGTGACGAGCCAGTCGATTCGAGTCGGCGGCGACGAGCTCGACGAGGCGCTGGTGGCCTTCGTGAAAAAGGAGTTCCAGCTGGCCCTCGGTGAGCGCACCGCCGAGGAGATCAAGATGCAGTTGGGCTCGGCCTTCCCGCTCGAGGAGGAGTTGCGCGCCGAGATTCGCGGGCGCGACCTGGTGACCGGGCTGCCCAAGACGGTCGTGATCTCCACCGAGCAGATCCGCCAGGCGATCGAAGAGCCGGTCCAGGCCATCGTCGACGCCGTGAAGATCACCCTCGACCGCACGCCGCCCGAGCTCTCGGCCGACCTCATGGAGCAGGGGATCGTCCTCACCGGTGGCGGGGCGTTGCTCGCCGGGCTCGCCGCACGCCTCGAGTACGAGACGAACATGCCCATCATCGTCGCCAATGACCCGCTGAACTGCGTGGCGCTCGGCAGCGGGATGTGTCTCGAGGAGCTCGAGGTCTTCTCCCGGATGCTCAAGACCAGCCCGTCGCGTTAAGGCGTGGCCACCGATCGCTCGCGTCGGCGCACGCTGACCCTGTCGGTCGCGGCGCTGCTGACCCTGATCATCCTCTACCTCACGACGGGCGTGGGCTCGGGGCTACGCAGCGCCGCGAACCTGATCGTGACGCCCTTTAGCTGGGCCGTCGACGGCATCGCCCGGCCGATCGGCCACTTCCTCGCCGGCACCGTCAACTACTCCGACGTCGTCGCCCAGAACCACCAGCTGCGCTACGAGCTGGGCCGGGCCGAGCTCAGGGCCAACGAGGCCTGGACCTTCGAGCGCCAACTTGAGGAGCTGACCAGCGCGCTGCACGTCCCCTTCGTAGGCTCGATTCCTATGGTGACGGCTCAGGTCACCCAGGACGCGCCGACCAACTTCTCGGCGACGATCGGGATCTCTCAGGGCCGCGACGCGGGGGTCCTGGTGGGGATGCCCGTCGTCGCCAACGGTGGGCTCATCGGGCGGGTCGTCGCCACCACGCCCCGCGGGGCCACCGTCGACCTGATCACCGACCCGACGTCGATCGTGGGGGGAGTGCTCGCGCGCGGCTCCACCCACGTGCTCGTCGCGGGCCGGGGTATCGACAGCGGGCTCTCGGCGACCTCGGTGCCGCTCTCGAGCGGCGCCTCGCCGGGAGAGCAGGTGGTGACCGACGGGTTGCGGGGCGGCCTCTTCCCTCCGGGCATACCCGTCGCCACCGTGAAGGACGTGACCCTCACCCCGGGTGCGGCGAGCTACAACCTCGTCCTGCAACCCGACGCTGACCTGCGCCTGCTCGCCTACGTGGACGTCGTCTTGTGGGAGCCCACTCCGTGAGGCGTGTGGTGGTGCCGGTGACCCTCGTCACCCTCGTGCTCGTCGCGTTCCAGCTCGACGTCTTCTCGTCCCTGCGCTTCGGCGGGGCCGTGGTGATGATCGTCTGGCTCTGGCCGTTCTGCGTCGGGCTCACGGGCGCCACCTCGCTCGCCCTCTACAGCGCGACGCTGTCGGGCGTCTTCTTCGACACGCACTCGCCGACGCCCTTTGGACTCACGCTCGTGGTGGCGCTCGCGCTCGCGTGGTTCGCCTCACGACTCGGCCGCGAGGGAATCGGAGACCTCGACTCGGCGGCGTGGTGGGTCACCCCGGTGCTCGCCGCCGTCGCCGGCTTCTTCGCCCCGCTGCTGTTCGTGGCGGTCGGCGTTGTGACCCTGCACGGCTCGATGTGGCGCAACGGACTCGTCGCGGCCATGGTCGTGAACGCGCTCGCCTTCTTCGTCCTCGCCCGGCCCGCGGCCCGTCTGGCCCGCTGGACCAGTGGTCAGCGCGTGGTGCGCCGGTGACCCCGTCCTGGCGGGACCGGCCGACCGGGTCCTGGTTCTCCCGGTTGTGGCGGCCGTGGACCTCGCTTCACCCGCGACGCGGACGGGGCCGGACCATCAACGAGCCCAAGCCCGTGGGCATCCGCGACCTCGTCGCCGGGCCCGACGAGGTGGTGGCCCGTCCCGAGCGGCGCTGGACGGTCATCGGGGGCTTCTTCTTGGTGCTCCTGGTCGCCCTCGTGGTGCGGCTCTTCTTCCTCCAGGTCCTCGAGTACAGGTCCTCGGCCGCGACGGTCTACGCCAACTCCCTTCGCGTGACGACCATCCCGGCCGCCCGGGGCTCGATCCTGGACCGCGAGGGGACCCCGCTCGTCACCAACGTCACGACGACCCAGATCCGTCTGTCGCGGGCCGAGGCGGCCCTGCACCCCGCGATCAAGGGCACCCTCGCCTCGCTCACCGGGCTCAGCGTCCGGCAGATCAACGCCGCGCTCAACAACCAGCAGTACAGCCCGTACCAGCCCGCCCCGATCATGAACAACGCACCCCCCGGCGAGGTCGAGTTCATCACGCTCCACCCGAGCGAGTTCCCGGGGGTCACGGTGCTCAGCACCTCGCAGCGCGCGTACCCCCAGGGCGGCGAGACCGCGGCTCCGGTGCTCGGCTACGTCGGTCCGATCACGGGGGCCGAGCTCGCCGCTCACCCCAACCAGGGCTACCAGACCGACTCGGTGATCGGTAAGTCGGGGCTGGAGGCGTACTACGAGCAGTACCTCCGGGGCCACGACGGCCTCCAGACGATCGAGGTCGACGCCAACAACCAGATCCTCGGGGCGATCAAGACCACCCCGCCGCGGGTCGGCGACACCGTGGTGACCAACATCGACCTCGGACTGCAGCAGGCGCTCGACGCCTACCTCAAGTACCAGATCCTCACCGACCGGCGCTCCATCGACCCTGTCTCGCACCTGCGGCCCCAGGCGCCCAACGGCGCGGCGGTGGTGCTCGACCCCAACACCGGGGCCGTGCTCGCCATGGCGAGCTACCCCAGCTACAACCTCAACGACTTCGTGAAGGGCCTCTCCAACTCCCAGTACGCCCAGCTGATCAAGAAGGGTGCCTTCAACAACTTCGCCATCCAGGGCCTCTACACCCCGGGCTCGACCTTCAAGCTGCTCACCGCGACGACCGAGCTGCAGACGGGCATCATGTCCGCCACGCACATCATCAACGACACCGGCACCTTCGTCGTGCCGGGATGCCTCAACAAGACGAACCACGGGTGCCTCTTCCACGACGACGACAACTCGGCCGCGGGGCTCATCGACCTGCCCATGGCGATAACCGTCTCGTCGGACTACTACTTCTACAACCTCGGCTACCTCTTTTGGACCCACCAGAGCCAGTACGGCCAGACCCCGATCCAGAACGTGGGCGCGCAGTACGGGCTCACCACGCTCACCAACGTCGACCTACCCAACGAGGTCGCGGGGCGGATCGACTCGCCCGAGGTGCGCAAGCAGCTCCACGCCGCCGACCCCAAGGCCTTCCCGACCGTGACCTGGTACACCGGAGACAACATCGAGATGGCCTTCGGCCAGGGCACCACGGCGTTCACCCCGATCGCCCTGGCGAACGCCTACGCCACCTTCGCCAACGGCGGCACCCGCTATCAGCCCGAGGTCGCCGCCGCCATCGTCAACCCGCACGGCAAGGTGGTCGTGCGCTACCAGCCCCACGTGCTGGGCCACGTCCGCCTGCCCCCGGCCATCCGCAACCCGATCCTCCAGGGCTTCGAGGGTGTCATCAACAACCCGCGGGGGACC
>JAKCEK010000164.1 GCA_021838005.1 Actinomycetes bacterium
CGTGCGCAGCCTGCGCGAGCTCGACCTGAAGAAGGCCCCCTCGGTCTCGGAGACCCTGGACTGGGCGCGGACCCTCGTCGTGCTCGGGCGCGAGGAGATCGGCGACGAGGAGGCCGCCGCGACGCTTCACATCCTGCTCAAGTACCAGTCCGACATCGAGCGAGCCACCAAGGAGCTCCTGGGCGGCCGGGCGCGTGCTTAGCCTGCTCGCCGACTTCATCGGCGAGCTGCGCGCCGCCGGGATCCCGGTGTCGATGAGCGAGCACGTCGACGCGGCGCGCGCCTGCGAGGTGATCGACCTCACCGACCGGGCGACCCTGCGCACGGCGCTCGCCGCCACCCTGGTGAAAGACGGGGGGCACCTCCCGGCCTTCGACGCCGCCTTCGAGGTGTTCTTCGCCCTGCGCGAGCCCCCCGCGCCGGACGCGGGGGGCTCGGGCGCCGAGGCCTCGGTCGTGCCCGGGGCCGGCGACGGACCCGGCCCGGGCAGCGGCGCCGGCGGGGGAGGGTCGCTCTCGGCCGCCGAGATCGCCGAGATGATCTTCCGCGCCCTGCGAGACGGGGACGCCGGGGCCCTGCGCCAGGGGGCCGGCGAGGCCGTGAACCGTTACGCCGGCCTCGAGCCGGGCCGCCCGGTCGGGGGCACCTACTACCTGTACCGCACCCTGCGCAGCCTCGAGCTCGAGGCTCTGGCCGAGCGGCTGCGCGCGAGCCTGGGGGCCGAGCGCTCGGCCCTCGGGTCGAGGCTGGCCGAGGACGAGGTGGCGGCGCGCCTCGAGAGCCTGCGACGCGAGGTCGAGCGGGTCATCCGCGAGCGGCTCGTCGCCGACCGCGGCTCGGCGGCCCTCGCCAAGTCGGTGCGCAAGCCCCTGCCCGAGGACGTCGAGGTGATGCACGCGACCCGCGACGAGATGGCCCAGCTCGAGCGGGCCCTGCGGCCCCTCAGTCGCAAGCTCGCGGTGCGCCTCGCGCGCCGGCGCCGCCGGCGCAAGCGCGGACCGGTCGACCTGCGCCACACCGTGCGCCGCAGCCTGTCCACCGGCGGGGTGCCGCTCGACCTGCGGTTCAAGCCGCCGCGTCCGGCCAAGCCCGAGATCTTCGTCGTGGCCGACGTGTCCGGCTCCGTGGCCTCCTTCGCGCGCTTCACCCTCCACCTGGTGCACGCGATCAGCTCGCAGTTCTCCAAGGTGCGCAGCTTCGTCTTCGTCGACGGGCTCGACGAGGTGACCCATCTCTTCGAGGGCGTCGAGGACCCGGCCGAGGCCGTCGCCCGGATCAACGCCGAGGCCGACGTGATCGCCTTCGACGGCCATTCGGACTACGGGCGGGCCCTGAGCGCCTTTAACGACCGCTTCGCGCGTGACCTGACGACCCGCTCGACCGTCCTCATCTTGGGCGACGGGCGCAACAACTACCACGAGACCCACGCCGAGGTGCTGGCCGACCTGCGCCGTCGGGCCAAGGCGGTCTACTGGCTCAACCCCGAGCCCGCGGCCTACTGGAACAGTGGCGACTCGGTGATCGCCCACTACGGCGCGCACTGCGACCGGGTCGTCGAGTGCCGCACGCTGCGCCAGCTCGAGGCGTTCGTCGGGGAGCTGGCGTGACCGTCGTGCCCGACGGCCTCCTGCCCCCGCCGGGGTTCCGCCAGCGGGGCCACGCCCCGCGCGGGACGCGCCTCGTGCTCATCCGCCACGGCGAGTGCGTCGCCAACGCCGAGGGCCGCGCCGGCGGGCCCCTCGGCGACGGCGGGCTGACCGAACGGGGTCGGGCTCAGGCCGCGGCCCTCGCCGAGCGCCTCGCGCGCACCCGCGAACTCGACGGCGCGAGCGCTTTGTACACCTCGACCCTGCCGCGGGCGATCGAGACCGGGGAGGTCGTCGCACCGGCGATCGCGCCCGTGCTCGAGGCGCGCGCCCGCGCGGACCTCGAGGAGCTGCGCGTGGGCGAGGCCGACGGCCTGCGCTGGGCCGAGGTGACCGAGCGCTACGAACCCGTCGACTGGGACCGGGACCCGACGCGGCTCAACGTGCCCGGCGGGGAGTCGCTCGTCGGGTTCTTCGAGCGGTGCCGGTCGGCTCTCGGCGAGCTGGTGGCCGCGCACCCCGGCGAGCTGGTCGTCGTGGTGACCCACGGGGGCGTCATCGAACAGGCCATGAAGCTCTACCAGGGGCTCGACGCCGCGGCGCGCCTCGCTCCGCTGATCGAGCACTGCTCCATGACCGAGATCGAGTTCGACGCGGGCCGCGCGCGGCTGCTGCGCTACAACGACCGATCGCCGCTCGACGCGGTGTAGTCGCGCAGGTACTCCGCCACGTGGAAGGCGAGGTCCAGACTCTGGGTGGCGTTCAGCCGCGGGTCGCAGATTGAGGTGTAGTTGAGGGTGAGGTCGTCCTCGCCCAGGCGCGAACCGCCCCCCAGGCACTCGGTGACGTCGCCGCCGGTGAGCTCGACGTGCAGCCCGGCCGGCCAGGTCGAGAGCTCCGAGAGCACCGAGAAGAAGGCGGCCGTCTCGGTGGCCACGTCGTCGAAGCGGCGCGTCTTTTGACCCGCGACGGTGACGAAGGTGTTGCCGTGCATCGGGTCGCACGTCCAGTGCTCGGCGCGTCCCTCGACCGCGAGCGCCGCCACCAGGGGGGCGAGCCGCTCCTCGAGCCGCTCCACGCCCATCCGGCTGATGAGGGTGAGCCGGCCCGGGACGTTTTCCGGGTTGAGCCGCTCGCACAGGCGCAGCAGCTCGTCGGGCTCCACCGCGGGGCCGACCTTGAGGCCCACGGGGTTGGCCACCCCGGCCACGAAGGCGACGTGGGCGCCGTCGAGCTGGCGGGTCCGGTCCCCGATCCACAGCTGGTGGGCCGAGCAGTCGTACCAGTCGCCGGTCAGCGAGTCGCGCCGCGTGAGGGCCTGCTCGTAGGGCAAGATCAGCGCCTCGTGGCTGGTGTAGAACTCGACCCCCTGGAGGGAGTGGTCGTCGTGGAGGTCGATCCCGCAGGCCCGCATGAAGGCGAGGGCCCGCTCGATCTCGTCGGCCAGGACCTCGTAGCGCTTGCCCTCGAGGGAGTGGGCGACGAACTCCTGGTTCCACTGGTGGACCCGGCTGAGGGCGGCGAAGCCGCCCGTGGTGAAGGCCCGCAGCAGGTTGAGGGTGGCGACGCTCTGGTGGTAGGCGGCGAGCAGGCGCTCGGGGTCGGGCCGGCGGGCCTCGGGCGTGAACTCCTCGGAGTTGACGATGTGGCCCCGGAAGGCCTCGAGGCGCACCCCGTCGCGCTCCTCGTAGGGATCCGAGCGAGGCTTTGCGAACTGCCCGGCGATCCGCCCGACCTTGACCACCGGCACCCCCGCGCCGTAGGTCAAGACGACGGCCATCTGCAGGATCACCCGGAGCTTGTCGCGGATCTGGTCGGCCGAGGCCTCGTGGAACGACTCGGCGCAGTCGCCGGCCTGCAGCACGAAGGCCCGTCCGGCGGCGGCCTCGGCGAGGTGGGACTGCAGGGTCCGGGCCTCGCCGGCGAAGACGAGCGGGGGCTTCGCGGCGAGCTCGCGCTCGACCCTCGCCAGGCGCGCCGGGTCGGGCCAGTCGGGGGACTGGGTGACCGGGTGGGAGCGCCACGCGTCGGGGGTCCACGCGGTGTCGGCCATGCTCCCAGCGTATGTGACCCCGTTCTCGACCACCACTCGTTAGGCTCACGGGGTGCGAGCACGCCGCGTCGGCCTCTTCGGGGGCACCTTCGACCCCCCGCACCGGGGACACGTGGCGGCCCTGAGTGCCGCGGCGCGCACCGGTCG
>JAKCEK010000022.1 GCA_021838005.1 Actinomycetes bacterium
CGACGGTGAGGGGACGGCCACCACCCTCGCGGTAGGCGGCGCCGTCGTCCACCCGGCCCACAAGGGCACGGGCCTCGTCGAGGACTTGCTGCGCGCGCTCGGCGAGGTCGCCTCCGCGCACGGTCTCGACCGGGTCGTGGCCCCGGTGCGACCGACGCACAAGGATCTCTATCCCCTCGTGCCCTTCGTTGACTACCTCGACTGGGTTCGCGACGACGGACTCCCGTGGGACCCGTGGTTGCGCCGGCACGTGCGGATGGGTGCCACGATCCTTCGACCCACGCCCCACGCCCAGACGATGACCGGGACCATCTCTCAGTGGCGCGAGTGGACCGGCATGGAGTTCCCCACGACGGGGGACGACGTCATCCCCCGCGGGATGTCGACCCTGCGCGTCGAGCGCGGCCGCGACCTCGGCACCTCCGTGGAGCCGAACGTCGGGGTCCGTCACCGTGAGGGGGCGTGCGCCACTGCGCCGCCCCGGGCGACGTGGGATGACCCGCGCCCTCACTCCGCGACGAACCCCTTCCATCCGCGCATGTAGTCGACGAAGCGGTCCGAGAGGCCCTCCTCGTGGAGGACCTCGACGCTGACCGGCAGGGCACGCATCGCGAAGTCCCTTTCGGCCCGGACGCGACGGGGAAAGTCGTGGTTGGTGATCGCCGCCCGGCCCACCACGGCGAGGTCGAGACCCGCCTCGAGCGCGGCGCGAAGGTCGGCGCCCGCGTAGAGCTTGCCCGCCGCCGCGAGGAGGGTCGTGCCGCGCTCCTCTTCGCTGAACAGGTCGACGAGGCGTCGTCCGGAGAGGGCCGGGTCGATCGCCTCTTTGAAGACGTCCCACAGCGAGAGGTCAACGAGGTCCACCTGTCCGGTCCCCACGAGGCGTCGGTACAGCTCGAGGACCTCGGCCGTCGAGACCCCGAAGCGCTCGGGCGAGAGCCGCACCGCCAGGAGGAAGTCGTCACCACAGCGCTCGCGCACCGCGTCGACGATCTCGAGGATGATCCGCGTCCGGTTGTCCAGCGAGCCGCCGTAGCGGTCGTCGCGCCGGTTCCGCTCGGGGTCGAGGAACTGACAGAGCAGGTAGCCGTGCGCGCCGTGGATCTCGACGCCATCGAAGCCGGCCCGCCGGCAACGCGCCGCCGCGTCGGCGAAGGCCCGGACGACGTCCTCGACCTCGTCGGTGGTGAGGGCGCGCGCCCCCGTCTCGGCGTCGTCGAAGGGGGCCACCGGGGAGTGGCCCGTGAGCTCGACCGGCGAGCGCAGCCCGGCGTGGTGGAGCTGCACGAGCCCGACCGAGCCCCGGTCCTTGAGGGCCCTCGCGAGGCGGGTGAGGCCCGGGATGTGCTCGTCGGAGAAGCAGCCCAGCTGGCCGGGGAAGCCCTGGCCCCGCGCCAGCACGTGGGAGGCGCAGGTCGTCGTGATCCCGAACCCGCCCTCGGCGCGCATGACGAGCCACCGGAACTCCTCCTCGCTCAGGGTGCCGTCGGCGTGGCTCTGCTGGTTGGTGAGGGGCGAGAGCATCACGCGGTTGGGGGCGGCGGGGCCGTGGGCGAACGAGACGGGCTCGAACAGGTCGGTCATCGCTCCTCCTTGGGGGTCGGGTCGGGGCTCCGTCCTACCAGGTGCGAGCGTCCGCCCCACCTCGGCCGGCCGCTCCGACCGGCGCGACGCCCCGCCCCGGGCGACGTGGGCCACGAGGGCAGCGGCCCACAACACGGGGCCCTCGGGAACCCAGCGGGCGCCGCGGCCCGACCGACGCCCCCCGGCGTCTCGGTAGCCTCGACCTCGTGGCGGATGCGGCACCGGTCGTCGTGGTCGGAGCGGGGCTCGCGGGACTGCGCTGCGCCCAGGTGCTGAGAGACCACGGCGTCGACGTGGTGGTGCTCGAGCGCGCCGAACACGTCGGGGGACGTCTGCACTCCTTCGACGTCGACGGTTACCGCGTGGACCAGGGGTTCCAGCTCGTCAACCCGTCGTACCCTGAGCTCGTCGCCACCGGGATCCTCGGCGACCTCGAGCTGCGACCCTTCGAGCGCGCGGTCGAGGTCGTCTCGGACGGCCGACGACGCGTGCTCGCCGACCCGCTCCACCACCCCCGCACCCTGGTCGACGCGACGCGCCTGGCCCCGCCGACGTCGTGGGCGCGCCTAGCGGTGCTGCTCGCCCGGCTCCGCGTGACGCCGGCCCACCGGATCACCGCCGGGGCGGACGGCCCGACGCGCGACGGCCTGCGCCGGGCCGGGATCGACGCGCGCCTGGCAGAGGGGCTGGTGCGCCCCTTCTTGCGTGGGGTCCTGCTCGAGGACGCCCTCGACACCTCGTGGGCCTTCACCCAGCTCCTCGCCAAGAGCTTCGAGCGCGGACGGCCCGGCACCCACCCCGAGGGCGTCGAGGCCGTGGCTCGGGCGCTGGCCGCCCGCTCGGGGGTCGCGGTGCGCCTCGGGACGCGAGTCACGGCGATTTCGGCCCACGCCGTGGCGACCGACGACGCGACGCTGACGGCTCGCGCCGTCGTTGTGGCCACCGACGCCCACGACGCGGCCGCGCTCCTCGGGACGGCCGACGCCCGGTGGCGCCGCCAGTTCACGTGGTGGTGGTCAACCCCACGGCTCGTCGACGGGGCCCGACTACGGCTCGACCTCGACGACCCCCTCACCACGAGCGCCCTCGACCTCGCGTCGGTGGCCCCGGAGCGCGCCCCGCGCGGCCGGTCGCTCGTCGCCACCCCCTCGCTCTCGGGGACCCCCTCGGACACCGAGCGGGTCCGCGGCCGTGTCGCGCGCCTCTACGACCTCGCAACCGGCGACGTCGAACTCGTCACGGTGACCGAGGTCGAGCGGGCCCTCCCGGCCGTCGACCCGCCCTTGCGCACGGCGCGGTCGAACCGGCACGACGACCTGGTCCTGGCGGGCGACCACCTGAGCACGTCGTCCATCCAGGGGGCCCTGGTGTCGGGGCGGCGCGCCGCCGCCACCGTCCTGGCCGGCCTCTAACCTCTAACCCCCGCCGGGCTCGGCCGCCCGACGACGAAGGAGTTCGCCGAGGTCTCGACGCAGTCGGGCCTTCTCGACCTTGCCCATCGCGTTGCGCGGGAGGTCGGCGACGAGCACGACGTGGCGGGGCACCTTGAACGGCGCGAGCGACTCGCGAGCCCGCACGCGCAGCTCACCCCCGTCGAGCGCGGCGCCCGGATCCGACACGACCGCGGCCGCGACGGCCTCGCCGAGGTCGTCGTCGGCGACCCCCACCACCGCCGACTCGGCGACACCGGGCAGGCCGTCGAGCACCTGCTCGACCTCCTTGGGGTAGACGTTGAGGCCCCCGGTGATGATGACGTCCTTCGCGCGCCCGACGATCTCCAGGCGCCCCTCACCGTCGAGCACCGCGAGGTCGCCGGTGTCGAAGAAGCCGTCGGGGGTGAACACGTCCCCCAACTCCGGTCGGTTCCAGTAGCCGACGAAGACGTTCGGGCCCCTCACCTCCACCGGACCCGGCGTCCCGGTCACGCGGACCTCGACCCCGGGCAGGGCCGCTCCGACCGACCCGGGGCGCCGCTCGCCCTCGAGGGGGTTGGAGGCGATCATGCCGGTCTCGGTCGTGCCGTAGCGCTCGAGGATCCGATGGCCCGTGCGCGTCCAGAAGGCGTCGAAGAGCGAGGGGGGCAGCGGGGCGGAGCCGGAGACGAACAGCCGGACCCCGTGCACCCGCTCGGCCGTGAGGCGCTCGTCGGCGAGGAGGCGGGCGTAGTGGGTCGGCACCCCCATCATCACCGTGGACGCCCCGAGCGCCTCGAGGACCTCGCCGACGTCGAAGCCCGCGAGGAGGCGCAGGGTCGCCCCGCTCGAGAGCGAGCAGTAGGCGGCGACGAAGAGGCCGTGGACGTGGAAGAGGGGCAGGACGTGCGCGACCACGTCCGCGGAGGTGATCCCCCAGGCCCGGTTGAGCGTCGTGCAGCCAAAGACCAGGTTCCCCTGGGTCAGCACCGCCCCCTTGGGACGGCCGGTCGTGCCCGAGGTGAAGAGGAGGGCCGCGGGCGTGGCCGAGTCGGTGGCCTCATCGACGAAGACGCCGGGGCGACCCGCGGCGGTCCCCAGGAGCTCGTCACACGACACGCGCGCCACGGGGTGCTCGAGCGGCCCGTCGCGCACCAGGAGCGCCGGCGCGGCGTCGTCGAGCAGGCCCCGAACCTCGCGGTCGGTGTAGGCCGGGTTGAGCGGGACGTAGACCGCGCCCAGCCGGGCGCACGCCACGTTGAGGGCCAGCACCTCGGGCCGCCTGGGCAGCTGGACGGCCACCCGGTCTCCGCGACCCACGCCGTACTCGAGCACGAGCGCGTGGGCGAGGCGCGCGGAGAGCGCGTCGAGCTCCGCGAAGGTCACGGCCCCGCCCTCGGTGAGGATCGCCACCCGGCCCGGGTCCTCGCGACCCGCACGCAGGAGCGTCTCGACGAGCGGGTTCTGGCCCGCGCCGTGGTCCGACGCCGCCACCTGGTCCGGCCCCCACGCCCCCACCGAGGACCCGCTCAGGCCGACGCGAGCATCCAGCGCACGCCGAAGCGGTCGAGGCAGGTCGACCAGTACTGGCCCCACCCCATCACCTGGGGCGCCTGGAACTCGGTCGAGCCCTGGCTGAGGGCCCCGTAGAGCCGGTCGACCTCGGCTCGCTCGTCGAGCTCGAGCGCGATCGTGGTGTTGTTACCCACCCGGCACTCGTGGCCCAGCGAGGCCAGCATGTCGGTCGCCATGAGCACGTGGCCGGCGACGATCTCGACCTCGGCGTGCATGACGAGCGGCCTCTCCTCCTCGGCGACGTCCAGGCCCGGCGCGTCCGAGAAGCGCATGAAGGGCCCCGCGAAGGACGTGCCGAAGAGGTCCTTGTAGAAGGTCAGGGCCTCCTCGGCCGTCCCCGGGAAGTTCAGGTAGGTGCTCACACGGCTCACGGGCCCTCCTCGCTGTCGGCCAGCGAGCGCGGGCCGGTCGGGGTCACCGTAGCCCGTTGCGCCGTCCGCGTAGTTGTCCGGTGCGGGGAATTGGGGTGCGCGCCCCGCGCTTTCGGGCTGGGCACGGCGGTCCCGGAGCGCCACCATGGGATCGTGATCGTCCTCGGCGTGCTCGTGGCGCTGGCGGCCACCGCGTCGCTGGTCGCCCTCGCGGGCCTCGTCGTGGCGGGCTGCGCGTCGGCGATCGCGGTGGGGCGTCTCGCCCGTGAGGACGAGCGCCGGCGGGCCGACCTCGAGCGCGTGCTCGCCGAGGTGCTGGCCCCGGCCCGCGAGCGCGTCTAACCCACCACGGCGCCCTGACGGGGCGCCACGACCTGCGCGGCGACTCGGTGGGCGAACGCCTCAGGCTTGGCGGGGCGGATCCGAGCGTCCCCGCCGCCCTCCCCCGGGCCGAAGGACGCGCTCGCCACGACCGAGCCACCCCGCGCCTCGACCTGGTGGGCGAGCTCCGCCGGAGCCGAGCGCGGGTTGACCCCGTAGGTGCAAAAGACGCCCACGGGCCGTCCCCCGAGCCACGGGAGGGCGTCCACGAAGTCGCGCATCGCGCGCGCCGCGCGCACCCGCGCGACGACGAGCCCCTCCACCCAGCTCCCGAGCACCAGGGCGTCGGCCTGGGCGACGGCCAGCGAGTCGACGCGCTCCACCGGCAGGACCGACACCGTCGCGCCCGAGCGCCGTAGCTCGTCGCCGACGACCTCGGCCAGGTGGGCCGTGGTGCCGCTCGCACTGGCGTAGGCCACGAGAACGCGCGGCGCCGAGACCTCGGCGTCGCGGGCGCGACCGTCGCGCGAGGGGCGCGCGTCGAGCACGGCCCGCGCGGCGCGACGTCCCTGGGCCATCGCCTCGACGACCGTCGAGGGCCCGGTCAGCGCGTCGCCGGCGGCCCACACCCGCTCGCGCCGGGGCATCGCCGCCTCCCAGAGGCCGACCTCGCGGTCCAGGGCGAGCGCGCCGACCGGTTGGGCGAAGCAGGCCGCGCTCGCCGGATTGGCGAGGATCCCGCTGGCGCTCCAGCGCCCCGGGGCGAAGCCCCGGTGGCGCTTGACGATCGGTGTCTGGGGGACCTGGGCGCGCAGGCCCTCGTCGAGGCGATAGCCCATGGCCATCACCACGAGGTCGACCGCGAGGGTGTCGAGGACGTCGGGCGACACCACCGGCGTCCTCGTGCGGTCCCGCTGGGTCGTGTGGGACAAGACGGCGCGCACGACCCGGCCGTCGAAGCCCTCGAGGCTGGTGAGGGTCCGCGAGAAGCGCACGTCGACCCCCTCGGAGCGGGCCTCGGCCAGCTCGTCGGGCCGGGCGAGGGCGAAGCGCTCGTCGAGCCAGTCGACGCACGTCGCCTCGAGGCCGAGGCGTCGGGCGAGGCGGGCGACGTCCATCGCGGTGTTTCCGGCGCCGAGCACGAGGACGCGGCGACCCCGTCCCGGGACGATCCCCAGCGACGCTCGAAACGCCTCCGGGTCCCCGCCCGGGTCGAGGGCGGCCTTGGCCCCCTGGAGGAACGCCGTCGCGGTGCCCACCCCGTCGAGGTCCGCGCCGGGCACGGAAAGGCGCATGGCCTGCCCCGCGCCGTGGGCCATCACGAGGGCGTCGTGGGCCTCGAGCAGCTGGTCGAGGTCGCCGGGCTCGACCGAGGTCGCGAGCCGCAGGTCGACCCCCGCCGCGACCAGGTCGTCCCACGGCCGGCGGGCGACCTCGTCGGGCAGGGTGAAGTCCGGGATCCCCCACACGAGGAGGCCGCCGGGACGGTCGTCACGCTCGTAGACGGTGACCTGAGCCCCTCCGGCGAGCAGCTCGTAGGCGGCGCCGATGGCGGCGGGGCCCGAGCCGACGACGCCGACCGAGAGGGGCGTCGCCGACTCGGCGACGACGGGCGCCGGGACGACGACCTGGTCGGCGATGAAGCGCTCCAGGCGCCCGATCGCCACGGGCTCGCCGCCGGCGAGCGACCACGTGCAGGCGCCCTCGCACTGGGCGGCCTGGTTGCAGACCCTCGAGCAGACGTCGGGCAGGACGGTCGTGCGCCGCAAGATGGCGTGGGCGCCCTCGAGGTCGTGCGCCCGCACGGCCGCCACGAAGGCCGGGATGTCGTTGTGGGCCGGGCAGCCGCGCACGCACGTCGGGTCGGGGCACGCCAGGCACCGGTTGGCCTCGGCGATCGCCTCTTCCCACGTGGCGTAGCCCTGACGGGTCTCGGCCACGTTCGCGTGCAGCTCGACCGGGTGGCGCACCGGTGGGTCGACCCGGGTGGCAACGGCGAGCGGGCCCTCGACCACGATCGCGCTGAACGGACAGGTCCGCTCACACTGGCGGCACCCCACGCACAGGGCGTCGTCGGACCGGGCGATCCAGCTGGCCGGCTCCATGGACAGGGCGCCCGCCGGGCAACGGATCACGCACTCCTGGCATCCCGCGCAGCGGTCGGCGAGGACGGTGACGTGGCGCCCGGACACGGCGCGCTCGCTCTCGGTGATGGTCATCTCGTCTCCTAGTTCGCGGCGTTCATCCACACGTACAGCACGGCGACCACGACGCCGAGCACGCCCGCCACGGCCGTCGCGGCGAGGCGCACGGCGAGGGGCCGGCGGCTCAGCGGAGCGAGGTCCCGGCCGGCGATCCGCCAGCTCGCCCACATCGCCGCCGCCGTGCCGAGGGCGACCACCAGGTCCTGGACGGCGATGATCCCGGCGTTCGAGGCGATGAGCGAGGCGTGGTAGAGGTGGCTCGAGGTGGAGCCCACCCCGAAGAGGTGGCCGATCGACACCGGCACCCGCGGGACGTAGCGCAGGAACTTCGGCAGCTGGCGCGCGAAGTAGTCGGCGCCCACGACCGGGATGATCCCGTACATGAGGGGCACGAAGAAGCTCCGGAAGCGGCTGGTGCGCTCGACGAAGGCCGTGCCCCCCGGCGCGGGGACGTAGTCGCGCCGCGCGAAGGCCGCGCTGAAGAGCCGACCGAGGCCCGCCAGGGCCAGGGCGACCACGGCGATGATCCCCGCGTAGTCGACCGGGTTCGGGTACTGGGGGAAGTGGAGGCGGGCGTTGAGCCAGTTGTCCAGGTTCACGAAGGTCGAGAGCGCGTTCACCTGCTGGAAGAGCACCAGGCCGAAGAGCAGGGCCACCGACCACGCCACGTCGGCCCGCCGGCGGGTGGGCGCGACGACCGAGGTGAGGGGGGGCTGCAGGTAGAGGCCGATGTTGTCCGAGGGGCAGGCCTTGTAGCACTCGGTGCACAGCCCGCAGGCCGCGTTGGAGTCGGCGCTGCCCGGCCACGTGTACCACGGGCAGCCGTACCCTTCGGCGTCGCCGCGCATGCAGTCCTTGGTCTCACAGCTGAGACAGACCGAGCGGTCCCGGGTGCGAAAGCCCGCCACCGAGCCCATCGAGCCGACGGTGCCGATCAGCGCCGACAGGGGGCAGACGTAGCGGCAGAAGGTGCGCCGCTCGAAGGTGAGAAAGAAGACAACGGCGGTGCCCACGATGCCCAGCACCATGAAGCTCGTGGCCATCGGGTTGCCCGGCCCGGCGATGTTGAAGTACTCCTCGATCCAGGTGAGGATCAAGAACGCGGCGACCGAGAGCAAGAAGCCGTACTGGGCGACTCGCTCGGGCATCTTGATCCCGAGTCCGAGGCTCTTCGTGGTGCGCTTGAAGAAGGTGCGCCGCTGGATCCACTCGCCGAAGCCGCCGAAGGGGCACATGGCGCACCAGGCTCGCCCGACCACGACCATCATCACGAAGACGAGGCAGAACCACAGGTACCACGTGATGGCGGTGGCGAAGTTGAGACCCGGCACCACCGTGCCCACGATCCCGATCGCGATGACCAGCCAGAAGATGATCTGGTTGGGCAGGATGAGGAAGAACTGCAGGCGGCGATCACGCAAGATGCCGCCGACCCTCTTCAGGCGCGCGACGTCGAGGCCCCGGGGCGGGTCGGTGGGGGCGAACCGGCCCACCGCCTCGGGGTCCGCCGGCGGCCGGGTCCGGATGGCCACGGGGATCGGGTCGACCTGGTGGCTGCGCGGGAAGCCCGCCGTGGACTGGTCCTCGGTGAGAAGTGCCATCGCGCCCCTTCCAACGTGTGGTCACGTCCGTATCTACGTGGTTCCACTTGACTAGATACGTAGTACCACGGATTCGGGGCCCGGTCCACTCATCCGGGGCAGAAAGGGACTAAAGTCCCATGCCCCCCGAATGGCAAGGGAATCGACGCCTCCCCGACCGGACGGGCCGCCGCGAACCGGCTGACGGCGAGGTTATACCGTAGAACTACGTACACGTACCCGTAGGGTGTGCCACAGTGGGGAGGTGAGCGTGGACGCCGACGAGGGCGAGACGGGCCGGCCGGGGCCCGACCCCATCCGAGTCCTCATCGTCGACGACCACGCGCTGGTCCGCGAGGGGACGCGCGAGCTCCTCTCCCAGGACGACACCGTCGCCGTGGTCGGGATGGCCGGCTCGGGCGAGGAGGCCCTTGAGGCCGTGGCCGCCCTCTCACCCGACGTGGCCCTCGTCGACGTGAATCTGCCCTCGATGAGCGGGCTCGAGCTCTCCCGGCTCCTGTTCGCCCAGTTCCCCTCGACCAAGGTCCTCGTCCTCAGCGCCTACGACGACTACGCCTACGTGGCCGAGGCCCTCGAGGTGGGCGTCGCCGGGTACCTGCTCAAGACCGCCACCGCGAAGGAGCTCGTCGACGCCGTGCGCGCCGTCCACGACGGGGTCTTCGTCCTCGACCGCCAGGTCTCCCAGCGACTCGTGCGCCGCCGCGAGACGGCCCCGACCTCGGTGGGGGGTCTCACGCCGCGCGAGACGAGCGTCCTGCAGCTCCTCGCCCAGGGGCGCTCCAACAAGCAGATCGCCACCGAGATGGCCCTGGGGACCCGCACCGTCGAGGGATACGTCTCGAACATCCTCGCCAAGCTGGGCGTCGCCTCGCGCACCGAGGCGGTCGCCCACGCGATCCGCCATCGCCTCGTGAGCCCCTCGGGCCGTGACCACACCGACTGACCCCTCCGACACACCCCGGCCCCGCGGGCTCGTCGACCGACTCGTCCGCCCGCCCCTGGCCGACGGGCCGTTCTGGATCATCCAGGGAGCGGTGCTGGTCATCGTCGCCCTGCACTACTTCCTCGACGTCCACCCCAGCGTGGCGAGCGGCGTGCTCCCGTCGGGGCTCCCGGTCGCCGTCCTGGTCGTGCCGATCGGCTACGCCGCCTTGCGCTACGGGCTGGCCGGCTCGCTCGGTACCACGGCCTGGACGCTGGTCCTGTGGCTGCCCGACCTGCTCCTGCCCCACAACGAGGGCCACGCGGGTGACGACCTGCTCAACTTCGCCGTCATCGTGGTGGTCGCGGTCGTCTTCGGCCGACGCGTCGAGACCGAGCGCTCGACCCAGGCCCGGATCGACTCGACCAACGCGCGCGCCCTCGCGGTCGAGGCCGGGTACCACCGGCTCTTCGAGTCGACCCGCTCGCCGATCGTCGTGCTCGACGAGAGCGTGCGCGTGAGCGACGCCAACCCGGCCGCGACGGCCCTCTTCGGACCGGTCACGGGCCAGCCCCTGGCGCGCGTCCTCGGGCCCGACGTGGAGCTCGCGAGCCTGTCGGGACGGGTCCTCACACTCGAAAACGGCCACGACTACCGCCTGGACCTCGTGGACATGCCCTTTGACAGCGACGAGCGTCGCCAGCAGCTCAGCTTCGAGGACGTCACCGAGGAGCGCAGCGAGGAGCGTCGGGCGCGGCTCTTCGCCCGCCAGATCGTCGATCTCGAGGAGGACCAGCGCCGCCGCCTCGCGCGCGAGCTCCACGACGAGCCGCTCCAGCTGTTCTTGCACCTCGCCCGACGCCTCGAGCTGCTCGCCCACCACGAGGGGGTCACCGAGAAGATGACCGCCGAACTCGAGCGCACGCGCAACCAGGCCCTCGAGGCGGCGACCCGGCTGCGCTCGCTGGCGCGCGACCTGCGTCCGCCCGCGCTCGACCAGCTCGGCCTCGTGCCGGCCCTCTCGAGCCTCGTGACCGAAATCGACGACCAGGGCGAGGCCACGATCAGCCTCGCGGTCCACGGTGGACCGACCCGGCTCGCCCCCGAGGTCGAACTCGGCGCGTTCCGGATCGTCCAGGAGTCGCTGCGCAACGCCCAGCGCCACGCCGGCGCCCACCACGTGGACGTCGTCCTCGACTTCGCCGGGGAGGACCTGCGTCTGCGGGTGGTGGACGACGGTCAGGGCTTCGATCCCCACGCGGCGCCGGCGACGGGCAGCGCGTCGCTCGGCCTGGTCGGGATGCGCGAGCGCGCGCGACTGCTCGGCGGCGCCGTCGTCTTGCGCTCCACTCCCGGAATCGGCACGGTGGTCGAGGCGACCCTCCCCACGGGGGGACGCGAAACCAACCCAGCCCCGGCGCCGGCGCCCGCGCCGGCGCGCTGAGCCTCAGCGTCGGCGCGCGAGGGCGCCGGCCATGCGCTCGACCGCCTCGGCGAGCACCTCGGGCGAGGTCGCGAAGTTGAGGCGCACGGCGTTCGACCCTCCGGTGCCGAAATCCACCCCTGGGCTGAGCGCCACCCGAGCCCGCTCGAGGAAGAAGGCGCCCGGGTCATCCAGCCCGAGCGCGGCGCAGTCGAGCCAGGCGAGGTACGTGCCCTCGGGCGCGAGATAGCCCACTCCGGGGAGGCGCTCGTCCACGAGCTCGCCGAGCCGCCGCCGGTTCTCGTCGAGCGCGGCGAGCAGCTCGTCGAGCCAGCGCCCGCCGTCCGCGAAGGCCGCCGAATGGGCGAGGGCGGCCACGTGGCCGGCCCCGTGGGCCACGCTCTCGGGCAGCCGGGCCAGACCCTCGGCGGCGGCCGGGCCGGCGAGCAGGAGGGCCGCCTTCAGCCCGGCGAGGTTCCAGCCCTTGGACGCCGAGACCACGGCCAGGGCGTCCTCGGTGCCCTCGAGCGAGAGGTAGGGGGTGAAGCGCGCCCCCGGCAGGACGAGCGGGGAGTGGATCTCATCGGAGACGACGCTCACCCCGTGGGCGCGCGCGAGGGCCGCGACGCGAACGAGCTCCGCTTCGGTGGGGACCGTGCCGGTGGGGTTGTGGGGGTTCGAGAGGAGCAGGACCGCTCGCGGGCTCGCCGCCGCGGCCCGGGCGAGGGCCGCCTCCAGGGTCGCGGGGTCGACTCGTCCCCGGGGATCGAGGCGCGCCTCGAGGACCGGCCGTCGGGCGCGGGCGGCCACCGCGAAGAAGGGGGGATAGACGGGCGGGGTGACCACGACCGGGTCGCCCGGGCCGCCCAGCAGGGCCAGCGCCTCGGCGACGCCGTGCATCACGTCGGGCACGATCGCCATCGAGGCGAGCCCCGGGCCAGCCCAGCCCCAGCGCTCGCGCGCGAACCCCCGGTACGCCTCGGCGTAACCGGTGCCCCACGGGTAGCCCGTGTCGCCGCGCGCCAGCACCCCTTCGAGGGCCCCGCGCACGGCCGGGGCCAGGCGCGCGTCCATCTCGGCTACCCACAGGGGTAGGACTTCCTCGCCGTAACGGCGCCACTTCGCACTCGTGCGGGTGCGCAACTCCGCCGTGCTCGCCCACTCGAACGCGCTCACGACTCGATACTCCCACCCGGGCCGGCCGGCGGCTGCGCCGCCGGCCGCGCGGGCTCACCCGCGATGGATCGTGATCTTCTTCGTAGCGCCGGCGTCCTCGTGGGGCTCGGGCATCGGCGTTCGGACCTCCAAGATCCCGTCTTTGTAGGTCGCCTCGATCTTCGACGCGTCGACGCCCTCGGGAAGGGCGACGCTGCGCGTCAGCATGCCGTAGCGAAACTCGCTGCGCTGGACGTGACGCTCGGTCGTCTCCTCGTGGTGTCGCTTCTCCGCGGTGATGACGAGATCGCCGTCCACGACCTCGACCGAGACGTCCTCGTCCGGGTCGATCCCCGGGAGCTCGGCCCGCACGACCATCTGGCCGCCCTCGTGATACTCCTCGACGCGGAACGGCGGACGCCAGTCGACGTCGCGCAACACGTCGTCGAACCACCGCCACGACGGCCAACTCAGACTGAAGTCAGGTAGGCGCTTCTCGCTCTTCATGGTCTTAAGGTCACCCATGGGCACCTCTCTCTCGCGCGGCGTCTCGCCCTTCGGCGCCCGCCGCCACCCCTCACCGTACGGAGCCGCGCCCCCCTCCCTTAGGGGCGAACGTCACAACCCCTCGGCGGGCCCGGCTCGCCTCGGCCGCGCGCCTGGTAAGGTGGCCGCACTCATCTCGCCGCGACCGCGGCGGAGGCCGATTCGGATTCCTCGGGTTGGTTTCACGCAATCCTGAGGAGAACCATGCCCCCCACCTTCGCCGATCTTGGCGTGCCCGACGAGCTCGTGGCGCGCCTCGCCTCGCGTGGGCTCGTCGACGCCTTCCCCATTCAGGCGGCCGCGCTGCCCGACGCCCTCGCCGGGCGCGACGTGGTCGGCCAGGCCGTCACGGGCTCGGGCAAGACGCTCGCCTTCGGCCTCGCCCTCGTCGCGCGACTCACCCCGGCCCGCCCTCGTCGACCGCGCGCGCTCGTGCTCACCCCCACCCGCGAGCTCGCCGCCCAGGTCCAGCGAGAGCTCGCCGCCCTCGTGCGCGACCCGCGCCGGGTGCTCAGCATCTACGGCGGCACCCCCTACGCCGCGGCCCGCAAGGCCCTCGCCAACGGTGTGGACGTCGTGGTGGCCTGCCCCGGCCGCCTCGAGGACCTCCTCGCCCAGGGCACCCTCTCGCTCGGCGAGGTCGAGACCGTCGTCGTCGACGAGGCCGACCGCATGGCCGACATGGGCTTCCTCCCCTCCGTGCGCCGGATCCTCGGCCAGGTCGCCCCGACGCACCAGACGATGCTCTTCTCGGCCACCATGGGTCCCGACGTGGCCTCTCTCATCTCGACGTTCACCCGAGACCCCGCGCGCCACGACGTCGTCGGCCCCGTCACCGAGGTCCCCGTCGACCACCACTTCGTGAAGGTCGCCCACAGCGACCGGGTGGACGCCACGGCCCGGCTGCTCGACGAGCACGAGCGGGCCATCGTCTTCACCCGCACCAAGCACGGCGCCGACCGGCTCGCGCGCCAGCTCAACGACCGCGGGGTCAGCGCCGTCGCACTGCACGGCGGTCGCAGCCAGGGTCAGCGCGACCGTGCGCTCAAGGACATGACCGCCGGCCGGGTGCGCGCCCTGGTGGCCACTGACGTCGCCGCTCGCGGCATCCACGTCGAGGCCCTGCCCGCCGTCGTCCACTTCGACCCGCCCACCCAGAGCTCGGACTACGTGCATCGCTCCGGTCGCACCGGCCGGGCCGGCGCGCCGGGCGTGGTCGTCTCGCTCGTGACGCCCGAGACCTCGGCGCACGTGCGTCAGATCCAGCGCTCCCTCGGCCTCGAGCCCGGCGCCGCCACGTCCCCGACGGGGACGCCCGACGGGGCGACCACCGCGTCGGCGGGGGTGCCCCGGGCGCCCTACGCGCCACGCGCGGCCGCCGGGCGCCGCGAGACGTCCCCGCGTCCCCCCCGCGCGCGCGAGCCGCGCCAGGTGGACGACGCCGGCGTGGCGACGACCGGCCCCCGCGAGGCGGTGATCACCAACTACAACGGCGCGCGCGGCTTCGGCTTCGCCACCGACGGGTCGGGTGACGACCTCTTCGTGCACCGCTCCCAGATCGCCGGCACCGGGCAGCGAGCCCTCGCGCGCGGCCAGCGGATCCGTTTCGACGAGGCCCGCGGGCCCCGCGGGCGCGAGGCCCGCAACGTGCGCCTGGTTGGCGCGCGGCGCGGGCGCGACTAGGCCCGGCGCAGGGCCTCGCGGAAGGCGCCCAAGCCGATCGGCCCGAGGGCCAGCGCACGGTCGTGGAAGTCGCGCAGGCTGAAGCCGGCGCCCCGGGCGGCGCGCATCTCCTCGCGCGCGCCCACCCACTCGCGCTCGCCCACCTTGTAGCTGATCGCCTGGCCGGGGATCGCGAGGTAGCGCTCGACCTCGCTGCGGGCGAAGTCCGGCGGCTCCAGGGCGCGCTCGACGAGCGCCGCGACCGCCATCGCGGGCGTCCACGGGAGCCCACCGACGTCACCCAGGCCGTCGAGGCGGCCGAAGTCCTTCGGCGCCGGAAGCTGCAGGTGCAGGCCGATGTCGACGACCACCCGTGCGGCCCGCAGGGCTTGGCTCATGAGGTAACCCATCTCGTAGGCCGGCTCCTCGAAGCCGCCCAGTTCGTCCATCAGCCGCTCGGCGTAGAGGGCCCATCCCTCCCCCCATCCGCTGTTCCAGGCCATGAGGCGCTGGTAGCGCGTGAGCCGGTGGGCGTTGATCACGACGGTGCCCTCTTCGAGGTGGTGACCGGGGACGGCCTCGTGGTACCAGGTCGTGACCTGGCGCCACCACGCGAACTCCTCCTTACCGAGCGTGGGGAACCACGTCGTGCCCGGACGTGCGAGGTCCTCGCTCGGGGGCATGTAGTAGGGGGCGGCGGCCGATCCCTCGGGGGCGAGGCGCACGTCGCAGAAGCGGATCCGCTCGTCGATCGTGAACTCCCGGCCGGCGAGGCGCTCGACCGTGGCGTCGGTGAAGGCTCGCAGCCGGGCCACGAGCTCGTCGGTCCCGCGGACGACGTAGCGGGGGTCGCGGTCGAGCCGCTCGGCCACCTCGGTGAGCGAGGCGGCCCCGGGCGCGAGCACCTCGGCCAGGCCGACCATGCGCGCGGTGATCCGCGACAGCTCCTCCCATCCCCACGCGTAGGTCTCTTCGAGGTCGAGGTCGAGGCCCGTGTAGTGACGAGCCCAGCGACCGTAGCGCTCACGGCCGACGAAGGGCGTCTCGTCGGCGGCCGGCGCGTACACCCCCTCCAGCCAGTCCGCGAACTCGTGGTAGGCGCGTCCGGCCACTCCGGCGGCCCGGTCGAGGCCCGACGCCACGGCCGTCCCCGCCGACGCCCGGGCGGCGCGCGTGGCCACCTCGGGGAACCCGACGTCGGCGACCTCGCGCATCTGGGTGGCGACGCCGAGGGCGTGTCGCCGCGCCGCGGTCCGACCCGATCCGACGTGCTCGTCGAGGGTCTCGCGCCAGCGCGCGAGGGCGAGCGGCACCGCCTCGAGCCGCGCGCGCACCGCGTCGACGGCCTCGGTGCCCTCGATCGCCATCATCTCGAAGACCTGGCGGATC
>JAKCEK010000165.1 GCA_021838005.1 Actinomycetes bacterium
GAGGAAGTCGGCACGCGCGCCGACCCCGAGGTGGCCGACGTCGTCGAGGCGCAGGGCCCGCGCGCCGCCGCGCGTCGCCGCCCAGAGCGCCTCGTCGCAGGTGAGACCCATCTCGCGTACGGCGAGCGCGATCACGAGCGCCATCGAGGTCACGTAGCTCGTCCCGGGGTTGCAGTCGGTCGACAGGGCCACGGTCGCCCCGGCGTCGAGGAGTCGACGCGCCGGGGCGTGGGTCGAGCCCGCGGAGAACTCCGCGCCGGGCAGCAGCGTGGCGACCGTCGACGAGGTGGCCAGAGCCTCCACGTCGCGCTCGTCGAGGTGGGTGAGGTGGTCGGCACTCGCCGCGCCGAGCTCGACCGCGAGGCGCACCGCCCCGCCGTGGGCCAGCTGATTCGCGTGGAGCCGCAGGCCGAGCCCCCGGGACCGGGCCGCCTCGAGAACGGCGCGGGCCTCGTCGAGGTCGAACGCGCCCACGTCGCAGAACACGTCGGCCCACCGCGCGAGTGGCGCGCACCGCTCGAGCATCGGGCCGGTGAGCAGGGCCAGGTAGCCCGCCCGATCGTGGGCGTACTCGGGGGGCACCGTGTGGGCGCCCAGCCAGGTGACCTGCTCGGTCACCCGGCGGGCCAGCTCGAGGTCGCGGGCCTCGCCCTCGGTCGTGAGTTCGTAGCCCGACTTCACCTCGAGGGTCGTCACCCCGCCCGCGCGCAGCGCCCGGACTCGGGCCGCGACACCCTCACCCAGCTCGTCGGTGCTCGCCGCCCGGGTCGCCGCCACGGTCCGGGCGATCCCGCCGCCGTCGGGGGGCCGTCCGGCCGCACGAGCCTCGAACTCGTCGCTGCGCTCGCCGGCGAACACGAGGTGGGTGTGGGAGTCGACGAATCCCGGCACGACCGCGGCGCCCGCCACGTCGAGGAGCCGGTCGCACGCCGGCGCGGCGCGGGCCGAGCCGACCCACGCGACCCGTCCGTCCTCCACCACGAAGGCCCCGTCGGTGAGCCGGCCCAGGGCCGTGCCGTCGCCGAGGGTCGGATCGTTGGTGGTGAGCTCGCCGACGTGGGTGACGAGGGTCGAGGTCACGGCGTCTCGCGAAGCGGCACCCGCAGACCGGTGCGCGCGGCCGTCGCCTCGGCCAGCTCGTAGCCGGCGTCGACGTGGCGCAGCACGCCCATGGCGGGGTCGTTGGCCAGGACGCGCTCGAGCTTCGCTCGGGCGAGATCGGTCCCGTCGGCCACACAGACCTGCCCGGCGTGGATGGAGCGCCCGATGCCGACCCCACCGCCGTGGTGGATCGAGACCCACGACGCCCCCGACGCCGTCGCGACCAGGGCGTTGAGCAGCGGCCAGTCGGCGATGGCGTCGGAGCCGTCGAGCATCCCTTCGGTCTCGCGGTACGGTGAGGCCACCGAGCCGCTGTCGAGGTGGTCGCGTCCGATCACGACGGGGGCGGCCACCTCGCCCCGGGCCACCAGGTCGTTGAAGGCGACCCCGGCCCGGTCGCGCTCGCCGTAGCCCAGCCAGCAGATCCGCGCCGGCAGCCCCTGGAAGGCGACGCGCTCCTCGGCCTTGGTGATCCAGCGCCGGAGCTTGTCGTTCTCGGGGAAGAGCTCGAGCACGGCGCGGTCCGTGACGGCGATGTCGCGCGGGTCGCCCGAGAGCGCGGCCCAGCGGAACGGGCCCCGGCCCTCGCAGAAGAGCGGCCGTATGTACGCGGGCACGAAGCCGGGGTAGTCGAAGGCCCGCGGGTACCCTCCGGCGAACGCCTCGCCGCGCAGCGCGTTCCCGTAGTCGAAGACCTCCGCGCCCGCGTCCAGGAAGCCGACCATCGCCTCGACGTGGTGCACGATGGACTGACGGGCCCGGTCGGTGAACTCCTCGGGCTTCTTCTCGGCGTAGTCGTGCCAGTCGCCGAGGTCGATCCCCTCGGGCAGGTAGCTCAGGGGGTCGTGGGCCGACGTCTGGTCGGTGACGATGTCCACGGGCACCTGGCGGCGCAGGATCTCGGGCACGAGGGTGGCGGCGTTGCCGACCAGCCCGACGCTCAACGCGCGACGCTGGGCCTTGGCGACGAGGACCCGCTCGAGGGCCTCGTCGAGGTCGCCCGTCCACTCGTCCAGGTAGCGCTGCTCGACCCGCCGGGCGAGCCTCGTGGGGTCGACGTCGATGAGCAGACACACCCCGTCGTTCATGGTGACGGCCAGGGGCTGCGCCCCACCCATGCCCCCGGCCCCGGCGGTGAGGGTGAGCGTGCCCGCGAGCGTCCCGGCGAAGCGTCGATCGGCGACGGCGGCGAAGGTCTCGTAGGTGCCCTGGAGGATCCCCTGGGTCCCGATGTAGATCCACGACCCCGCGGTCATCTGGCCGTACATGGTGAGCCCGAGCGCCTCGAGGCGGCGGAACTCGGGCCACGTCGCCCAGTCCGGCACGAGGTTGGCGTTGGCGATCACGACCCGGGGGGCCCACTCGTGGGTGGCCAGCACCCCGACCGGCCGGCCCGACTGGACGACCATGGTCTCGTCGGGCCCGAGGGTGGTGAGGGTGCGCACCAGCGCGTCGAAGCTGGCCCAGTCCCGGGCCGCCCGACCCGTCCCGCCGTAGACGACGAGGTCGTCGGGCCGTTCGGCGACCTCGGGGTCGAGGTTGTTCTGGAGCATCCGCAGGGCCGCCTCCTGGGGCCAGCCCCGCGCACTCAGGGACGTCCCGCGCGGTGCGCGGACGGGGCGGGCACCGTGCATGTTCCTCCTAGCTCAGGGCGACGAACCGACCCGCGAGCTCGAGCAGCTCGCGACTCTCGACCAGGTCGACGACGCCGGCGATCTCTGGCGACAGCCAGCGGTCGTGCCCCGGGCCCCCGGCGACGCCGTTCACCCGGTCGGCCACGGCCGCGCACACCGGCGACGGGGCGAGCGGCGCGCGCAGCGCGAGGGCCCTCGAGGCGGCCATCAGCTCGATGGCCACGACGCCCTCGAGGGCCGTGACCGCGCGGCGGAGCTTGCGCGCCGCGTGCCAGCCCATCGAGACGTGGTCCTCTTGCATCGCCGAGGACGGGATGGAGTCCACGCTCGCCGGCGCGGCGAGCCGCTTCATCTCACTCACCAGGGCCGCCTGGGCGTACTGGGCGATCATGAGCCCCGAGTCCACCCCGGGCGCGTCGGCGAGGAACGCGGGCAGCCCGTAGCTGCGCGACTCGTCCATCAGCCGATCGGTGCGGCGCTCGGCCATCGAGGCCACGTCGGCCAGGGCGATGGCGAGGAAGTCGAGAACGTAGCCGACGGGCGCCCCGTGGAAGTTGCCGTTGGACGCGACCGACCCGTCGGGCAGGACCGAGGGGTTGTCGATCGCCGAGGCCAGCTCGACGTCGGCGACGGCGGCGGCGTGGCGCCAGGTGTCGCGCGCCGCCCCGTGCACCTGGGGCGCGCAGCGCAGCGAGTAGGCGTCTTGGACCTGGGAGTCGTCCTCGAGGTGGGAGGCGACGATCGCCGAGCCCTCGAGCAGCGCCATCAGGTTGCGCGCGCTCGCGCGCTGACCCGGATGGGGCCGCAGGGCCATCAGCTCCTCGACGAAGGCCCGGTCGGTCCCGCGCAGGGCCTGGACCGAGAGCGCGGCCGACAGGTCGAGGAGGGTCAGCAGCGCGGCGACGTCGTCGAGGGCGAGCACGAGTTGGCCGAGCATCCCGTCGGTCCCGTTGATGAGCGCCAGGCCCTCCTTCTCGGCGAGCTCGATCGGCGTGACGCCCACCTCGGCGAGTACCTC
>JAKCEK010000166.1 GCA_021838005.1 Actinomycetes bacterium
CCGCCGAGGTGGGGCGGCCGCGCCGGAGTGGGTCGCCGAGCTCGCGGTGCGCTCGCGCGTCCACTCCTACGGAGCCCGACCGCTCGCCGTGCGCGACGGGCGCGTCGTCGTGGTCGGTGACGACGACCAGCGCCTCTACCTCCTCGTGCCCGGGCGCGCCCCCGAGGCGCTGAGCGCACCGGCGCCCACGCCCGGCGCACTACGTCACGGCGCGCCCGCGCTCGACGCCCGCGGGCGCGTCGTCGCGCTGCGCGAGCGCGACACTCCGACCGGCACGCTCGACGAGATCGTGCTGATCGACCCGATCTCGCGCGTCGTCTCGACCGTCCTCGCCGGCCACGACTTCTTCGGCGCGCCCGTGCTCCACCCCGACGGCCGGCGCGTCGCGGCCGTCGCCTGGGACGACCCCGACATGCCCTGGGACTCGACGGTGCTCGTCGAGGCCGACCTCACCGACGGGTCGAGCCGGGTTGTCCTGGGCGGGCCCGGGGAGTCCGTGACCCAGCCCCGCTACGCGCCCGACGGCACGCTCTACGCCGTCACCGACCGGACGGGCTGGTGGAACCTCCATCGCCGCGACGGCGACGCCTGGGTGAACGTCACGCCGCGCGCGGCGGAGTTCGCCCCGCCCCCCTGGCTGGCCGGCGAGGCGAGCTACGCCCCCGGGGCCGACGGCGGCGTCCTCCTCTCGTGGACCCGTGACGGCCTCGACCACGTCGGACTCCTCAGCCCGAGCGGGGAACTCACGTCCCTCGAGGGCCCCTGGACCGCGGTCGGCGGCGTCGGCGCCTCCGGGCGCGCCGCGGGCCTGCTGGCGGGCGGCGCGCTCTTCTCGGACCGGGTCCAGCGCCTCGACCCCGAGCGTCGTCGAGCGGGCCCGGTGGTGGCGTCGACGTCGAGCGGGCTCGACCCCGAGGACGTCGCCCGGCCCGAGGTACTCGCGTTCGACTCGCCGTCGGGCCCGCTGCACGCGCTCTACTACCCCCCCACCAGCGCCACCGTCGCCGGACCGCCCGGCGAGGCGCCCCCGGCCGTGCTGCACACCCACAGCGGCCCGACCCGGCGCGCCCTCGCCCAGTTCGACCTCGGGGTCCAGTTCTGGACGACTCGGGGCTACGCCTACCTCGAGGTCAACTACGGCGGCAGCACGGGCTACGGGCGCGCGTACCGCGAGCGGCTACGCGGGCGATGGGGCGTCGTCGACGTCGAGGACGCCGCGGCGTGCGTGCGCGCGTGCGCCGCGACGGGCCGGCTCGACCCGGCGCGCGTGGTCTCGATCGGGGCGAGCGCGAGCGGGGTCACCACCCTCGGCCTCGCCCGCCGCGGCGTCCTCGCGGCGGCGTCGCTGCGCTACCCCGTGACCGACCTGCGTCGCCTGACGGTGGCCCCGGACCGCTTCGAGGCCCACTACCTCGACGGCCTCGTGGGCCCGTGGCCCGAGGCCGCCGACCTCTACGCCGAGCGCTCTCCCCTCGGCTTCGCCCACGAGCTCTCGATCCCCCTCCTCCTCTTCCACGGCACCGAGGACCGGGTGGTGCCGCTCGAGCAGTCCCTCGCGCTCGCGGCCGCGCTCGAGGCGCGCGGGGTGCCCCACGCCCTGGTCGTCGTCGAGGGAGAGGGCCACGGCTTCACCGACCCGGCCACCTGGCGACGTGAGGCGGCCGTCGAGGCGTCCTTCTTCGCCCGCGTCCTCGGCCTCGCCCCCTTCGACGAGGGCCTCGGGGTCGAGATCCGCCACGCCGGGGCCCTCGCGCCCCTCGCGCCCTAGCCCTTCCTGTCCATAGGTCGAGGTGACAGTGGTGCTCTGTGGAAGGGGTTCACGCGGCCTGCCTCGTCCGGCGTCGGCCCATGATGTCACCGGGAGTCCGCCCGCGCATGTAGTCGCCGTGGTTCTTGCGTCGGAAGTTGTAGGTGAGGAGCCAGGCGTCGGCCTCGGCCTGGAGCTCTCGGACCGAGTGGAAGCTGCGCCGGTGGAAGGCCGGGCGCCAGCACTCGTTGAGGATCGTCTGGTGGAAGCGCTCGACGACGGCGTTGTGGTTGGGCGAGCGCGAGGGGATGCGCACGTGGTCGATTCCCTGGGCGGCGAGCACCCCGCGGAAGTCGTTCGAGACCCACTCGGGCCCGTTGTCGCTGAGCACGGCCCTCACGCGCGCCCCGTGGCGGCGCCAGTGGCGCTGGACTCGGGTGAGGAACGAGACGGCCCGAGCCGCGTTGGGAGTCCCGGCGATGATCCAGACAAACGCGAAGCGGCTGGCGACGTCGACGGCGCTCAGCTGGTAGACCTTGCCGACGCCCTTGAGGTGGCCGATGTAGAAGCCGTCGACGCTGACCAGGTGGCCCGGGCCGGGGCTGTAGTGGCAGAAGCCGAACGGGCCCTCCTCGCGGCTCGCCTCAGTCACGAGGCCGGTGGTGAGCTGGGCGATCGCGCCCGCCCGGGCGAGGCGCTGGCGCCTCGTGCCCAGGCCGTGGGCGACGAGGAGCTTCTGGACGGTCGACTTGGCGAGGACCAGCCCCCGCTCGAAGAGCGCGTCGCTCAGCTGGCGACACCCCAGGGTGGGCCGGGTCACGGCCAGGGTGAGGAGCTCTTCGAGGACGTGGGTCGGGGTCGCCCCGGGCATCTGGGGACGGCGGCGCCCCTTGGGGCGCAGCGCCTCGAGGCCGTAGTGCTCGGCGCGCCGCCGCCACTCGTAGTAGCGGGTGCGGCTGATCCCGAAGCGCCGACAGGCCTCGGTCACGTTGGCGCACCGCTGCGCCTCGGCGAGCAGGGCGAGGCGGCGCTGGTAGATAACGTCGTCGGGGGTCACGGTGGTGGTCTCCTTGGATTCTTGGTAGGAACCACAGAGTCCACCACCGGACCCTCTATCGCGTCGAGGGTGCAACCTCAACCCGTGGACAGGAAGCCCTAGGCGTCCGCGACGGCGGCCTCGCGGGCGCGACACGCCGCGCAGTGACCCAGCACCGCGAAGTGGCGAGGGTCGATCTCGAAGCCCAGGGCTGCGCGTACGGCGTCGGCGAGCCCGTCGAACAGACCGAGCGGGGCTTCGAGGGTCGCCCCGCACGACTCGCACGAGAGGTGACCGTGCGTCTCGGTCGCGAGGTGGTAGGTGGCGGGACCGTGGCCGAGGTGGGCGTGGGTCACGACCCCGAGGCGCTCGAGCTCCTCGAGGTTGCGGTAGATCGTCGAGAGGTGCACGTCGGGGGCGACCCGCTGGACCTCGTGGGCCAACTCCTCGGCCGTCTTGTGGGACCCCTCGGCGAAGAGGCGCTCGAGCAGGATCCGCCGCGAGGTCGTCGCCCGGCCCCCGGCCTCGCGCACGCGGGCCAGGACCTCGTCGACCCCCGCCGGGGCGCTCGACTGCCGACTCTCCACGCTCACAGAGTAGTTGCCTACTGCTCACCCGACGTTGTTGCGAATGGTTCCTACTACCCCTACGCTGGGCCGCGGCGGGCCCACCCCGGGGCCCGCGCCAAGGAGAGGAATGGACGCCACGCCCCCCGCGGCCGGTCGCCTCCGAGCGATGCGGGCCGCCTTCAGCGCCGCCGAGTGGCGGCGGGTCCAGTGGATGTTCGGCTCGATCGCGGCCCTGCACGTCATCGGCTTCGGGATCTTCTTCGCCTTCGTGGTGCCCGGCCACTACAAGGGCCTCGGCATCGGCGTCAGCATCCTCGCCTACACCCTCGGCGCACGCCACGCCTTCGACGCCGACCACATCTCGGCGATCGACAACACGACCCGCAAGCTCATGAACGACC
>JAKCEK010000167.1 GCA_021838005.1 Actinomycetes bacterium
GAGCCCGCGGGCCGCCTCGGTGAGGTCCACCTCTTCCACGGGCCCACGCTACGTGGCGCTGGGCCACGAGGGGGCCTTGGCCCCTAGCCCGCGGGCCGCCCGCAAGGCTGTGATGGTAGAGAGGGTCCAGGGAGGAACCACTGAGCACGCACGCCCACCGATCCGACGGGACGAGCCCGGCGCTCTACCCTCACGAGCTCGAGGGCGTGATCGCCACCCGAGACGGGCGCACTCTGGCGGTGCGCCCGATCCTGCCGAGCGACGCGGAGCGGCTCGTGGCCTTCCACCACCGCCTCTCCAGCGACTCGATATACCGGCGCTACTTCTCGCTGCACACCGAGCTCAGCGCCAGCGAGGTCGCCCACCTCACGACCGTGGACTACGTCGAGCGCCTGGCGCTCGTCGTGTTCGACGGCGAGGAACTCGTCGCCGTCGGTCGTTTCGACCGCTACCCCCACTCGACCACGGCCGAGGTCGCCTTCGTCGTGCTCGACACCCACCAGCACCAGGGCCTCGGCCTCGCGCTGCTCGAGCGACTGGCCGACGCGGCGTGGGCGCGGGGCGTCGAGGCCTTCTCGGCGTCGACGCTGGCGACGAACCGTGACATGCTGGCCGTCTTCTACGACTCGGGGTTCCCGGTCGAGGTCGTCTACGACGCCGAGGAGGTGGAGGTGCTCTTCTCCATCGAGCCGACGGCCACGGCGCGGGCCCGGCGCGCCGAGCGCCGTGGCCGCTCCGGGGAACCCGGGGCACCGTGACCCCACTCGTGCTCAACGCCGACTACGGCGCGCAGGCCCACGAAGAGGCCGGCCACCCCGAGCGGCCGGCGCGGGCCACGGCGGCCCTGCGGGGCGTCGCCGACCTGCACCTGGGCGACGACCTCGTCGTGGTGGGGCCGCGCGCCGCTCGGCGCGAGGAGCTCGCGCGCGTGCACGCCGCCGGCTACCTCGACGAGCTCGGGGCCTTCTGCTACGGCGGGGGCGGCGACCTCGATCCCGACACCTACGCGACCGCCGACTCCTGGACGATCGCGGTGAACGCGGCGGGCGCGGGGCTCGCCGTGGTCGACGCGCTCGCCGAGCGCGACGACGGCGTCGGCTTCGTCGTGACCCGTCCCCCGGGCCACCACGCGTTGGCCGACCGGGCCATGGGCTTCTGCCTGCTCAACAACGTCGCGATCGCCGCCGCGCACCTGGTCGACGCCGGCGAGCGCGTCGTGATCGTCGACTGGGACGTCCACCACGGCAACGGCACCCAGTCGATCTTCTGGGACGAGCCCCGCGTGCTCTACGTCTCGACCCACCAGTGGCCGCTGTACCCCGGCTCGGGCACGCCGGCCGAGGTCGGCGGGCCGGGCGCCCTCGGCCGCACCCTCAACTTCCCCCTGCCGCCCGGGGCGACCGGCGACGTCGTGCGCCGGGCGCTCGACGCGGCCGCCCCCACCGTCGAGGCGTTCGAGCCCACGTGGGTTCTCGTCTCGGCCGGCTTCGACGCCCACCGCGCCGACCCGCTGGCCGACCTCGCCCTCTCGAGTGGAGACTTCGCGGCGCTCGCCGGCCTGGCCGGCGGCTTCGCGCCGGGACCGGGACGCGTCGCCCTCTTCCTCGAAGGCGGCTACGACCTCGCCGCGCTGCGCGCGTCGGTCGCGGCCAGCCTGGGGACCCTGCTCGGTGACGCCACGGCCGCCGAGGCCCCCACGAGCGGCGGGCCCGGCGCCGAGGCGGTGACGGTGGCGCTCGAGCAGCACCGCCAGACGGTCGAGGTGCTCGCCTCGACCGAGGAGGAGGCGACGTGACCCGATCCCTCGCCGTCGGCTTCGACGGCTCGCCCGACGCCACCCGCGCCCTGCGCGTCGCCCTCACCCTCGCGCGCGACGCCGGCGCCACCACGTGGGTGCTCCACGCCCGGGGCCTGCTCGAAGAACGCACCCCCGAACCCACGGTTCCCGCGGTCGTGTCGGAGACCGTGACCGAACTTGGCGTCGACCCGGCGAGCGTGCGCTGGCGGGTGCAGGACGGCGACCCCTGCTCGGTCCTGCTGCGCAGCGCCGGTCCGCCGGTCAACGCCGAACTCCTCGTCGTGGGCCGGCGCGGCCGCGGACGCCACGAGGGCCTGTTGTTGGGCAGCACGAGCCTCGAGCTCGTCGGCCACGCGCGGGTGCCCGTCGTCGTCGTGCCCTCACCGCACGACGGGTAGGCGTTGCTACGCTTGCCCGGATGTCTCCGGCGACTCGGGAGGGTAGGCGCCGCGGTGCCCCCCGGGTCGCGAGCGTGTCACTGGTGCTGGCCGCCCTCGCCGTCCCCCTGATCGGGTCGGCCCCGGCCTCCGCCCAGACCCTCCCCCCGGCCTGCTCGTCGAGCCACCTGTCGAGCTTCGACTACGCCCAGGTCAAGCGCACGACCAAGTACGTGACGGTCGTCTACGTGAACACCTCACCCGACGCGTGCGTGCTGCGCGGCTACCCCGACGTCGTCATGTTCGGGCCGCGCGGGCCGATCCACAGCACCCAGCGCAACGTCTTCCCCGCCTCGAACCGGACCGTGGTGCTGCCGCCCAACGGCGAGGTCGGCTTCGTCCTGTGGTTCCGCGATGTCCCGCTCGAGGGGGTCGACCCGGCCGCCGGCTGCGCGCGCGCGGTGAACCTGCACGCGACCATCGCCACGAGCGGACCGGCCGACCTCACGGTGCAGTACGCGGTGAACCTCGCACTGTGCAACGACGCGCACTTCCTCGTCACCGCCCTCCAGCACGGCGTACCCCAGCCCTAGGGAGGCGGGGCCGAGGCTCCCGGGTCGCCCCGGGCGAGATCGCCGGCGCCCCCGCCCCGGACCGGCGTCAGGCCAGCCGCTCGACGAGGTGGTTGGCCCCGTCGACGACGATCGTGGCGCCGTGAACGTAGCGCGCCCCCGGCATCGCCAGGAACGCCACGACGGCCGCCACCTCGTCGGGCCGCGCGGCGCGCCCCATCGGCGACGCGGCCGAGGCGACCCGCTCCTCGGGCGGCTGGGTGTCGGTGGCGACCCATCCCGGCGCGACCGCGTTGACGGTGACGCCGCGGTCGGCCACCTCGAGGGCGAGGGTCCGGGTCAGGCCCACCACGGCTGCCTTGGCCGCCGCGTAGGCGGATTCGCCGGGCGTGGCGACGAGGGCCCCGGTAACCGAGGCCACGTTGACGACCGAGCCCGAACCGCGCGCCAGCATGCCGGGCAGCACGTAGCGGGTCACGAGGAAGCACGTGTCGAGGCTTCGACGGACGCCCTCGCGCCACTCGAGCACGTCGAGCTCGGCGACCGGCGTGAACCGCTCGGGCTGTCCCTCCTGGGCCATGCCGGCGTTGTTCACGAGGAGGTCGAGCCGGCCGTGCGCGTCGAGGGCCTCCCCGACGACACGACGCACCTGCTCGGCGTCGGTCAGGTCGCCACGGTGAGCGCTCACCGGACCGCCGAGTCGACGCAGCTCCTCGGCCCTCGCCTCGACGCGCGCGCCCGTCGCGCACACCGCGAGCGCGCACCCCAACTCGGCGAGCAGGCGGGCGGTGGCGAAGCCGATGCCCCCCGGGGCGCCGGCGCCGGTGACGAGGGCGATCGTGCCGTCGAGGGAGAAGAGGGGGTGGCCCATGAGATCTCAGCGAACGACCGCGGACGCTCGCGACGATGGTACCTCGCCGGCCGTCGGCCGAGACGAGCGAGGGGTGCGGGAGCGTCGCTCCAGCGAGAGCGCCGCGCGACGCGCTCGTCGGGCGT
>JAKCEK010000168.1 GCA_021838005.1 Actinomycetes bacterium
GGCCATCCAGATTCGCTACCACCTGGACAAGGTCGAGGCGGCCCGCTAGGCCAGCGCCAGCTCGAGCGCCGTCCCGGTGGGCCACTGCTCGCGGCCCGCGGCGCCGAGGCGCCAGACGCTCGCGCGGCCCTCGACCCGCCACGCGGTCGGCCCGCCGACGAGGGCCGTCTCCTCGTCGATGCCGAGCACGGTGACGAGGCTTTCGTCGGGCAGGATCATCCGGGTGAGGAAGTCGGGGACCCATCGGCCGAAGGCGTCGAAGTGGGGGATCACCCCGAGCCGCCCGAGGAGGCCCAGGCCGGCCGTCGCCGCCCGTTGGGGGTGGCGGATCGAGGGGATCCAGGCCCCGAGCGCCATGGCTCCGGCGCTGCAGCCCGCGAGTGCCGCCCCGCCCCGCCACGCCGCCTCGATGGCGCGCCAGACCAGGGTGTCGCGCAGGGTGTCGGCGAGGAAGTGGGGGTCGCCGCCCGAGAGGTAGACCAGCCCGGCGCCCTCGATCAGCGCCGCCATGGCCGGTTCTTGCGCGTCGGCGCGGCTCGCCACCGGCACCACGACGGCCTCGACGCCGAGGCGCTCGGCCTGGGCCCGTCCGAGGTCGTGCCATCGCGCGACGACCTCGGGGCCGTCGGGCACCGCGGCGGTGGCCAGCTGCACGTAGCGCGGGGGCCGACCCTCGAGCAAGCCGCCCTCGAGGGCGGCCATCGGGGGCAGGTACTCTCCCGAGCCGACGAGGGCGACGGGCCCGGCCGCTGCGTTCGTCTCGGCCACGTCCCCTCCCGACGTCACCCTAGTGACAGCGAGATGGGATCAGCCGTAGGCGCGGGCGTTGCGCCGGGTCATCACGGCGCGCACCACGTAGTAGCCGACGACGGCGCCGACGAGTCCGAACACGAGGCCCCCCGCGATGTCGAGCGGGGAGTGGATGTGCGCCGCGACGCGCGCCGAGCTGACGAGGAGCGCGTTTATGAAGAGCACGATCGCGAGCCGCTTCGACCACGCCCACAGCGCGAAGGCCAGGAAGAAGGTGAGCAGCGCGTGGTCCGAGGGGAAGCCGTTGTCGGCCGCGTGGGGGATGATCGGCGTGATGTGGTCGCGCACGAAGGGTCGCGTGTCGTAGAAGACCTTGCCGCCGATGAACATGAGGATCAGGCCGACGACTCCGCCCACGACCAGGGTCGCTCCGAGGGTGACCTTCGTCGAGCGCGAGCAGCGCAGCCAGTACAGCGCCACCAGGACCACGCTGATGACGAAGAAGTACTCACCGACGAGGCGGATGACCGAGTGCACTCCGGCGAGTCTAGGGCCCGGTCCGGGCCGGCACCGGTCGCCTGGGTAGCCTCGAGGGATGCGGCGGTGGTGGTGGCTCTTCGATCTCGCGGTGGTCCTGGCCTTCGTGGTGATCGGACGGGCCTCGCACCACCACGGCGAGACGGTCGCGGGCATCGTGTCCACGGCGTGGCCGTTCGTCCTCGGGCTCGGCGCCGGGTGGCTCGTGGTCGCCGTGCGCGGACGCACCGGAGCGCGCCTCGGTGACGGCGTGGTCGTGCTCGTCACCATGGTCGCGGTCGGGATGGTCCTGCGCGTGCTCGTCGGCCAGGGGACGGCCGCGGCCTTTGTCGTCGTCTCGCTGGCCTTCAACGGTGTCTTCATGGTCGGCACGCGCGCCCTCTGGCCCCGCGTGGCGCGTCACGCCTAGCGCCGACCGAAACCGCGAGGTCGGCGTCGCTAGGGTGGGCCCGATGCCGACGAACGGGCCGCGGCTGCTGTGCTGCGACACGGTGCTGGTTGACGTCGTCCTCTCGGTGCCGCGGATCCCCGAGCACTCGGGGGACGTGCGCGCCTCCGCTCAGCTGGTCACGACCGGTGGGGGCTTCAACGCGATGTCAGCCGCCGCCCGATTCGACCAGCGCGTGGTGTACGCGGGGCTCCTCGGCACCGGCCCCTTCGCCGACCTGGCGGCCGCCGACCTCGCCCGGGAGGGGATCGCGGCGCCGCTCGAACGCGCGCGCGACCTCGACACCGGGATCTGCGTCGTGCTCGTCGAGCCCGACGCCGAGCGGACCTTCGTCACCGCGGCCGGTGCCGAGAGCCACGTGCGCCGGCGCGACCTCGACGCCCTGGCCGCAGGGCCGGGCGACGTGGTGCTGGTCTCGGGCTACAACGTGATGTACCCGGGCGGGGCCCAGGTCTACCTCGACTGGCTCGCGGACCTGGACGAGGGGGTCCGGGTGGCGTTCGACCCGGCGACGCGCATCGCCGACGTGCCCGCCGCCCACCTCGAGGCCGCGCTGGCGCGCGCCGACTGGCTCTTGTGCAACGCGAGCGAGGCGCGCGCCCTCTCGGGTGAGGCCGATCCCGCGGTCGCCGCCTCGTCCCTGGCGCGTCCGGGACTCGCGATCGTGGTGCGCGACGGCCCCCGGGGCTGCGTCGTCGCCCTGCGACCCGGCGGCGCCGTCGCGGTCGAGGGCCTCTCGGTCGAGGCCGTCGACACCAACGGCGCGGGCGACGTCCACAACGGGGTGTTCCTCGCCGAGTTGCTCGCCGGGACCCCGGCCGCCGGGGCCGCGCGGTGGGCGAACGTCGCGGCGGCGGTGGCCGTGACGCGGCGTGGCCCGGCGACCGGTCCCACGAGGGGCGAGGTCGAGGGGCTCGTCGGGCGCTGAGCTAGCGGTCGCGCTCGGCGAGGAACGCGCCGACCACCTCCATGTAGCGCGACCGCTCCTCCACGAAGGGCATGTGGCTCGACCCTTCGAACACCTCCCAGCGCACGTCGGGGATCGCGTCGAAGAACGGCTGGACGACGAGGGGGGTGGCCTCGTCGTGGCGGCCCGAGACGAGCAGCGTCGCCACGTCAATCCGGCCCAGGCGGTCCACGATCGACCAGTCGCGCAGGGTGCCGATGCAGTGGAACTCACTGGGGCCGTTCATCGTGTGGTACACGGTGGGGTCCTCGCCGATCTGGTCGAAGGAGTGCTGGACCTCGGGTGGGTAGGGACGGACCCGGCACACGTGGCGGTCGTAGTAGGCCTCGGCCGCGGCCAGGTACTCGGGGTCGTCGTAGGTGCCGGCGGCTTCGTGGCGCTCGAGCGCCGCGCGCACGTCCTCGTCCAACTCGGCGCGCAGTGCGTCGGCGGCCTCGCTCCACAGAGCCATCGACGCCGGCGAGTTCGAGATCACGAGCGAGCGCAGCCCGGCGGGACGGCGCACGGCGTGCTCGGCCGCGAGCATCCCGCCCCAGGACTGGCCGAGGAGGTGGTAGTCCCCGACGACCCCGAGCCCCTCGAGGAGGTTGTCGAGCTCGTCGAGGAAGAGCTCGACGCTCCAGAAGTCGGCCCCCCGGTCGGGCAGGTGGGTCGAGAGGCCGCAGCCGAGCTGGTCGTAGTGGATGACGGCCCGGCCCCCCGCGGCGAGGTCGGTGAGGCTGAGGAGGTAGTCGTGGCTCGCGCCGGGCCCGCCGTGCAGTGTGACGAGCGGGGTCCGGCCCCCGGTGAGGTCGCCGGTCACCTGGTACCACGTGCTCCACCCGTTGAAGTCGAGCGTCCCGGTGGTGGTGGGCCGCTCGGACATGGGCGCAGTATAGGAAGGAGCCCGCCGGCCCGGGTTCGTCGTCGGTGGCGCCGAGCCGCCGCACGGGCCCGGTGCGCACCACGCGACGCGCGGATCGGCTCCGGCGAACAAGGCGCGAGATCGAGGGTGGTCGCCACCTCGCCCCGGCCGCCCACCAGCGCCCGGCCC
>JAKCEK010000023.1 GCA_021838005.1 Actinomycetes bacterium
TGGGCGTAGCCCTCGTCGAAGGTCAGCTCGCCGCCGATGGTCGGCACGCCGACCGAGTTGCCGTAGCCCGAGATGCCGGCGACCACGCCCTCGACGAGCCAGCGGGCCCGTGCGTCGTCGGGCGGGCCGAAAAAGAGCGGGTCCATCACCGCGAGGGGGCGCGCGCCCATGGTGAAGACGTCGCGCAGGATCCCCCCGACGCCGGTCGCCGCGCCCTGGTAGGGCTCGATCGCCGAGGGGTGGTTGTGGCTCTCGATGCGCAGCGCGATCGCCACCCCGTCGCCCGCGTCGATCACCCCGGCGTTCTCGCCCGGGCCGACGAGGACCTGCGGGGCGCTCGTCGGCAGGCGCCGCAGGTGGAGCCGCGAGCTCTTGTAGGAGCAGTGCTCGCTCCACATGACGGCGAACATCGCGAGCTCGAGGTGGTTGGGCCCCCGGCCGAGGACGCCCTCGACGAGGGCGTACTCGTCGTCGGTGAGACCGAGCGCGCGGTGCAGCGCCTCGTCGCTCACGGCGCGGCGACGAGGTCGACGCGCGTCGCGGCGACGTCGTCGGCCGAGGCGAGGAACCCCTCGAGCAGGACCCGGCCGTCGGCGCTGCCGAGCAGCGCGTTGAAGGCCCGCTCGGGGTGGGGCATGAGCCCCACGACGTTGCCGGCCTCGTTGGCGATGCCCGCGATGTCCCCGCGGCTCCCGTTGGGGTTGTCCCGGTAGCGCAGGACGACCTGGTCGCGCTCGACGAGGGCGAGGTAGGTCGCGTCGTCGCAGACGTAGCTGCCCGAGAAGTGGTTGATCGGCACGACGAGCTCGGCGCCGAGGGTGGCGGTGCGGGTCAGCACCGAGCGCGTCGAGGTGACCACCAGGGTCGTCGGCTCACAGAGGAAGGTCAGGCCCCGGTTCTTCTGCAGCGCCCCGGGCAGGAGGCCGGCTTCGGTGAGGACCTGGAAGCCGTTGCAGATCCCGAGCACCGGCCCGCCGGCCTCGGCGAAGGCGGCGACGGCGTTCATCACCGGGCTGAAGCGCGCGAGGGCCCCGGGGCGCAGGTAGTCCCCGTGGGCGAAGCCCCCCGGCAGGACGACCGCGTCGAAGCCCGAGAGGTCGGTCTCGGAGTGCCAGACGAGCTCGGCCCGGCCCCCGAGGGCGCCGAGGGCCTGAACCACGTCGTGCTCGCAGTTCGACCCCGGGAAGACGACGACGCCGACGCGGCTCACGCGACCCCCACCACGCTGACCGCGGCGTCCTCGATGACCGGGTTGGAGAGGAGCCGAGTCGCGAGCGATCCGGCGACCTCGCGGGCGCCGGCCTCGGAGTCGGCCTCGACGACCAGGGCGAAGGTCTTGCCGGTGCGCACCGAGTGCACCCCGGCGAAGCCGAGGGCGGGCAGGGCCCGCTCGATGGTGGCGCCTTCGGGGTCCGCGATGCCGTGCCGCAGGGTCACCTCGACCCGCACCGCGTACTCCACTCAGCCACCGTACCAGTCGCTCAACGGACGCCCGGTCACGCGCTCGTAGGCCTCGGCGTAGCGCTCGGCCGTCGCGTCGACGACCTCGAGGGGCACCGGCGGCGGCGGTGGGGTGTGGTCCCAGCCGATCGCGTCGAGCCAGTCGCGGAAGGGCTGCTTGTCGAGCGAGGGCGGCACCCGACCGGGCACGACCGCCTCGGCCGGCCAGAGGCGCGAGGAGTCCGGGGTCATCACCTCGTCGCACACGACGAGGCGCCCCTCGACGTAGCCGAACTCGAACTTGGTGTCGCAGAGCACGACGCCGACCTCGGCCAGGCGGGCCGCGCCCAGGGCGAAGAGGGCGAGGGCGGCGTCGCGCACCGCGAGGAAGGTGCGCTCGCCCACGAGGTCGATCGCCCTCGCGTGGTCGACGTTCTCGTCGTGGCCGCTCGCGGCCTTGGTCGAGGGGGTGAAGAGGGGCTCGGGGAAGGGGTCGCACAGGTCGAGCCCCGCCGGGGCCGGCATGTGGTGGATCGTGCCCTCGCGCCGGTACTCCTCGAAGGCCTGGCCGAAGAGCCGGCCGCGCACGATGCACTCGAGGGGCACCATCTCGGCCGCGCGCACGAGCATGGTGCGCCCGTAGAGCTCGGTCTCGGCGGCGAAGCCCGGCACCGCCGCCTCGATCGCGGCCGGGTCGCAGGTGAGAAGCGCCGACTCGCCGACCCCGACGGCGCGCGCGAGCCCGACCCAGTAGTCGGTAAGGCCGGTGAGGACCCGGCCCTTGCCGGGGACGGTCTCGCCCATCACCACGTCGAAGGCGCTCAGCCGGTCCGAGGCCACCATCAAGAGGCGCTCGTCGTCGAGCGCGTAGACGTCGCGGACCTTGCCCGAGTAGACGTGGGAGAGGGTGAGGGTCACGGGGCCTCCCAGTCGAGGGCGTCGAGGAACCGGCGGCGGTGCGCGAGGAGCCGCTCGAGGTCGAAGGCCCGCGCCACCTGGGCCGGGTCGAGGTCGACCTCGGGGTCGTCCTCGAGGACCTCGCGCAGCGTGCGGTCCTCCTCGAGGGCCCGGCGGGCCAGGCGCTGGGTGAGCCGGTAGGCGTCGTCGCGGGCCATCCCCGTCTCGACGAGGGCGAGCAGGACCGACTGGGAGAAGACGAGGCCGTGAGACCCCTCGGTGAGGGTCTCGAGGGCGCGCTCGGGGTGCAGCACCAGCCCCTCGGCGAGGCGCGTCGCCTGGCGCACCACGTAGACGCACAGGGTGAGCGCGTCGGGCAGGACGATCCGCTCGACGCTGGAGTGGCTGATGTCGCGCTCGTGCCAGAGGGCGACGTCCTCGAGCCCGGCGACGAGGTAGCCCCGCAGGACCCGCGCGAGGCCGCAGAGCCGCTCGGCGGCCACGGGGTTGCGCTTGTGGGGCATCGCCGAGGAGCCCTTCTGGCCGAGGCGGAAGGGCTCTTCGGCCTCACCGACCTCGCTGCGGGCGAGGTGGCGGACCTCGAGGGCGAACTGCTCGACCGTCGTGCCGACCGCGGCGCAGGCGTAGAGGACCTGGGCGTGGCGGTCGCGGGCGACGACCTGGGTGGCCGGTGTGGGCACGAGCCCGAGCCGCTCGCACACGTACGCCTCGACGGCGGGGTCGACGTTGGAGTAGGTGCCGACGGCCCCCGAGAGCTTGCCCACCGCGATCGCCGCGCGCGCGGCGAGGGCGCGCACGCGATCGCGCTCGGCCATGAGGGCGAAGAGGGCGAACTTCGCCCCGTAGGTCGTGGGCTCGGCGTGCATGCCGTGGGTCCGCCCGGTGACCGGAAGGTCGATCGTCTCTCTCGCGCGCGCGCCGAGCGCGTCGCGCAGGGCGACGACCCCCTCGACCACGAGGTCCATCGCCCGGGTGAGCGTGTGGCAGAGGGCCGTGTCCACGACGTCGCTCGAAGTCAGCCCGTAGTGGACCCAGGCGGCCTCGGGCCCGCCGATGCGCCCCTGGACCACGTCGACGAAGGCCGCGGTGTCGTGGTTGGTCACCTCCTCGCGCGCGGCGACGGCCGCGACGAACTCCGCGTCGACGCGCGGCGCGCGCGCGCGCAGCGTCGAGGCGGCCTCGCGCGGGACGACGCCGAGCTCGGCCATCGCCTCGGCGGCGAGCAGCTCCACCTCGAGCATCGCCGCGAAGCGGGCCTCGTCGCTGAAGAGGGCCGCGACGTCCGCCGGCGCGTAGCGGCCGATCACGCGGCCCCCCGGGCCACGTCGAGGCGGCGCTGGCACCCGGCGAAGTCGACCCGCCCCGCGCCCTCGTAGGCGCGCGCGCGCGCCGTGGCGAGGTCGGGGCCGGTCCCGGTGACCGCGAGCACCCGGCCGCCCGCACTGACGAAGCGGCCCGACGCGTCGCGCGCGGTGCCCGCGTGGAAGACGACGACCCCCTCGAGGGGCTCGGACAACTGGCCGTCGGCACCGAGCCCCGAGATCGCGTCACCGGCGTGCGGGCCCTCGGGGTAGCCCGCGGCCGCCAGCACGACCGTGACGGCCGCGCCCGCGGGCGCCGGCGCCGGCCCGAGGCGTCCCTCCGCGGCCGAGGCCAGCAGGTCGAAGAGGCCGTCGCGGTAGAGGGGCGCGAGGACCTCGGCCTCGGGGTCGCCGAAGCGCACGTTGTACTCGATGAGTGCGGGGCCGTCCGCGGTGAGCATCATCCCGGCGTAGAGCACGCCGCGGTAGTCGATCCCGCGCCGGCGCAGCTCGGCGACCGTCGGGGCGAGGACCGCCTCCTCGATCGCCGCGAGGGTCGCGGGCTCCACCCGGGCGACCGGCGCGAAGGCCCCCATGCCGCCGGTGTTGGGCCCGGCGTCGCCCTCTCCGAGCCGCTTGTAGTCCTGGGCGACGGCGAGGGTGACGACCCGCTCGCCGTCGCAGAGCGCGTGGACCGAGCACTCCTCGCCGGTGAGGCCCTCTTCGATCACGAGGCGCCGCCCGGCCGGGCCGAACGCCCGTCCCGAGAGCTTCGCCCGGGCGTCGGCGATCGCCGCCTCGAGCGAGTCGGTGACGAGCACGCCCTTGCCCGCGGCGAGGCCGTCGGTCTTTACGACGTAGGGCGCGCGCGCGCCGCGCAGGCGGGCCTCGGCCGCCTCGGGGGTGTCGACGACGGCGTAGCCGGCCGTGGGCACGCCGGCCGCCGCCAGGAACTCCTTCAGGTAGGCCTTGGACCCCTCGAGCCGGGCCCCGGCGGCCCCGGGGCCGACGACGGGGACGCCGTGGGCGCGCAGCTCGTCGGCGAGCCCCTCGACGAGGGGCGCCTCGGGGCCGACGACGACGAGGTCGGCGCCGAGCTCGCCGGCCGGTCGGTCGGAGACGGCGATCCCGTGGGCCGCGATGCCGGCGTTGCCCGGGGTCACGACCACCTCGCAGGAGTCGGCGAGGGCCCAGGCGAGGGCGTGCTCGCGCGCGCCGCGCCCGACGACCACGCAGCGGGTCACTCGTTCACCACGAACTGCTCGCGCTCGGGCCCCACCCCGACGAGGCGTATCGGCACGCCGACCTCGGCCTCGAGGAAGGCGACGTACTCGAGCGCCGCCGCGGGCATCCCCTCGCGGCTCGTCACGCCCGAGAGCTCGCGGCGCCACCCCTCGAGGGTCTCGTAGATCGGCACGGCCTCGTGCAGGACCGACTGGTGGAAGGGCAGGTGGTCGTAGCGCACGCCGCCGGCCTCGTAGGCGACGCACACCTTGATCTCGTCGAACTTGTCCAGCACGTCGAGCTTGGTGAGGGCGATCTCGGTGAGCGAGTTGAGCCGCACCGCCTGGCGGGCCATGACCGCGTCGAACCAGCCGACCCGGCGGCGCCGTCCGGTGTTGGTGCCGAACTCGTGGCCCACCTCGACGAGGTAGTCGCCGGCCTCGCCGCCGATCTCGGTCGGGAACGGCCCGGCGCCCACCCGGGTCACGTAGGCCTTGGCGATCCCCACGATCGAGGTGAGGTCGCGCGGCCCGAGCCCCGAGCCGACGCACGCCCCCCCGGCGACGGGGTTCGAGGAGGTGACAAAGGGGTAGGTCCCGTGGTCGAGGTCGAGGAAGGTGGCCTGGGCGCCCTCGAGGAGGATGCGCTGGCCGGCGTCGAGGGCGTCGTGCACGAGGGCGACCGTGTCGCCGATGATCGGGGCGAGCCGGGGGGCGAACTCCTCGAGGTAGCGCGCGGCGATCTCGTCGGCCTTGAGGGCCGGGCGGTTGTAGACCTTGGTGAGGATCGGGTTCTTCTCGCTGAGGGCCACGTCGAGCTTCTGGCGAAAGATCTTCGGGTCGAGCAGGTCCTGGACCCGCAGCCCCACCCGGGCGGCCTTGTCGGAGTAGGCCGGGCCGATGCCGCGCTTGGTGGTGCCGAGCGCGTTCTTGCCCAGGTAGCGCTCGGTCAGCCGGTCGAGCTCTTGGTGGTAGGGCATGATCAGGTGCGCGTTGCCGCTGACGACCAGCCGCGAGACGTCGACCCCCTTGCTCGCGAGCCGGTCGAGCTCCTCTAAGAGGACGGCCGGGTCGACGACGACCCCGTTGCCGATCACCGTCGTGATGTGGGGGTAGAGGATGCCCGAGGGCACGAGCTGCAGCGCGTACTCCTCGCCCGCGACGACGATCCGGTGGCCGGCGTTGTGGCCGCCCTGGTAGCGCACCACGAGGTCCATCTCGCGGGCCAGGAGGTCGGTCAGCTTGCCCTTGCCCTCGTCACCCCACTGGATGCCGACTACGACGGTTGCGGGCACGGCCTCTCCCTCGGTCGGTGGCCCCCTACGGGCCAAGCCTACCGGCCGCGCTCGACGTTAGGAGAAGGTGAGGACGCCCTCGAGCGCACCGACGATGACCGTGTCGCCCTCGGCGTAGACGCCCTCGAGGACCGCGAGCGCGAGCGGGTCCTCGATCCGACGCTGGATCACCCGCCTCAAGGGCCGCGCCCCGAAGTCAGGGTCGTAGCCCTCGCCGGCGAGCAGGGCCCGGGCCTCGTCGGAGACGACGAGGGCGAGGCGCCGCTCGGCCAGGCGGGCCCGGAGGCGCTCGAGCTGGATGCCGACGATGACCGCGAGGTCGTCGTGCCCGAGGGCGCGGAACCGGACGATCTCGTCGATGCGGTTGACGAACTCGGGCCGGAAGAACGAGGAGGGATCGCCCGCGAGGTTGCTCGTCATGATCAGCACCGCGTTCGTGAAGTCGACCGTCCGGCCCTGCCCGTCGGTGAGCCGCCCGTCGTCGAGGACCTGCAGCAGCAGGTTAAAGACGTCGGGGTGGGCCTTTTCGATCTCGTCGAGGAGCACCACCGCGTAGGGGCGCCGGCGCACGGCCTCGGTGAGCTGGCCCCCCTCCTCGTAGCCGACGTAGCCCGGGGGCGCGCCCACCAGGCGGCTCACGGCGAAGCGCTCCATGTACTCGCTCATGTCGATGCGCACCATGGCGTGCTCGTCGTCGAAGAGGAACTCGGCGAGCGCGCGGGCGAGCTCGGTCTTGCCCACGCCGGTCGGGCCGAGGAAGAGGAACGAGCCGATCGGCCGGTTCGGGTCGGCGAGTCCGGCGCGGCTGCGCCGGATGGCGTTGGCGACGGCCGCGACGGCCTCGTCCTGGCCGACGACCCGGCTGTGGAGGAGCTCCTCCATACGCACGAGCTTCTCGACCTCGCCCTCGAGGAGCTTCGCGACCGGCACGCCCGTCCAACGGCTCACGACGTCGGCGACGTCCTCGGCGTCGACCTCCTCTTTTAAGAACGCGCCCGAGCGCTGGAGGTCGGCGAGCTCGCCCGTCGCGCGCTCGATGGTGCGCTCGAGCTCGGGCACCACGCCGTAGCGCAGCTTCGCCGCGCCCTCGAGGTCGCCCTGGCGCTCGAGGCGCTCGGCCTCGGCCCGGCGGTCCTCGAGGTCCTGCTTGGCCCCGCGGATGCGCTCGATGGCCCCCTTCTCGGCCTGCCAGCGCGCGGCGATCTCGTCGCTGCGCTCTTTGAGCTCGGCGTACTCGGCCTCGAGGCGCGCGAGGCGCTCACGACTCGCCTCGTCGGTCTCTTTCGCGAGGGCCAGGCGCTCGATGTCGAGCTGGCGCAGGCGGCGCACGACGACGTCGAGCTCGGTGGGCATCGAGTCGATCTCGATGCGCAGGCGGCTGGCGGCCTCGTCCATGAGGTCGATCGCCTTGTCGGGCAGGAACCGGTTGGTCACGTAGCGGTGGCTGAGGGTCGCCGCCGCGACGAGCGCGGCGTCCTGGATGCGCACGCCGTGGTGGACCTCGTAGCGCTCCTTGAGCCCGCGCAGGATGGCGATGGTGTCTTCGACCGTGGGCTCACCCACCACCACGGGCTGGAAGCGGCGCTCGAGGGCCGCGTCCTTCTCCACGTACTGGCGGTACTCGTCGAGGGTCGTCGCCCCGATGAGGCGCAGCTCCCCGCGCGCGAGCAGGGGCTTGATCATGTTCGAGGCGTCCATGGAGCCCTCGCTCGCGCCGGCGCCGACGATGGTGTGCAGCTCGTCGACGAAGGTGATCACCTGGCCCTCGGCCTCGCGGATCTCGGCGAGGACGGCCTTCAGGCGCTCCTCGAACTCGCCGCGGTACTTGGCCCCGGCGATCATCGAGCCGAGGTCGAGCGCCACGAGGCGCCGGTCGCGCAGGCTCTCGGGCACGTCGCCCTCGACGATGCGCAGCGCCAGCCCCTCGACGATGGCCGTCTTGCCGACGCCCGGCTCGCCGATCAGGACGGGGTTGTTCTTCGTGCGCCGGCTGAGCACCTGGATCACCCGACGGATCTCCTCGTCGCGGCCGATGACCGGGTCGAGCTTGCCGGCCCGGGCGAGGGCCGTGAGGTCCCGGCCGTACTTCTCGAGGCTCTGGAAGGTCCCCTCGGGGTTCTCGCTCGTGATCCTCGCCGAGCCGCGGATCTGGCGCAACGCCGCGAGCAGCGCCTCGCGGCGGGTGCCGAGCTCGTCGGCCGCGGCCACGATCACGTGGTCGACCGAGAGGTACTCGTCGGACATCTCGGCGCGCAGGGCGTCGGCCGCCTCGAGCAGCCGGCGGCTCTCGGCCGAGAGCCCGGGCTGGGTCCCGCCGACGGCGCGGGGCTCGCGCGCGACGCGGTCGTTCAGCTGGGCCGCGACCGCGACCGGGTCGACGTCGGCAGCAACGAGGAGGGGGCGGGCCACCCCGTCGGGCTGGTTGAGCAGAGCGAGCAGCAGGTGCGCGGGGGTCACGGAGGGATGGCCGGCGGCGGCGGCCTGGGTGGTGGCGGCCTGGAAGGCCTCGCGGGTCTTCACGGTCCAGCGCTGGGGGTCGAGGGTCACGGTCGTTCCTTGGTGGGGCGGGTGGAGCGGGTGGGGCGGGTGGAGCGGCGGTCGACGAAGACGGCGAGGGCGTTGGTCACCGGCACGAGGTCGCGCCGATACTGGCGGTGCGTCGCCGCGACCTCGCGCTCGGCCTCGGCGCGCAGCCGCTCGACCTCACGCCTCGCCGACTCGAGCTCCGCCTCGAGGGCCATGACGCGCTTCACGCCCTCGAGGTTCACGCCCTCGGCGGTGAGCTGCTGGATACGGCGCAGGGCGGCCAGGTCCTCGTCGGAGAACCGTCGTGACCCGCCCGAGGTGCGCCGCGGGCGCAGCAGGCCGCTCCTCTCGTAGTTGCGCAGCGTCTGGGGGTGCACGCCGGCGAGCTCGGCGAAGACCGAGATGACGTAGACCGGCCGCTCGCTCACGCGCTCGTCTCCTCGACCTCTCCGAGGGCCTCGGCGAGCTGCTCGGCGAGCTGGCGCTGGCGACGGGTGAGCTTGGTGGGCAGCGTGACCGCGACGGTGACGAGCAGGTCGCCCGCGCCGTGGTGGCCGGCCGCGGGCACGCCCCGGCCCTTCACGCGCATGGTCGTGCCGGGCTGGGTGCCGGCCGGCACCTTCACCGAGACGGGGTCGTCGAGGGTCGGGACCTCGACGGTGGTGCCGAGCAGGGCCTGGGTGAAGGGGAGGCGCACGCTCGTCGTCACGTGGCGACCGCGGCGCTCGAAGCGGGCGTCGGGGGCGACGTGGACGTCGACGAAGAGATCCCCGGGCGCGCCGCCGTTGGTCCCGGGGGCTCCCTTGCCCTTGAGGCGGATCCGCTGTCCGTCGGTGACCCCCGGCGGGATGCGCACGGTGACCCGACGCGCGCTCGGCTCGCGGCCCGAGCCGTGGCACGTCGGGCACGGCGAGGCGAAGCGCCCCCCGCGGCCCTGACAGACCGGACAGACGCTCGACATGGCGAAGGGGCCCTGGTCGTCGTTGACGACCCCACGGCCGTGGCAGTGCTCGCAGGGCACGAACGGCGCGCCGGGCGCGCCGCCGGTCCCCTTGCAGGTGGCGCAGGCCGCGTCGCTCGGCACGCTCACGTTGGTCGTGACGCCCTTCACGGCGTCGCGGAACGACAGGTGCAGGGCGGTCTCGAGGTCCGCGCCGCGCTGGGTGCGCTGACGCCGTCCACCGAAGAGTCCGCCGAAGAGGTCGCCGAGGTCGGTGAAGTCGCCGGTGGAGAAGTTGAAGCCGCCCGGACCGCCGAAGGCGTGCGCGCCGGGGCCGAGCCGGCGGACTTCGTCGTACTCCTTGCGCTTGGCGGCGTCGCCGAGCACGTCGTAGGCGGCCGAGATCTCCTTGAACCGCTCTTCGCTGCCGGGGTTCGTGTCGGGGTGGTGCTCCTTGGCGAGCTTGCGGTAGGCGCGGGTGACCTCCTTGTCCGTCGCACTCTGGGTGAGTCCGAGGACCTTGTAGTAGTCCTTGTCGAACCACTCCCGCTCGGCCATGGGACTAGCCCCTCACCTGGACCATCGCCGGGCGCAGCACCGAGCCCCGCCAGCGGTAGCCGGCGCGCAGCACCTCGGTGACCTCGTGGGTCCCGTCGCCCTCGCCCTCGACGGGCACGTGGGCGACGGCGTCGTGGATGGTCGGGTCGAACTCGACGCCGGCCGCGTCGACGCGCTCCAACCCGGCCTTCTCCAGGGTGTCGAGCAGCAGCGCCCGGCTCTGGGTCAGGGCCGCCGCCTCGTCGCCCGTCGAGTCGGCGAAGTGGGCCTGGGCGAGGTCGAGCGCGTCGAGGACGGGCAGGAGCTTGCCGGCGAGCTCGCCGGCGGCGCGCGCGGCCGCCTCCTCGGCGGTGCGCGCGACGCGCTTGCGGTAGTTCTCGAAGTCGGCCTGGAGACGCTGGAGGGCGTCGAGGTACTCGTCGCGCTGGCGCTCGGCCTCGCGACGCGGGTCCTCGACGTCCTCGGCCGCGACCGGGATGGTCTCGTCGGTCACGGCCTTCGCGTCGACGGCCGCGTCGGGGGCGGTGGGCTCGGCCATCACTTCTCGTCGACGATCTCGGCGTCGACGATCTCGTCCTCGTCCCCGGCCGGGGCCGCGGGCTCACCGGCGTTGGCCTTGGCCGCCTCCTCGTAGAGGCGCTGGCTGAAGCCCTGGCTCGCGCTGAGCAGCTTCTCGGTGGCCGAGGAGATCGCCTCGACGTCGGTCCCCGCCAGGGCCTCCTTCAGACTCGCGAGCGCCTTCTCGACGTCCTCGCGCTCGCTGCCCTGGAACGACTCGGCCTGCTCTTTCAAGAGCTTCTCGGTCGAGTACACCAGGCCGTCGGCGTTGTTGCGCACCTCGGCCTCGGCCCGGCGCTTGCGGTCGTCCTCGGCGTGGGCCTCGGCGTCGCGGACCATGCGGTCGATCTCCTCCTTGGAGAGCGAGGAGCCGCCGGTGATCGTCATCGACTGGGCGTTGCCGGTCGCGAGGTCCTTCGCCGAGACGTGGACGATGCCGTTCGCGTCGATGTCGAAGGTGACCTCGATCTGGGGGATGCCGCGGGGCGCCGGCGGGATGCCGACCAGCTGGAACTTGCCCAGCGTCTGGTTGTAGCTGGCCATCTCGCGCTCGCCCTGGAGGACGTGGACCTCGACGCTCGGCTGGTTGTCGTCGGCCGTGGTGAAGGTCTGGGACTTCTTCGTGGGGATCGTCGTGTTGCGCTCGATGATCCGGGTCATCACGCCGCCCTTGGTCTCGATACCGAGGCTGAGGGGCGTCACGTCGAGCAGCAGGATGTCCTTCACGTCACCCTTCAAGACGCCGGCCTGGACGGCCGCGCCCACCGCGACCACCTCGTCGGGGTTGACGCTCTTGTTGGGCTCCTTGCCGGTGAGCTTGGTGACGAGCTCCTGGACGGCCGGAATGCGGGTCGAGCCGCCCACCAAGATGACGTGGTCGATCGCGCCGAGGGTGAGCCCCGCGTCCTTGATGGCCTGGTCGAAGGGGCCCCGGAGGCGCTTGACGAGGTCGGCGGTGAGCTCGTTGAAGGTGGCCCGGGAGAGCTTGAGGTCGAGGTGCTTGGGCCCCTCGTTGGTCGCGGTGATGAAGGGCAGGTTGACCTGGGTCTCCTGGACGGACGAGAGCTCGATCTTCGCCTTCTCGGCGGCCTCCTTCAGGCGCTGGACCGCCATCTTGTCGTTGCTCAGGTCGACGCCCTCGGTGTCCTTGAAGGTCTTGATGAGCCACTGCATCACCGCGTCGTCCCAGTCGTCGCCGCCGAGGTGGGTGTCCCCGTGGGTGGACTTCACCTCGAAGACGCCCTCGGCGATCTCGAGGACCGAGACGTCGAACGTGCCGCCGCCGAGGTCGAAGACGAGCACCGTCTGCTCGGCCGGGCCCTTGTCGAGGCCGTAGGCGAGGGCGGCCGCCGTGGGCTCGTTGACGATGCGCAGCACCTCGAGCCCGGCGATCTGGCCGGCCTCTTTGGTGGCGGTGCGCTGGGCGTCGTTGAAGTAGGCCGGCACGGTGATGACGGCCTGGGTGACCGTGTCGCCCAGGTAGGCCTCGGCGTCGCGCTTGAGCTTCATGAGGATGCGCGCGCTGATCTCCTGGGGGGTGTAGGCGGTGCCGTCGATGTCCACGGTCCACTTCTCACCCATGTGGCGCTTGACCGAGCGGATGGTCCGGTCGGGGTTGGTGATCGCCTGGCGCTTGGCGACCTCGCCCACGAGGACCTCCCCGGTCTTGGAGAAGCCCACGACCGAGGGGGTCGTGCGACTGCCCTCCGCGTTGGGGATGACGACGGGCTCGCCCGCCTCGAGGACCGAGACCACCGAGTTCGTGGTGCCCAGGTCGATACCGACTGCCTTGGCCATGAGGACTCCTTCGCTCTCCCGCTCCGGCGGGTTCGACTCGTACAGTTTACAGACTTGAGCCTCATTGTGTCAAGAAATCTGTCAGGACTAATGTCACTATTGCGAACTACCTGGTGAGTCCCCATCCCGGTGTCGGCGGCGCTCGCCGGCCGATTCCGCCACCCCCGCCGGAAAGCGCGTAGGGGTCCGGGAATACGATGTCGCCGTGCCCGACCTCGTCCTCTTGCGCCACGGGCGCTCCACCTGGAACGACCTCAACCTGTTCACCGGGTGGCAGGACGTCGACCTCTCCCCCGCCGGCGAGGCCGAGGCCCGCGACGCGGGTGACCTCCTCGCCGCCGCCGGGATCGACCTGCGCGTGGTGCACACCTCGGTTCTCACTCGGGCCATCCGTACCGCGGAGATCGCCCTGCACGAGGCCGGCCGCTCCTGGGTCGCGGTGCGGCGCAGCTGGCGGCTCAACGAGCGCCACTACGGGGCGCTGACCGGCGAGGACAAGAGGACCACGGCCGAGCGCTACGGCCTCGAGCAGGTGCGGGTCTGGCGGCGCTCCTACGACGTCTCGCCGCCCTCGCTCGCCCTCGACGACCCCCGCTCGGTCGCCCACGACCCCCGCTACCGCGACGTGCCCGCCGAGATGATCCCGCTCGCCGAGTGCCTGAAGGACGTGGTCGCGCGCGCCACGCCCTACCTGCGCGACGTGATCGCCGACGACCTCCGGGCTGAGGGGGTCAGGGGTGGGGCCGTCCTCGTCGTCGCCCACGGCAACTCCCTTCGGGCTCTGCGGATGGTGCTCGAGGGCATCCCCGAGGCCGAGATCGCCGACCTCGAGATCCCCACCGGCATCCCCTATCGGCTCCAGCTCGACAGCGACCTCGAGGTGATCGAGGCGGGGTACCTCGGCGACCCCGAGGCCGCCGCCGCGGCCGCCGCCGCCGTCGCGCGCCAGGCCGGCTGAGGGGCCGCCCCTGCGTCCCCCAGCCGGCCGGGTCCGCCGCCGGTGGGGGTTGCGGCGGACCCGGCCGGGGACCTAGAGGGCGTTGCCGCCCCGGTCGTTGGTGCGGATGCGCACCACGTGCTCGATGTCGCTGACCCAGGCCATCCCGTCCCCGACGGTGTCGGTGCGCGCCGCCTGGACGATCGAGTCGATGAGCCCGTCGACCTGGTCGTCGTCGCAGACGATCTCGCAACGCACCTTGTCGACGAAGTCGAACTCGTACTCCTTGCCCCGGTAGATCTCGATGTGGCTGCCGGTCCGGCCGAAGCCCCGCGACTGGGTGACGGTCATGCCCGAGATGCCGGCGGCCTTGACCGCCTCTTTGACCTCGTCGAGCTTGAACGGCTTGATGACGGCGGTGACGAGTTTCACGGTTCTCTCTCCAATCAGACGTTGTCGGGGTGCAGGTGGCTCGGCGAGGCCACGGGCTCGCCGAAGGTCGGCTCGGGGAAGGCCTCCTCCTCGTGGATGGCGATGTCGCCCTCGCGCAGCGTGAGGTCGTCCTCGCGCAGGCCGACGAGCTTCTTCACCACGTAGAAGATGACGGCTGTCCCGATACCCGTGTAGCAGATGATCCAGGCGGCCGCCAGGAACTGCTCCCAGAGCTGGTGGAAGGAGTGGGTGAAGAACCACCCGCCGACGCTGAACGAGCCCGGCCCCTTGAAGTGGGCCCCGGTCACCCCGTACTCGACCATCTTGGGGTCGGCGAGCAGGCCCACCAGGAGCCCGCCGGTCAGCCCGGCGAAGCCGTGGGTGTAGACGACCCCCAGGGCGTCGTCGACCTTGGAGAACGGGCGCAGCCTCGAGACGTAGGTCCAGGCGAACCAGACGACGCTCGAGGCGATGAGCCCGACGAGCAGGGCCCCCACGCCGTTCACCCAGCCGGCCGAGGGCGTGATCGCCACCAGCCCGCAGATCATCCCGTTGATCGCCCCGAGGAACGTCGGCTTCTTCTGGCGGGAGGCGAACATGTCCCAGAAGAGCCAGGTGAGCAGGGCCGCGGCCGTCGCCACGTTGGTGTTGAGGACGGCCGAGGCCGCGTCGGCGCCCGCGTAGAACGGGTCGCCGCCGTTGAAGCCGTTCCAGCCGAGCCACAAGATGCCCGCGCCGATCGCCACCATCATCAGGTTCGAGGGGAACGCGTTCTCCCGGTCCTGCCAGCGCCGGGGGCCCACGATGGCCGCCCCGACGAAGGCCGCCACGCCCGCCGAGAGGTGGATGACGTACCCGCCGGAGTAGTCGACCGCACCCTTCTGGGCGAAGAACCCCCCGCCCCAGAGCAAAGCGGCGTTCACGGTGTAGATCAGGGTGATCCACAGCGGCACGATGAGCAGCCACGCCTTGAACTTGAGCCGGCCCACGAGCCCGCCGAGGAAGAGGAGCGGGGTGATGGCGGCGAAGACGAACTGGAAGTACGCGAGCGTCGCGGTCGAGAAGTGGAAGGGGATCACCGAGTTCGCCCCCGACACGGCCTGGCCCTGCTCGCTGCCGGCCGTCGAGAGCGGCGTGAAGTGGCCGATGAAGCCACTCCAGAACGACCCCGTCGGCCCGAAGTGGGCGAGCGGGCCGAAGGCCATGTTGTAGCCCCAGAGCATCCACACGACGAGGGTGAGCGAGAAGCCCGAGAACACCATGAGCATCGTGTTCACGATCCACTTCTTGCGCACCAGCCCGCCGTAGAGCACGGCGATGCCCGGCAGGCTCATCAGCCCGACCAGGGTCGCGGCCACGAGCTGCCAGGTGTTGTCCCCGGGGTTCAGCCAACTCGGGTACGGGGTGTTCGTAGCCCAGAGCACGGTCTCCTCCTCCTATCCGGGAGGACGACGCTGGCCCCGACGTGGCCCCAGGCTCCCAGGCGGTGGTTTCGAGGCCGTTAGCGACGTGTTTCGCCGGTGTGAACGATGGCCCCGCCGGGACGCCCCCCGGGTGGAGACGGGCGCGCACTACGTCGGAAGGTCCCGGGCGGCGCCCGCGCGCCGGTCGTACCCTCGGGCCCGTGAGCACACTGCCCCGCGACGAGCTGAAGCGGATCCGTGAGTACTGCGACCAGCGCGTCCCCGGCGAGTTGGCCGACCAGGTCCGCGTCGAGGCCCGCCCGAAGGGCCAAGCGGTCACCATCATCGAGACCCGGCCCCCGTGGCGCGGCGAGCGCGGCCCGGCCTGGACCGAGGTGCGGATCGCCCAGTTGCGCTTCGACTCGGCCCTCGACCGGTGGACGCTCTACTGGTCGGACCGCGACGAGCGCTGGCACCGGTTCGAAGAGGCCTACCCCGGTCCCCTCGAGCAGGTGCTCACGGTGCTCGAGCGCGACCCGACGGGCGTCTTCTGGGGCTGAGGGGCCGGGGACCCTCGTCCGGAAGGGGGCCGCACCCGCGGTCCGGGCGCTGACGACCCCGCCGGTCTCGGCTCGCGAGGTCGAC
>JAKCEK010000024.1 GCA_021838005.1 Actinomycetes bacterium
AACATCAAGGGCGTCTTTCAGATATGGACCCGTGACGGCGGCTACCACGAGGTGCCCCTCAAAGAGGCCCACGCCTTCACCCGCGCGGGCTGCACCCAGTGTCCCGACTTCGCGGCCGAGCACGCCGACCTCTCGGCCGGGGGCATCGGCGCCTTCGGGGAGTGGACCCTCGTCGTCGTGCGCACCGACCAGGGGCGCGCGCTGCTGGCGGGCCTCGTCGAGTCCGGGGCCGTCGAGACGCGCCCCGGCGACGACGACCCCGGGGCGCTCGCCCTGCTGCGCAGGCTCGCGGGCGTCTCGCGTCGACGCTGGCCCGAGGGGGCCGACCCCGCGCCCCGGCGCCTGCCCGTGGTGGCCGGCTGACCCGTGGCGCGGCCGACCACCTTCGTCCTGGTGCGCCACGGCGCGACGACCACGACCGGCCAGGTGCTGCCCGGACGGGCCCCGGGACTGCACCTGGCCGAGGCGGGCCGCGCCCAGGCCGAGGCCGCGGCCGCGGCGATCGCCCGACTACGGCCCCGCCCCCGGGCCCTCTACGTCTCACCCCTCGAGCGCGCCCGAGAGACCGCCGCGCCGATCGGCGCCGCCCTCGGGGTCAGAGCGACGGTCGAGCGGGGCCTGAACGAGTGCGACTTCGGCGCCTGGACGGGCCAGCGACTGGCCACCCTCGCCCGGCGAACCCAGTGGCGAACCGTCCAGCACGCGCCCTCGAGCTTCCGCTTCCCCGAGGGCGAGTCCTTCGCCGAGATGCAACAGCGCGTCTGGTCGACCCTGGAGCGCCTCGCCGCGCGCCACCGCGGCCAGAGCGTCGTCTGCGTGAGCCACGCCGACCCCATCAAGGCGGCCGTCACCTTCGCCCTCGGCGTGCCCCTCGATCTCTTCCAGCGCACCGTGATCTCGCCCGGCTCACTCAGCGTGCTCACCCTCTCAGAGACGGGTCCGGTGGTGCTGTGCGTGAACGCCCACGCCCTCGACCGACTGGAGCCGTCGTGAACTACGAGTTCGACGCCCCCGACAAGGTCATGGTCGGCGCGCGCGGCGAGGTCGGCAGTCGCCTCTTCCTCCTCCAGGTCCGCCAGGGCCGGCGCCTGGTCGTCGTCAAGTGCGAGAAGGCCCAGCTCCAGGCCTTCGCCGAGTGGGTCGGCCCGGCGCTCGCGGCGCTCGGCCGACCGGGCCACCTCCCCGAGGACCTCGCGCTCGAGCCCGAGTACTCGCCCGACCTCGTGGCCGGAGAGATCGCGGTCGCCCTGGACGAGGAGCGACGCGCGCTCGAGGTGACCATCGAGTCGGTCGACGAGGACTCGACTCTCCACGTGCGCCTCAGTGCCGAGTGGGCCGGCGCGCTCGCCATCGCGATCACCCGGCTCGTCCAGGCCGGCCGGCCGCCCTGTCCCCTGTGCGGCGGGCCGCTCGACCCGCGCGGCCACGACTGCCCGCGCACCAACGGCCACGCCGCGCCCCTGCGCTAGGCGATGACCCGCGACGAGGAGCGTCGCCTCCTCACCGAGGGCGCCGTCGAGATCGAGGGGGTGATCGCCGGCTCCTCCAACCGGGCCCTCCTCGTCACCGTGCGCGCCGACGGCGCCGAGGCCCTCGCCTGCTACAAGGCCGAGGTCGCCGAGCGGCCCCTCTGGGACTTCCCCGGCGGGCTGTGGCGCCGCGAGGTCGCCGCCTACGAGCTCGACCGGGCCCTCGGCACCGACCTCGTGCCCACCACCGTCGGGCGCGACGACCTGCCCCTCGGGGCCGGGTCGCTGCAGTGGTGGGTCGAGGACAACGGCGAGGACCACTACTTCACCCTGCGCGAGCGGCCCGAGCTCGAGGCGTGGCTGATGCGCCTCGCCGCCTTCGACGTCGTCGCCAACAACGCCGACCGCAAGTCGGGCCACGTGCTCTACGACGGGGAGCGTCCCTGGGCCATCGACAACGGCCTGTGCTTCCACGAGGACGACAAGCTGCGCACCGTCGTCTGGGAGTTCGCCGGCCGACCCGTGCCCGAGGAGCTGATCGAGCGCCTCGCGCGCCTCGGCGCCGGCGCGGTGGGGGCGCTCGCGCACTGGATCGACCCGGGCGAGCTCGCCCTCACCGAGCTGCGCGCCGAGGCGCTGGCGGCGGCCGGCGCCTTCCCGGTCCCCGACGAGTCGGGCGACTGGCCGCCGTACCCCTGGCCCCTCGTCTAGGTCCCGGCCCCGGGCGCCGGCCCCCCCTCCATGAGGGCGTAGGTGGCGACCGAGCCGGCCGCGAAGATCCCGGCCGCCCACCACAGCGCCACGTTGTAGCCGTGCAGCGCGGCCCCCGACGCGTCGGTGGGGTTCGCCACCAGCGCGCGCGCCGAGACCGTGGCCGCCACGCTCGAGAGCAGGGCCGTGCCGAGCGACGCGCCGATCTGCTGGAAGGCCACGACGAGCGCCGAGGCGGCCCCGGCGTCGCGCGCCTCGACCCGGCCCGTCGCGCCCGCGACGGCCGGGGCCACCACGAGCCCCAGGCCGAGGCCCACGAGGAAGAGCCCCGGGGCGACCTTGGTGAGGTAGCCGCTCGCCGCGTCGAGGCGGGTGAAGAGCACGACCCCGAGGGCCGCGAGGAAGAGCCCGACCGGCACGAGCGGCTTGGGGCCGGTCGTGTGCATCAGCCGGAAGCTCGCGAACGAGGCCGAGAAGATGACCGCCCCCACGAGCGGGGTGAAGGCCAAGCCCGCCTCGAGCGGGGTGAAGCCGAGGGTCCCCTCGAGGTAGTAGGCGAGCAGGAGGTAGATCGCGAAGAGCGCGGTCCCGGCGAGCCCGAGGGCGAGGAAGCTGCCGCCCCGGGTCCGCCCGAGCAGGACCCGCGGGGGCACGAGCGGGTCGCGCGCGCGCGCCTCGCGCGCGAGGAAGAGGGCGAGGAGCGCCGCCCCCCCGAGGAGGGGCAGGATCGTCGCCGGCGCCACCCACGAGGCGTTCGTGGCGTGCGAGAGGCCGAAGACGACCCCGACGAGCCCCCCGGTCGATAGCGCCGCCCCGACGACGTCGAGACGTCCCCGCGGGCCGCGGCTGTCCTCGAGCACGAGCACGACGCCGACGAGCGCCGCCGCGGCGAGGACGGCCCCCAGGTAGAGGCACCACCGCCACGTCGCCCACTGGGTGAGCGCCCCACCGACGAGGAGGCCGAGCGCGGCCGCGCTGGCCCCGAGGACCCCGTAGAGGGTGACGGCCCGCGAGCGCTCCCGGGCGAGGGCGAAGCTGGTCGTGAGAGCCGCGAGGGCCGCCGGGGCGATGAGGGCGGCGAAGACCCCCTGGGCGACGCGCGCGACGAGCAGCACCGAGAAGTTCCCCGCGAGACCGCCGAGCACCGAGGCGGCGGCGAACCCCGTGAGGCCCACCACGAGCAGGCGACGACGCCCGACGAGGTCCGAGAGTCGTCCCCCGAGGGGCAGCAGCGAGCCGAAGGCCAGCAGGTAGGCCGTGACGAGCCACTGGCGGTCGGCCGGCGAGAAGCGCAGGGCGCGCGCCGCGTCGCCGAGGGCGACGTTCACGATCGTGGTCTCGAGCAGCACCAGGAGCTCGGCGAGTCCGAGGGTGGTGAGGACCCACCGGTGCGCGGACGACCCCGGAACCCGCGCCTCCACCATGGGACCAGCCTAAGGAGGTCGACGGCCCCGCCGGGGACCGTCGGGGTCCGAACGAACCCGCGATCCGGCTCGGCTCGGCCGGCTCACCCCCGCGGGCCCGCCACCGCGGGAGCGGTGGTCAAGTGGGTTCAGCGGGCCTTCAGCCGCTCGATGAGGGCCGGCAGGACCTTGTGGACGTCGCCCACGATGCCGAGGTCGGCGATCTGGAAGATCGGCGCGTCGGGATCCTTGTTCACCGCGACGATGTTCTTCGAGCCCTTCATCCCGACCATGTGCTGGGTCGCGCCCGAGATGCCACAGGCGAGGTAGACGGTCGGCTTGACGGTCTTGCCGGTCTGGCCGACCTGGCGCGAGTAGGGCACCCAGCCGGCGTCGACGATGGCCCGGCTGGCTCCGGCCGCCCCGTGCAGGAGGCCGGCCAGCTCCTCGATCATCGCGTAGGCCCCGACCTCGCCGAGACCGCGCCCGCCCGAGACGACGACGGCCGCCTCCTCGAGCTGGGGTCCGGTGCGCCCTTCGACGTGATGGGCCGCGATGGTGGCGGCGTTGGTCGCGCCGAGCTCGCCCGGGGGCGCCGTGACGACGGTCGCCGGCGCGCCGCCGCTCGGCTCGGCCGCGAAGGACTTCGCGCGCACCACCACGATGCCCGGGCCCTCGGCGCTGAAGCGGGCCCGCACGAGAAGCGAGCCGCCAAAGACCGGGTGCTCGGTCACGAGCCCCCCGTCGTCGACGAGGCCCGTCGCGTTGGTGAGGACGGGCCGGTCCAGTCGGGCCGAGAGCCGTCCCGCGACGTCACGGCCGTCGTAGCTCGCGGGGATGAGGACGGCCCGCGGCGCGCCCCCGCGCTCGACGAGCCCGGCGATCGCCGCGGCGACCGGCACCCCGGGCAGGGCGCCACCGAGGTCGCCCACGTCGTAGAGGGTCGTCGCCCCGTACTCCCCGGCCAGGGCGGCGAACTGGCCCCCCGCGCCCCAGGTCACGGCGGCGACCTCGCTCGAGAGGGTGCGCGCGTGGCTCACGAGCTCGAGCGAGGTGGTGGTGAAGGCGCCCTCGGCCGGTTCGGCGAGGACCCAGATCGGTGCGCTGTCCATGACTCTCCTAGAGGACCTTGATCGACTCGAGGAAGGCGACGATGCGCTCGGCGCCGTCGCCCTCGTCCACGTGCTTCTCGCCAGCCTGGCGGGCCTCGGCGGCGTCGATCGCGACGACCGCCTCGCGCGCGCCCGCCGCGCCCACCGGTCCCGCGAGCCCGAGGTCGGCGACGCCGAGCACGTCGAGCGGCTTGGACTTGGCGGCCATGATCCCCTTGAACGACGCGTAGCGGGGCTCGACGACCCCGGCCGTCACGCTCACCAGGGCCGGCAGGGGCGCCGTGACCTCGTCGTAGCCGAGCTCGGTCTGGCGCTGGACCCGCAGCGTCGAGCCCTCCACGGCGACGGACTTGGCGAAGGTGATCGAGGCGAGCCCCAGCAGCTCGGCCAGCTGGACCGGCATCGTGCCGGTGTAGCCGTCGGAGGACTCGGTCGCGGCGAGCACGAGGTCGAAGGGGTGGCGGGCGATGGCCGCCGCGAGCACCTTGGCGGTCGTGAGGGCGTCCGAGCCGCGCAGCGACTCGTCCGAGACGACCGTCGCGCGGGCCGCGCCCATCGCGAGCGCGCTGCGCACGCCCGCGACGTCGGTGGCCGAGCCCATCGAGACGACGCTCACCTCGCCGCCGCCGGCGGCGTCGACGAGCTGCAGGGCCATCTCCACCCCGTAGGTGTCGGCCTCGTCCAGGATCAGCTTGCCCGAGCGGTCGAGGTTGTTCGATCCGTCGAACGACTGGGGGGCCGCCGGATCGGGTATCTGCTTCACGCACACCACGATGTCCATGCCCAGCAATCTAGCCCTTACCGGTCAGTACCCCCTCGGCCGAGGAGGGCGAGGGCCCGGGCCGGCTCGTCGGTGATGACCCCGTCGACCCCGAGCGCGGCGAGGGCCGCGAGGTCGTCCTCGGCGTTCACCGTCCACGCGTTGAGGGCGAGTCCGAGCTCTCGAGCGAGCGCCACCCCGGGCCGATCGACGAGGGCGTAGAAGGGGTTCAGCCCGTCGAGCTCGAGGACGTGGGCCTCGGTGAGGGCCCCCGCGAGGGGCCGGCCCTCGACGAGCCAGGCGACCGCCACGTCGGCCCCCGAGGCGCGCACCCGCGCGCAGGTGGCGAGGTCGAAGCACGACACGACCGGTCGGCGCTTGAGCCGGGCCCCCTCGATCTCGGCCAAGACAGCCGCCACGAGCGCCCCCGAGGCGTCGTAGACCACCTCGCCGGGCTCGCGGGCGTTCTTTAGCTCGACGTGGGCGACGACCCCCCGGGTGAGCTCGAGGACCTCGGCCAGGCTGGGGACCCAGTCGGGCAGCTCGGCGCGCGGGGTGAGGCTGAGCGCCCGGCCCGCGACCAGGGGGTCGTGGTGGACGACGAGGGCCCCGTCGCTCGTCGGGCGCACGTCGAACTCGATCCCGTCCACCCCGAGGGCGAGGGCCGCCTCGAAGGCGGCCGCCGTGTTCTCGCGGGCCCGGTGGTGCTCGCCCCGGTGGGCGACGACCGCCGTCCGGGGCCGCCGGGGGGTCCCGGGGGGTCCCGGGGGGGACGCTGTGCCCTTGTCGGCGCGCCTGGTCACCAGTAGACTTCCCCTTCGGCATCCGCGCTCGTCGCGGGCCCTAACCCCCCAGAAAATAGAGGATTTCCCCCCATGACGTTGATGTGGAATCGGACCCACGCGTGGGACGACACCGATTGGCGCGCCGAGGCGGCCTGTCGCAACTACGAGCCCGAGCTGTTCTTCCCGGTCGGCACGACCGGGCCCGCCACCGACCAGATCGAGTCGGCCAAGCGCCTGTGCACCCAGTGCCCGAGCCAGAAGGCCTGCCTGGAGTTCGCCCTGGCGACCAACCAGGAGTCGGGCGTGTGGGGCGGCACCTCAGAAGACGAGCGGCGCAAACTGCGCAAGCAGTGGCTGGCCGCGCGCCGGCGGGCCGCCCAGATGGCCCAGGCCGCCCAGTCGAGCCGCTAGGGCTCGCGTCCCCGGAGGGGGACCCGCACGCGCGCCGAGGTGCCCCCGCCCTCCTCGGGCGCGATCGAGCGCATCTCGATCTCGCCCAGCAGCTGGTTGCGCATCAGGTCGCGCACGATCGAGAGCCCGAGGCTCGTGGGCGTCTCGAGCGAGAAGTCGGCGCTGAGGCCCCGTCCGTTGTCGCGGATCTCGACCGTGGCCGTCTCGGCACCCCGGCGCAGGAGGACCGTGACGATCCCCGCGACTCCGGGCGGCTCCTCCTCGTCGCTGAAGGCGTGCTCGACCGCGTTAGTGAGCAGCTCGGTCAGCACGAGGGAGAGCGGGGTCGCCACGTCGGTGCTGAGCACGCCGAGCTCCCCCTCGACCACGATCTCGGCCGGGTGGTAGGCGAGCGCGGTGTCCTCCACCAGGGCGACGATCGACTGGACGATCTCGTCGAAGTCGACCTCCTCGCCGGGCTCGAGGCTGAGCGCCTCGTGCACCACGGCGATCGAGCGCACGCGCCGCTCGGCCTCGAGCAGGGCGGTCTGGGTCTCGGGCTCGCCGCTGCGCCGGGCCTGGAGGCGCAGCAGGGACGAGATCGTCTGGAGGTTGTTCTTCACCCGGTGGTGCACCTCGCGCACGGCGGTCTCGCGGTTGAGGACCATCCGGTTCAGGTGGCGCAGGTCCGACACGTCGCGCACGAGGGTCACGACGCCGGTCACCCGGCCCTCTTCGACCAGGGGCACCCCGTGGACCTGGATCGCGACGTCGGGCCCGACGTCGACCTCCTCGAGCGAGGGCATCCCGAAGTCGCGCGCGCGCTCGAGGGCCCGGATGCGCAGACCGAGCTCGGCGAAGGTCTGGCCGGTGGGCGCGGCGTAGATGCCGAGGCGGTGCAGCGCGTTCACCGCGTTGGGGGTGGCGAACTCCACCCGAGCGCGCGCGTCCAGCAGGATCACCCCGTCGCCGACCCGCGGCAGGCCGGGCCCGGCGACGTCGTCCTCGCGGAAGGGGAACGTCCCGTCGCTCACCATCGTGCAGAGCCGGGCGAAGATCGAGAGGTAGGGCACCTCGAAGACCGACCCGCCGCCGCGCGCGCCCTGGAGGCGCACGACGGCCCCGACGGTGCGCCCGCCGTAGCCGACGGGCACGGCCCAGGTCGCGAGGGGGCCGTCGTCGCCCGAGCGGACCGTCTGGCCGACGGCCCGCTCACCCGTGAGGGCGCGCGCCACGAGCGGCCACTCCGCGACCGGGTGGGCCGTCGCGACGAGGTCGTCGGGGATCGACGTGGTGCGGTTGTTGGGGCGGATCTGGGCGAGCACCAGGAGCCGCCCGTCACCGCCCGGCGCCATGAGCAACAGGTCGCTAAAGGCGAGGTCGGCGAGCAGCGACCACGACGCCGTGAGCCCGGTCAGATGCTCGATCGCGCCCGGCTCGAGCCCGGTCGAGGCCGCGAGGTCGTAGAGGGTGGCCACCGCTAGGCGCGCAGGTCGACCATCTCGCGACGGCGCGCGCGGTAGCTGGCGAGCTGGGTGACCCCGCGCGCCTCGAGCATCGCGGCGAGGTCGCCGGCGCGCTCGCCCACGCGCTCGAGCCCGTGGGCGTCCGAGGCGGTGGTGAAGGTGAGGCCCTTACCCACGAGTCGGTCGAGGAGGCCCTCGGCCGGGTACTGCTCGGCGACGGGCTTCTTCCAGCCGGCCGAGCTGCACTCGAGCGAGACGTCGACCCGGGCGGCCGACTCGGCCACGGCGTCCCAGTAGGGCTCGGGCGTCGCGACGCGGTAGCCGGCCACCTTGATGAGGTCGGGGTGGGCCAGCACGTCGACGCTGCGCGTCGCGCACAGCTCGTCGAGCGCCTCGGCGTAGCGGCGCCAGCTCTCGTCGACGTCGCGCACGGTCCACTCGTGCATGTTCACCTCGTTGTCGATGTCGTCGACCTGCCAGGTCCCCAGCCAGTGGACCGAGCCGATCAGGACGTCGAAGGGGTACTGGGCGAGCAGCTCGGCGACCTCGGCCATCTGGCCGCGGTAGTAGTCGACCTCGAGGCCGATCTTGACGGGCAGGCCCTCGTCCTTCGCGGTCTGGGCGAGGGTGACGTACTCCTCGAGGGAGTTGCGCGCGTGGAACTCCCAGTACTCGGCCATGGTGGCGCTGGTGGGCTCGTGGCCGAAGCGGGTCCAGAAGTCCCCCACCACCGACCGCACGTCACGGAAGCGGTGGGCGTGCTCGGTGAGGGCGAGCTCGCTCACGCCGCTGGCGCGGGCCCGCTCGCAGTAGTCGGCGATCTGGTCCAGGCGGAACCAGACCGAACTCTCCTCGTGGGGCCAGAGGTGGAGGTGGTAGTCGAGCACCTAGACGGCGCCGAAGCCCACGACTCGATCGCCGTGGGCCGGGCCGAGCTCCAGGTAGGCGATGCGCGCGACGGGCACCCCGACGCGCCGGCCCCGGCGGTCGGTCAGCCACAAGACGCCCTCGCCGGCGAGGGCCGCCTCGACGTCCTTCATGATCGCGTCGTGGTCCGTCTCGGCGGGCAGCTCGACGTCGAGCTCCTTCATCGACTGCACGATCCCGATGCGAATCTCCATTGGTCCCTCTCCCATCACCGGCGCATCCCATGCTAGGGCCCCCTGGCACAATGGGGGTCGTGAGCGAACCGGTCTCCGAGCGCAGTCGCCGGTGGGCCGCGACGATGGGCGGCTACGCCGGTCCCGACGGGGCGACCGTCGCCCACGGGGACTCGGCAGCCGAGATCGGCGCGCGCCTCGGACCGGCCCCCGCCCTCTTCGGGCCCCGCGAGGAGAGAGAGCGCCTCTTGGACGAGGTCCTCGCCCCGGGCGCGACGCGCTCAGTCGATGCGGGTCGGCGCGCCCGTCCCGAGGAGCCCGACTACTGGCGCACCTGCTTCGAGCGCGACCGGGACCGGATCCTGCACTCGAGCGCCTTTCGCCGCCTCGCGGGCAAGACCCAGGTCTTCATCTTCCCCGAGGACCACATGCGCACCCGGCTCACCCACGCCCTCGAGGTCGCCCAGGTCGCCACCGGGGTCGCCCGGCCCCTCGGGCTCAACGTCGCGCTCACCGAGGCGATCGCCCTCGGCCACGACTGCGGCCACGGGCCGGGCGGCCACGCCAGTGAGGAGGCCCTCGACCCCTTCGTCGAGGGCGGCTTCGACCACGCGGTGTGGGGCGCGGACGTGGCGCTCGCCTCGCTCAACCTGTGCGAGGAGACCCTCGACGGGATCCGCAACCACTCCTGGTCCCGCCCCGCCCCCTCGACCCCCGAGGGCGAGGTCGTCTCGTGGGCCGACCGGGTGGCCTACGTCTGCCACGACTTCGAAGACGCCGTCTCGGCCGGCATCGTCACCGAGGACGACCTGCCCCGGGTGGTGAAAGAGCGCGGCGGGGCCCACCGAGGTGCCCAGCTCGGCGCCTTCATCAACGCCCTCATCGACACCTCGCGCGCCAGCGGCGTCGTGGGCATGGACCCCGAGCACGCCGAGGCGCTCGCCGCCTTCCGCTCGTTCAACTACGAGGCGATCTACCTGCGCCCGGCCTCCCAGCGCCAGGCCCGGGCCGTCGTGGCGATGCTGCGCGCCCTCGTCGAGCACTACCGCGCCCACCCCGAGCGCATCCCCGACCTCGCCGGGGCGGCTCCCCTCGACGAGGTGGCCGCCCTGCGCGCGGCCGTCGGCTACGTGGCCGGGATGACCGACCGCTTCGCCTGCCGGCGCGCGATGGACGAGCTCGCCTGGCCCGAGGAGCGCCTCCCGAGCGGCCTCGACCGATGAGTCACCGTGCTCCGGCGACCGAAGGGGCGCCCTCGCGCGTTGGACGGCGGGGCGTGGACTCCGTACACTGACGAGAAGTGTCTCGGTTTCGCGTCCGCACACCAGTGGCTCCGACCCGCGGAGTCGCCCACGTCCGAGCGCCTCGACGCCGGTAGGCCCCGAGCGTCGGCTCGCCCGGGGACCCTCCGCCGGATAACACGAGTCGGCGCGCCCGTTGTCCCTGGACGTCAGTCGACCGTCCAGGCGAACCCCGCTGCGTCGCGCGCGCCGCGCCGTCCCGGGTCCGACGTGGCGTCAGACCCCGGACACGAGGACGGCGCGTGAGGCGACGTAGCCGCACCCCGAGGGCGCTGGTCGCCGTGACGTCTCTGGCGGCGATCGCGTTCGCCGGGCCGTCGAGCGGTGCCTCCCCCCCGCTGCCCCCCGCGTGGACGTCCCTCGGACCAGTGGGAACGCCCGACCTCCTGGCGGGCTTCGTGCCCGGATCGGTGGCCCAGGAGCCCTCGACCACGTACGGGCTGCGGGCCGCCGGCGAGGTCACCGCCGTCGCCGTCGACACCGCGAATCCCCTCACGATGTACGTCGGTGCGGGTGGCGGCTTCTGGTGGGGCGGGGCCGACAGCCAGGCGGGACTGTTCAAGACGACCGACGGTGGCCAGACGTGGCGGCCCGTCGTGGACGGACTCGACGCGCACACCGTCCTCGGACTCTGGCTAGACCGGGCCGCACCGGCCACCGTGGTGGCCGCGACCACCGCGGGGCTCTACCGCACGACGTCCGCCGGCACGTCCTGGACTCGAGAGGCCGCCGGGTCGTATCGCCGACTCGTGTCGTCGGGCTCGACACTCTACGCGGGCGGTGACTCGGGACTCGAGGTGTCGACGAACGACGGCGCCACCTGGACACCCGTCCCCGGCGCGGGACAGGTGACGGCGTTGGGCGCGGGGGGTGGGACGGTGGTCGTCGGCGAGTTCGACGGCGTCGTGCTGTCGGGATCGGGCACGGCGTTCACCCAGGTGTACTCACCGCCCCCTAGCGCCCCCGCACCCCACTGGTCCCAGCTCGTGGTCGATCCGTCGACGCCCTCGCGGATCTACGGCTCGGACCCGGTCGCGGGCTCCGTCTTTGAGAGCACCGACGGCGGCGCGACCTGGAACGCCGTGGCGCTTCCCTCAGTCCCGAGCCTGGGGACCTTCTCGGTGCGAACCGTCGCGCTGGACGCGGTCGACCCCAACGTCGTCTACGTCGGCGGCGACGAGACACTCGACTGCTCGACCGACGGTGGTCGGACGTTCACGGCCCTCGCCGTCGGGGTCGACCTGTGGGGCATCACGCCCTCGCCGGCCGAGCAGGGGGCGTTTCTGGCCACGACCGATCAGGGCCTGTACTCGGTCAGCCAGGAGGGCGCCCACTGGACCAGTCTCAACGGCGACCTGTCCACGAGCCTCATTCAAAGCGTCGCGGTCGAAGGATCGACGGTCCTCGCCCGCGCCCAGGACTTCTCCATCATCGCGAGCTACGACGGGGGGAGTTCCTGGCAGATGCTGACCGGCGCGGGTGGGGAGAACGGCGAACTCCTCGCGAACCCGGCCAACCCCCAGTACGTGTACGGGATGGGAACGGCGGACGGCCTCACCTACTCCACCGACGGGGGCCACACCTGGTCCGACGCCCCCTCCGTTCCGGCCGTCGACTACACGTCGGGCAATCAGGTCTTCGCGGTCGACCCGGCCGAGCCATCCCGGGTCTACGTCGCCACCACCCGAGGCGTCTACGTCAGCTCAGACTGGGGCCGGACGTGGGCTCCCGCGGGCTGGCCCTACACCGACACCGACCTCGTGGCGGTCGACCCCTCGAACTCGATGCACATCATCGTGGGGACGCACGGCTCGTCGGTCTACCCCCAGAACGGCTCGCTGTACGAGAGCGACGACGGTGGCGCGACGTGGACCCAGATCAGTTCACCCGAGGAGTTCGTGTCGAGCGTCGCGTTTGCTCCGGGAGGGCTGTACCTCGGAGGCACGGCCGGAGTCGTGGTACGCGCACCCGGTGCCGCCTCGTTCTCGGCGAGGTCAACGGGACTCCCCACCCTCCCCACGTCGCTCGACGGGACGATCGTTCCCGGCGTCATCGCCCTCACGACGGCCCAGCTTGGTGGTCGCGTCGTCCTGGTCGCGTCCACCTCCGACGGTGTCTTCGCGCTGGACGACCACGGTCGCTGGGTCGACCTGAGTGGGGACCTGATGAGCCGGATCGTGTGGCAGTTCACGACGAGCGGCGCCAACGCCTACGTCGCCACCTACGGCGAGGGGGTGGCGACGACGTCACTCGCCTCGCTCGCCGCGTACCTCAACGTGGCCGAGAACGCGACGAGACCTACCGCGGCCGCTCTCTCGGTCGACGTGACGACCCCCTCGGGTGTGACGACGCCCTCGGCCGGGCCGGGGGACTCGGTCGTGGCGACGCTCACCCCGCCACCGGGGATCACGGCGTCGGGGGGAGCGTGCGTCCTGCTCGCCGGTCGACGCCGCCTCCCGGGACACGAGCGACGCAGCGCCGCGGGGGTCGTGTCGTGCCGGTGGAGCGTTCCTCTCACCGCAGTCGCTGCGCTCCACGGCTGGATCGAGGTCCGCTCCGGCTCTCGAACCCTGCGCCGGGCGTTCAGCGTCCCCTAAGAGCCACGGCGGCGCGACGAACGCGCCCGGTCGTCGGCCCCGTCACCGGGTGACGGGGGGTGACCAGGATCCCCCGCGCCTCAGGGCCGGGCGGCCGAGAGCAGGTCGAAGCCGGGCGCAGGACCGCCGCGCATCCACTCGAGGCGCGACTCGGTCGTGCGCAGCGCCAGGCGCTCGTGGGTGAGGATCCAGAAGCGCTCCTCGTGGACCGCGCGAACCACGGCGTCGGCGACCTCGGCGGCGTCGATGCCGGCCGCCACCGCCTCGCGGGCGATCCGCTCGGCCCCGGCGGCGAAGGCGTCCTCGGCCGGCGCGCGCAGTTCGGCCGGCATGTTGCGCGCCGACTCGGCGATGCGGGTCTTGACAAAGCCCGGGCAGAGGACCGAGACGTGGACCCCGGGCGCGCGCAGGGCGAGCTCGTGGAAGAGCGACTCGCTGAGCCCCACCACCGCGAACTTCGTGGCGCAGTAGGCGCCCATGCCCGGCACGCCGCCGAGCCCGGCGGCCGAGGCGGTGTTCACCACGTGGCCCTCGCCCCGGGCGACGAAGTGGGGCACGAAGGCGTTCACCCCGTGGACGACCCCGCGCAGGTTGACGTCGATGACCCAGTCCCAGACTCCGGTCGACGAGCCGACCGCCGGGCCACCGCCCACCCCGGCGTTGTTAAAGACGAGGTGCGCGCCGCCGAACTCCGCGAGCGCCGCCTCGCGCAGGGCCACCACGTCGCCCTCGTGGCGCACGTCGGCGACGAGGCCGCGCACGGCGGCTCCCGCGACGCGCAGCTCGGTGACGGCGAGCTCGAGCGCCTCGGCCTCGACGTCGCCGAGCACGAGGTTCATCCCTCGAGCGGCGAGGCGGTGCGCGGTGGCGAGGCCGATGCCGCTCGCCCCCCCGGTGATGACCGCGGTGCGGCCGGCGAGCTCCACGGCGTCCCCCTAGACGAGTCTCAGCTCTTGACGGTAGACGCGCGCGGGCCCCTGGGCCGCGATGCGCGTCGCCAGCTCGACGAACGCCCGGGCCGCCTCGGTGTCGGGCGCGGCCGCCACGACGGGCTCGCCGACGTCGCCGCCCTCGCGCAGCCGGGGCTCGAGGGGGATCCGGCCGAGCAGGGGCACCCCGAGCGACGCCGCGAGCGCGTCCCCGCCGCCCTCGCCGAAGATCCGGTAGCGCACGCCGTCGTCGCCGGTGAACCAGCTCATGTTCTCGATCACCCCGCGCACCGCGAGCTTGAGCTTGCGCGCGGCGAGCGCGGAGCGCTGGGCCACGCGCTGGGCGGCCGCCTGGGGCGTCGTCACGACGTACATCTCGACGCGCGGCACCACCTCTGAGAGCGTGAGGGCCACGTCGCCGGTGCCCGGGGGCATGTCGACGACCAGGAAGTCGGGCTCGTCCCACCAGGCCTCGGTGACGAGCTGGCCGATCGCCTTGTGCAGCATGGGGCCGCGCCAGATCACCGGCTGGTCGTCGTCGACGAAGTAGCCCATCGACAGGCACCGCACCCCGTGGACGAGGGTCGGGATCACGATGTCGCCGAGCACGATCGGGTCGCTCGCCGCGCCGAGCATCTTGGGCAGGGAGAAGCCGTAGACGTCGGCGTCGAGCAGCCCGACCCCGTAGCCCTTCTGCGCCAGGGCGATCGCCAGGTTGAGCGAGACCGAGGACTTGCCGACCCCGCCCTTGCCCGAGGAGATCCCGAGCACCCGGGTCGTGGCGTCGCGCGCGAGGAACCGCGGGGTCGGCGCCGCGTCGTGGCCGTGGCCGTCCCGGTCGCCCGATCCCGCGGCGGCCCCCTCGGCCGCCATGGAGCCGCGCAGGTAGTCGCGCAGCGCCCGGCGCCCGTCGTCGTCCATGGTGCGAAGGCGCACCTCGGCCCCCGGGTCGAGGGCGGAGATCGCCGCGCGCAGCGTGTCGAGGTGGGGCCAGTTGGTCACCGGCAGCACGAGCTCGACGACCGGGTGGCCGGAGGCGTCATCGACGCCGCCCACGAAGCCGAGCTCGCCCAGGGGTCGCACGAGCTGGGGCTCGACGAGGGCGGAGACGGCGCGGTGGAGGTCGGCTGGGGTCACGGGGGTCCTTCGGAGTCCCCGCAAGGTTAGTGTCGGCGCGCGCGCGCCACCCGTAGACTCGGGCCGTGAGCCGTGTCGAGCACGACGTCGACCCCGCGCTTTTCACCGCGACGGTCACGAGCCTCACCCACTCCTTCGGCGACTCGACGCGCCGCAAGATCTACCTCTTCTTGCGCGCCCACCCCGGGGCCACGGCGACCGACCTGGCCGCCCACTGCGAGGTCCACGCCAACGTCGTGCGCCACCACCTCGAGCGCCTGACCGAGGGCGGCTACGTCACCTTCGACAACGTCCGGCGCACCACGGTGGGACGTCCCGCCAAGGGGTACCGCGTGGTCGACGCGTCGGCCGTCCTCGACGGGCCGGTCCGGCGCGACGCGATGCTCGTCGCGCTGCTGGAACGGGCCCTCGAGCACCTCGGACCCGAGGCGGCCGAGGCGCTGGCCCACGACGTCGGCCACGAGTACGGTCGCACCCTGGTCGAGACGTGCGGCTCCCAGGACTCGGCGAAGAGCGTGCGCGAGGCGATGGCCTCGATCGCGGGGCTCCTCACGGCCCACGGCTTCGCCGCGCGCGCCGACCTCGACGAGGCCGCGCCGTCGGTCACCTCGGGCAACTGCCCCTTCGGCGCGGCCGCGCGCGAGCACCCGGTCCTGTGCGCGATGGACCGCGGGCTCATCACCGGCATGCTCGAGGCCCTCGGGACCACCAAGGTGGAGGTCACCCTCACCTCGCGGGCCCTCGGCGACGCGGCCTGTCGGGTGACGGCCGCGCCCTAGGTGTACTCGGCCAACACGTTGGTGAC
>JAKCEK010000169.1 GCA_021838005.1 Actinomycetes bacterium
GGAGCGCGAGGCGAAGGCCCGGGCCGCCGCCGCCGCCAGGGCCAAGGCCGCCAAGGAGCGCGAGGTGAGGGCTCGGGCCGCCGAGAAGGAGCGCGAGGCGAAGGCCCGGGCCGCCGCCGCCGCCAAGGCCAAGGCCGCCAAGGAGCGCGAGGCCAAGGCTCGGGCCGCCCAGAAGGAGCGCGAGGCCAAGGCCAAGGCGGTGGCCCGGGCCCGCGAGGTCGCGCGCAAGGCCCGTGAGAAGGCGGCCGTTGAGGCGAAGCGTCAGCGCGAGATCGAGGCCAAGAAGAAGGCCGTCGAGGCCGAGCGTCTGCGCAAGCTGCGTGAGTTCGAGCGACGCGAGGCCGATGAGCGCAAGCGCCAGGAGCGACGCGAGGCCGAAGAGCGCAGGCGCCAAGAGGCCCTGGAGCGCAAGATGCACTCCAAGCCCTACGCCGACGACGTCGCCTTCCTCGATGAGCTTCGCGCCCTGCTCGCCGAGACCCGGGCGTCGACCATGCACCAGATCGACATCGCCGAGAGCGAGGCGAACGAGATGCTCGTCGACCGCGAGCGACTCGAGTACGACGACGAGGACGGCACCGGGGCGGCGTCGGACATCCAACGCGACCAGCTGAAGGAGTTCGCGGCGACCCTGCGCACCAAGGTCGACGAGATCGACGTGGCCCTCGCGCGCGTGGCCGACGGCAGCTACGGACGCTGCGACGGCTGCTACGAGCCCATCAGTCAGGCCCGACTGCGCGCGCAGCTGCCGGTGTTCACCTGCGTCTCGTGCCGCGCCGCCGTCTAGGGGCCTCGGGCACGCTCAACCTCGGGGTCGTCGCCGTGGCGCTCGGCGTGACCGCGCTCGACGCCCTCACCAAGGTGTGGGCCCGCCACGCGCTCGCCCACCACGCCGTCCACGTGGTCGGCCCGCTCTGGCTGCGCCTCCACTACAACACGGGCGTCTCGTTCTCGGTGGCGAGCTCCGGGCCCCTCGTGGTGACCGTGGTCAGCGGCCTGGTGGCGCTGGCCGTGGTGGGGGTGGGCCTGCGCGCCCGGCGCGGGTGGCCCACGGCGGGCTTCGGACTGCTCATCGGTGGGGGGGTGGCGAACCTCGTCGACCGGCTCGCCGCCACGCCGCACGCCGTGACCGACTTCGTCGCCGTCTCCAGCTTTCCCGTCTTCAACCTGGCCGACGCGGCGATCACCGTGGGCTTCGTCGTGCTGGCGGTCGTGGCCCTACGCGGCGGGACCCTGGCGGGCCGATGACGACCGAGCGACTCGACCTGCGCGTCCCCGACGGGTTCGCCGGCGAGCGGGTCGACCGCGTGCTCGCGACCCTGGCCGAGCGCTCCCGGGCGGAGGTCCGCGCCCTCCTCGAGACGGGGGGCGTGCGCCTCGACGGCGCGACGGTGACCCGCGGCGCGACGCCGGTGACCGCCGGACAGCGCCTCGAGGTCGACCTCCCGGCGCGCGGTGACGGGACGGTCGCTCCCGACCCCGACGTCGCGGTCACGGTGGTGCTCGAGGACCCCGATTTCGTCGTGGTGGACAAGGCGCCCGACCTCGTCGTCCACCCCGGCGCCGGCCACCGCGAGGGCACCCTGGTCGCCGGGCTGCTCGCGCGTTACCCCGAGATCGCCGCCCTCGCTCCCCTCGGCGAACGGGTGCGCCCGGGCGTCGTCCACCGCCTCGACAAGGGCACCTCGGGGCTGCTCGTCGTGGCGCGCAGCGCGCGGGGGCTCTCGTCGCTGCGCGAGCAGATGGTCGAGCGCGCGGTGTCGAGGACCTACACCGCCTTCGTCCAGGGTCACGTCGTCGAGGACCGCGGGGTGGTGGACGCGCCCCTCGGACGCTCCGCGCGCCAGCCGACGGCCATGGCCGTGCGCGAGGACGGTCGCCCCGCGCGCACCCACTACCGGGTACGGCGTCGCTACGACGCCCCCTACCCGGTGACCGAACTCGAGGTGGAACTCGAGACGGGACGGACCCACCAGATCCGGGTCCACCTGGCCTCGATCGGCCACCCGGTCGTGAACGACCCGCGCTACGGGCACCGGCGAGACGAGCGGCTCGCCGAGGGGCGCGTCGCCCTGCACGCGAGCGCGTTGGCCTTCAGCCACCCGCGCTCCGGCGAGCCCGTGCGGGTCACCCGCGACCTTCCCGCCGACCTCGCGGCGCTACGCGAAGGGTCCGTGGGCTAGGCGACCTCGTGGGCCGCCACGACCGAGACGTCCTGGCGCAACAGGGCCAGGGCCTCATCCTCGGCGCGGCGCACCCGGCGCACCCCGATGTCCATCTTGGCGGCCGTCGCCTGCAGCGACAGCGGCGTGGCGCCGTTGAGGCCGAAGCGTAGAGTGAGGACCTCGCGCTGGAGGTCGCTCAGTTGGTCGAGGGCGCCGTGGATCTGGTCGTTGATCATCGAGGTCTCGACGCCGCCGACCCAGTCGTCCTGACTCGGGGCGACGAGATCGCCCAGCGTGGTGGCCGAGTCGGCCGAGGCCGGCTGGTCGAGACTCGCCGTGACCCCGGCGAGGCCCTTGAGGTTGTCGCGCTCGGCCTTGGTCATGCCGGTCGCCTCGGTCAGCTCGTCGTCGGTGGGCCGGCGACCGAAGGTCGAGGTGAGCTCGGCCGTCGTGGCCTCGAGCCGCTGGAGCTGCTCGCCAACCTCGAGGGGGATGCGGATGGTGCGCCCGTGCTGCTGGACGGCCCGCTGGAGGGCCTGGCGGATCCACCAGGTCGCGTAGGTCGAGAACTTGAAGCCGCGCTCCCAGTCGAACTTCTCGACGGCGCGCAACAGGCCAAAGACGCCCTCTTGGACGAGGTCGACCATCTCGACGCCGCGGTCCTGGTACCGACGGGCCCAGTGCAGGACGAGGCGCAGGTTCGCGGCCACCATCTGCTTCTTGGCCTCCTCGTCACCGGCGGTGACCCGCTTGGCCAACTCGACCTGCTCGTCGTAGTTGGGCATGGGGTAGCGGTCGAGGTCGCGCATCAATAGACCGAGCATGTCGGTGGTGTTGACGGCCGAACGGCGGGGGGTGGTGGTGGTGACGGTCAAACGGCGGGGGGTGGTGGTGCTCACGGCGACTCCTTGCTTAGGGGGGCCAATAGTCCGGCGTCTCGGGGAGGGCATTTCTCCTACGAGCGCCTTAGTAATGTACCACGGGCCCGACCCCGGGCGCAAGGATCAGGCGGTGTGGGTGCGCGCGACGGGCCGTCTCCCGCGGGCCTGGTCGACCATGTCGGCCAGGGTGTAGCTCGCCAGGTGCTCGCGCATGTGGTGGCCCACGTCGGCCCAGACCTCGAGCAGGACGCACTGGCCCTCGTGGTCGCACGCGCCGTTGCGGTGGGGCTCGCCGAAGTCCCCGGCGTTGATCGGCCCGTCGGCCGCCGAGACGATCTCGGCCAGGGTGACGGCGTGCGTGGGGCGGGCCAGGACGTAGCCCCCGCCGACGCCGCGCTTGGAGCGCACCAGCCCCGCGCCCTTGAGGCTGAGCATGATCTGCTCGAGGTAGGGCTGGGGCAGGCCGGTGCGCTCGGCGAGGTCGCGGACCGAGGTGGGCGAGCCGTCGTCGCGCAGGGCCAGGCTCAATAGGGCCCGGCTGGCGTAGTCGCCGCGGGTGGACACCCTCACGGGCCCATGCTACCGAGGTCCCCCGGGCCCCCGGAACTGTCCGAAGGTCCCGAACTCTGGCACACTGGCCCGGTGAGCGACTCCC
>JAKCEK010000170.1 GCA_021838005.1 Actinomycetes bacterium
TCCGCGCCGCCGGTACGCCGTAGCGGCCGCTCGATCGCCGAGAGCTCGAGGCGGGGGTGGGTGCGCAGCGCGATCTGGACGTCGGTGAGGTCGGCCCGGTAGGGCTCGACGACGGCGCCGTTGGCGAGGTGGGTGTTGGTGGTCAGTCGGGCCCGGGCCGTCGAGAGGTCGGCCACCACGTCGATCCCGATCGAGGAGCCCCCGAAGCGCGGCTTGACGATGTAGGGACCGTCAAAGGGCAGGGTGTCGGTGTCGGGGGTGAGCAGTGCCCGGTCCAGCGCGGGCAGCCCGGCCGCGGCGATCAGGGAGCCGAAGACCCACTTGTCCATGCCGATCGCGGCGCCCGCGACGCTCGGGCCGGTGTAGGCGAGCCCCGCGAGGTCGAGCAGGCCCTGGAGGGTCCCGTCCTCGCCCGGTGCGCCGTGGGTCGCCACGACGACCGCTTCGACCTCGAGTCGACGCTCGCCCCGGAGCCGTCCGCCGACGCCGAAGAGTCCCCCGTCGGGTCCCGCGCGCAGCGCCAGCTCGGTCGACCCCTTGGGCGCCCCCTCGAGGAAGTCCTCGGCCTCGGCGTCGGGGGCGACCGCGAGGAACGCCCCGGTCTTGGTCCAGTAGACGCCGAGCGCGTCGCGACCGGTGCGCGAGAGCTCGCGCAACGCCTGCAGCCCGGTCAGGATGGAGATGTCGTGCTCGGGGGCCGGTCCCCCAAACAGCACCGCGATGGTCACGACCGGTCCCGTCTCGAGTTCATCAAGTCATCAAGGGTAGTGGTCGGGCAGGTCGTTCAAGTACAAGACGGCGTCCCCCTCGCGCAGGGTGGCGCGCACCCACTCGACCGCCTGGTCCCGTCGGTCGAATCGACGGAGCGGTCCCTCGAAGCCAAGGGCGAGCGCCACCGCGTTCGTGCGCTGGACGACGACCAGCTCCGCGCCGACGGCGGCGACGCGCCGGCCGAGGCGCAGGTTCTCGACGTGCTGCTCGCGACCGAGCTCCACGAGTCCCGGGGTCACGACCACCCGGCGACCGGGTCCCTCGACCTCGCGCAGTGTCTCGAGGGCGCTCATCGCACTCGAGGGGTTGGCGTTGAAGGTGTCGTCGATCACGACCACGCCCGAGGCCGCCCGGGCGACGCCCTGGCGGTGCTCGACCGGCGCGAGCCGCCCGAGTCCCGCGACCACCGCCTCAACGGGGACCTCGAGCGCGAGGGCCGCACCAATCGCGCAGGCCACGTTGGTCGCCTGCAGGCCCGCCACCGCGGGCACGCAGGCGACCTCCTCGCCCCTTATCCCCACGCGCCACTGGTTACCCTCGAGCGCCACGCGTACGTCGGCGGTGGCGGCGCTCGCGGCGGTGACGACCCGCTTGCCCTCGACCCGCAGCGGCGTCACCCACCCCGCGAGACGCGGGTCGTCGACGTTGAGCACCACCGTGGTCGCCCGCTCGGTGATCTCGTGCTTGGCCGCCTCGATCACGTCGAGGCTGCCCATCCTCTCCAGGTGCACCGGGCCGATGGCCGTGACCACCGAGACCTCGGGCGGGAACCACCGGCACAACTCGCGGATCTCCCCCGGTCCGTAGGTGCCCATCTCGGCGACGAAGACCTCGGTGCCCTCGACGAGGCCCTCGTTGATCGCACGCGAGAGGCCGGCACGGTTGTTGTAGCTGCGCGGGGTCGCCACCACCGCGCGCGTCCCCTGGATCAGCTGGGCGAGGTGATTCTTGGTCGAGGTCTTGCCGTACGAGCCCGTGATCCCCACCACGCGCGGGTGCACCGCGGCGAGTCGACTCGCCGCGCGCTCGACAAAACGCCGCGCGCGGCGCTCCTCGAGCGGCGCGAGCAGGCGGGTCGAGAGGTCGAGCACGGGGGGCACGGCCCAGACCACCACCACCGCACCCAGGTAGGGCCGGGTCGTGGCCAGGCCCACCGCGGCCACCGCGGCCGCGACCACGGTCGCGACGACCGCGGTCGTGGCGAGCCGCTGGGTGAAGACGAGCGCACCGGTGCGCCCACGCAGCGACAGCCCCACCGGACAGAGGGTCCCGTAGACGACGGTCGCGGCGACCAGCAGTCCATCCGCGCGCAGCAGCAGGCTCATCACCACCACGAGGATCAACGCGTGGCTAAGAGTGAAGGGCCGTCGCGGCGGGCGCGACGAGGGGCCGCGCGACCCCAGCGCCCGCGCCGAGGGCGCCGGCGGAGAGGTCCAGCGGCCGAGGAACCGGCTCATCGCGCGCGGGTCGTAGTGCTCACGCTGCAGGACCCGCAGCCAGCGGGCCATCTGGGCGGCCCACGCGAGCGTGAGGGCGGCCGCCGTGACGACGGCGAGGGCCGGGCTCACGAGTCGAGCGCCCCCTCGACCGCCTCGACCAGGGCCCCGGGGGCCTCGGTCGGCACGAGGTGGCCGACGCCGGCGAGGACCCGCAGGCTCGCCCCGGCGCCCACGAGGCCCGCGGCACGCTCGGCGACCGCCACGGGGATCTCGGTGTCCGCCGCGCCCCAGAGGAGGCGCGTCGGCACGCGCAGGCGGGCGAGTTCGTCCTCGTAGGACTCGTTCACGGCCACGACGAGCACCTCGCGCATCACCCCGCTCGCGCGGCGGTAGTCGGTCGAGCCGTGCCGCTGGCGAGCCCTCTCCAGACGGGCGTCGTCCACCAGCCCGCGGCCGGCGGCCCAGCGCACCACCCGGTACGAGAGGGGCGCGGGCCCGGCACGCGGGGTGCGCAGCACCGGCGCCCCGCTGAGCACGAGGGCGCGCACGAGGTCGGGGCGGCGCGCCGCGATCACGGTGGCCACCGTCCCCCCGAAGGAGTGACCGACGAGCACGACCGGCCCCTCGAGCGCCGTCTCGAGTGAGGGCAGGATCCAGTCGGCGTAGTCCCGGGCGCCCCCGGCACGCGCCGGCGGCGCGGAGGCCCCGAAGCCGGGCAGGTCGACGGCGATCGAGCGCACCCCCCGGTGGGCCAACTCGGTTGCCGCCGCCGCGAAGTCCTGGGCCCGGCGCGCCCACCCGTGGAGCCACACCACCCGCAAGGTCCCCTCGCCGTAGGTCTCGGCGAACAGGTCGGGGCCGAGGGCGCGCAGCACGACCTCAGGTTAGTGACGGTGGCCCCGCGGCCCGGGTGGGAGTCACGGCCCGCCGGTAGCGTCGAGGGCACCATGAGCGACGCGGCGACCTTCGGGGCCGAGAGGCTGCTCGGGCTCACCCCGGAACAGCGCGAGGCGGTGACCTCGAGGGCGCGACGACTCGTCGTGCGCGCGACGGCCGGATCGGGCAAGACCCACGTGCTGACCCTGCGGATCGAGCGGCGCGTGCTCGAAGGCGACCTCGCCCCCGACCAGGTCCTGGCCATGACCTTCACTCGAAAGGCCGGTGACGAGCTGCGCAAGCGCCTCTGGCGCGCCGGGGTGCGCGACGTCGCCGCGGGCACCTTCCACCGCGCGGCGCTCGCGCTCGTCTCGCGCTACCGCGAAGACCATCACCTGCGCCCGCTCACCCTCGAGCCCCACCGCCGCCGGCTGGTGAGCACCCTCGCGACCCAGGCTCGTGAGACGGGCGTGGTCGACCTCGAGGAGTGGCAGCTGCCGCGCGTCGAGCTCGAGATCGGCTGGGCCCTCAGCCAGGGCCTCGGCGGCGCCGGCTACGCCACGGCGGTGCGGCGCACCCGACGCGAGGCACCCTTGTCGCCC
>JAKCEK010000025.1 GCA_021838005.1 Actinomycetes bacterium
GAGGCGGGCGAGCACCGCGCCGTCGGCCAGCTGGGCGAGTCGTCCGGCTTCGAACGACATCTCCTTGTCGGTGCCCGTGATGGGGCTACTCACGCGAATTGCGTCAGTCATGGGATCTCCTTGGGGTCTGACGACACTCCGCTCGAATCCCAGTGGGCGATCGCCGCCCGGGGGGCGGTGCTCCTCCACTGGCCTTCGAGGCCCGGATGTGTCGGTCCCGCCACGCGGCGGGGCTACCGGTTAGCGACGAATCCCGAGTCGACCGATCAAACTGCGGTACCGCTCCACGTCGCTGCGCTGGACGTAGTCCAGGAGCCGTCGGCGCTGACCGATGAGCATCATGAGCCCACGACGGGTGTGGTGATCACCCTTGTGGGCCTTGAGGTGCTCGGTGAGATGAGCGATCCGCTCGGTGAGCAGAGCCACCTGCACCTCGGGCGAGCCCGTGTCGGTGCCGTGGGACTGGTACTCCCGGATGATCTGCTGCTTCTCGGTCATGGAGATGTGCCTTGGTTGGGTCGGGGTCTCGGCGTGAGCCGTCCGAGACGACCCACTCGATCAGCGTCGCTGACCGACGTCCCACCTTAGCAGTTCGGCCCTCTCGGCCGTGGCGCCCCCCGCGAGGGACCTGGTGGTGTCGACGTCGAGGGCGATGCGCCGGGCGAGCGCGGCCCCGTCGGCGAACACCGCCTGATCGCGCAGGCGCGCGAGGAACCCCAGGTCCACCTCGACGCCGTAGAGGTCGCCGGCGAAGTCCAGCACGTGGGCCTCGACCAGGCGCGCCCCGTCCTCGTAGTACTGGGGCCGGGTCCCCACCGAGACCGCGGCGGCGCGCCACTGGCCCGGGGCGACCCGGGCCAGCGCCGCGTAGACCCCGTCGGCGGGCAGCTGCTGGAAGGGGTCGAGGTCGAGGTTGGCCGTCGCGAAGCCCAGCTCGCGGCCCCGGGCGTCGCCCGGGGCGACCCGCCCGCGCAGCGTGAAGGGGCGCCCGAGGACCCGGGCGGCCTCGAGGACGTCGCCCCCGTCGAGGGCGTGGCGCACGGCCGTGGAGCTGAAGCGTGCGCCCTCGCCCACGATGCCCAGTCCCTCGGCGCTGAAGCCCGCGCGCGCACCGCGCTCGACGAGGCGCGCCAGGTCGCCCTCGCGGTCCCGACCGAAGCGGAAGTCCTCGCCGACCACGACCGCGGCGGCGTGGACCTCGCCCACGAGGACCCGCTCGACGAAGTCGTCGGCGCCCTCGTGGGCCCGCTCGTGCGAGAAGGTCACCACCCGGATCCGCTCGATCCCCAGGGTGTCGAGGCCCTCGAGGCGCTGGGCGAGGGTCTGGAGGCGTCGCGGGGCCCGCTCGGGCGCGAGCACGACGGCCGGCGGCGGGTCGAAGGTGACGACCGCGGAGACGAGCCCGCGCTCGTTCGCGCGCGCCCGGACCGTGGCCAGCACGGCCTGGTGCCCGCGGTGCAGGCCGTCGAAGACCCCGACCGCGACCGCGGCCGGGCGGGCGTCGGGGGGTCCGTCCCCGTCGTAGAGCACCGCCACGGGCCGCAACCTACCCGTCGCGCCCGTCAGCGTCCGTCGCGACCACCACGACCGGGCGGTAGAGCCCGTCCACGCGCTCGGCCACCGCGACGAGGTCGCCGGCCTCGTCGAGCACGGCGACCTCGCCCTCGATGGCCGGTCCGGCGACGCGTTGGCCCTGGCGGAGCCGACGGGCGTCGGCCGCGTCGACCACGAAGCGCTCGAGGGAGGCGACGAGCGCGCTCGGCGGTTCGAGGCCCGGGTCGCCGGCCGTCGCGTCGGCCTCGAGCCGCTCGACGGTGCGGGCCTCCTCGACGCGCCGCGCGCCGCTCGCCTCGCGACGCAGGGCGCTCAGGTGGCCCACCGTCCCGAGGGACTCGGCGAGTTCGGCCAGCAGCACCCGCACGTAGGTGCCGGTCGAGCAGGTGACCGCGAAGCGCCAGCGCGCGGGGTCCGCGGTCGGCTCGAGGGTGAAGGCGTCGATCATGACCTCGCTGGCCGGGCGCTCGACCTCGACGCCGCGCCGGGCGAGCACGTGGAGCCGCTCCCCTCCGACCCGGCGGGCCGAGACCATCGGCGCCCGTTGGAGGATCGTCCCGGTGAAGGTCGCCGCGGCCCCGGCGACCACCGCCGCGTCGAGCGTGGGCACCGCAGCGGTCGCGACGACCGCGCCGTCGGCGTCGAGGGAGTCGGTGGCCACCCCGAGGGTGACCTCGCCGCTATAGCGCTTGGTCGTCGCCTGGGCGAAGCGCAGCAGGCGGGTGGCCGGGCCGACCGCCACGACCAACAGGCCGGTCGCCATCGGGTCGAGGGTGCCGGCGTGGCCGACCCGGCGCACCCCGAGGGCCCGGCGCACGCGGGCGACGACGTCGTGGCTGGTCGGCCCCGACGCCTTGTCGATCAGGAGCAGGCCGCTAGGTGTCGTCATGACGGTGCCGGCGCAACAACTCCTCCACCGCCTCGCCGTGGGCGACGGCCGGGTCCGGGGCGAAGCTCAGCCGGGGCGTGCGCTTGAGCCGGGTCTGGGCGTTCACCGCCCCCTGGAGCTCGGCGCGGTGCTCCTCGAGCAGCGCGCGCGCGGGTTCGCCCAGCGAGTCGAAGTAGACGACGGCCTGGCGCAGGTCGGGGCTGGTCGCCACATCGGTCACGGTGAGCAGCCCGAGGCCCTCGACCCGGTCGGCCAGTCGCACGAGTTCCTCGGAGAGGACCTCGCGCAGGATCTGGTTGACCCGGGCGGTGCGCGGGTAGGGGTGGTGGGAACCCGACACGGCTAGGCCGAGCGCGGGATTTCGCGCTCCTCGTAGGTCTCGATCACGTCACCGGCCTTCAGGTCCTGGTAGTCCGACAGGCCCACGCCGCACTCGAAGCCGCTCGCGACCTCGCGCGCGTCGTCCTTGAAGCGCTTGAGTGAGGTGATCGAGCCCTTCCAGATGATCGTGCCCTCTCGCAAGAAGCGCACCTTGGAGCCGCGGGTGATGACGCCCTCGCGCACGAAACAGCCCGCGATCGCGCCCACGCGCGGCACCCGGAACACCTCGCGCACCTCGGCCTCTCCGGTGACGACCTCCTCGTAGACCGGGCTGAGCAGACCCAGCATCGCCGCCTCGATCTCCTCGATCAGCTTGTAGATGATCTCGTAGGTGCGGATCTCGACACCCTCGGCCTCGGCCAGCTCTCGGCTCCGCCGGTCCGGACGGACGTTGAAGCCGATGATGGTCGCGTTGGAGGCCTTGGCCAGCTGGACGTCATTCTCCGTGATGCCGCCGACACCGCGGTGGACGATCACGAGCTTCACGTCGTCGCGCTCGAGCTTGCGCAGGCTCTCGGTGCACGCCTCGAGCGAGCCTTGCACGTCGGCCTTGAGCACGATGTTGAGCGTCGCGGTCTCCCCGCGCTGGATCTGCTCGAAGAGGTCCTCGAGCCGGGCGCCTCCGCCGGCCGCCACGGGCTGCTGGCCGATGAGCCGCGTGCGCTGGGCGCGGGCCTCAGCGAGCGAACGGGCGTGGGCGAGGTCGTGAGCGACACGCATCTCGTCCCCGGCGAACGGCGGCTCGGAGAAGCCGAGCACCTGCACCGGCGTCGAGGGGCCGGCCGACTTGACCTGGCGACCCTGGTCGTCGATGAGGGCCTTGACCTTGCCGTAGGCGGGACCGGCGACCACCGGGTCGCCGACCTCGAGGAGACCCCCTTGGACCATGACCGTGGCGACCGGGCCGCGGCCCACCTCCAGGTTGGCCTCGAGCACCGCGCCGACGGCCCGGCCGCTCGGGCGGGCTTCGAGGTCCGCCAGGTCGGCCACGAGCAGCACCTGCTCCAACAGCTCGTCGATGCCTGTGCCCTGGAGGGCCGACACCTCGGCGGTGAGGGTGTCGCCGCCCCACTTCTCGGGCACGAGCCCCTGCTCGGAGAGCTGCTGGAGAACGCGGTCAGGGTTGGCCTCGGCCTTGTCCATCTTGTTCAGCGCCACGATGATCGGCACCTCGGCCGCCTTGGCGTGGTTGATCGCCTCGACCGTCTGGGGCATGACCCCGTCGTCGGCCGCGACCACGAGGATCACGACGTCGGTCACCTTGGCACCCCGGGCGCGCATGGCGGTGAAGGCCTCGTGACCCGGGGTGTCGAGGAACGTGATCAGTCGGCCGTGCCAGTTCACCTGATACGCGCCGATGTGCTGGGTGATGCCGCCGGCCTCTCCGGCCACGACGTTGGTCCGACGGATCCGGTCGAGCAGCTGGGTCTTGCCGTGGTCGACGTGGCCCATCACCGTCACCACGGGCGGGCGCGGGGCGCCCGGGATGGTGTCGTCCTGGTCGTCCTCGTCGAAGAACTTGGCGAGGAGCTCGGCCTCGCGCTGCTCGCCCGGGTCGACCAGCTTCACCGTCGCGCCGACCTCGGCCGCGTAGAGCTCGATCATGTCGTCGCTCAGGCTCTGGACGGCGGTGACGATCTCACCCTGGAGGAAGAGGAAGCGGATGATGTCGGCGGCCGAGCGGTTCAGCTTCGGGCCGACGTCCTTCGCGGTCGAGCCGCGCTCGATGATGATCTCGCCCTCGGGCACCGGGGCGCTGCTCGGCTGCCAGGTCGTCATCTGAGTCGGCTCGAGCTCTTCGATGTTGCGTCGGCGCCGGCGGGTCGTCTTGCGCTGGGACCCCCGGGGGCCACCGCCGCCGCGGGCCGGGCCCCGTCCGCTGGGCGCGCCGGTCGGCGCCCCCGGCCGGCCGCCGAAGCCGGGACGCGCGGGAGCGCCGGGGCGCGGCGCGCTGGGCCGCGCGCTGATCGGACGTCCGACCGCCCCGGTGGAGACTCGGCCCGCTCCCCCGGCGCCCGGACGGCGCACGCCCGGGGGCGGGGGGATCGGTCGGCCCGACTGGCTGAGCGGCGGGCGCGGGGGCGGGGGGATCGGTCGGCCCGACTGGCTGAGTGGCGGGCGCGCACGCACCGGGGTCGCCTCGCCCGCGCGCTGGCTCGGGCGGATCGTCGTGGGGCCCTCGGGCGAGGGCGCGCGCGGGGGCGCGGGGCGGGCGGGGGGCGGGGCGCTCGAACGCACCACGTTGGCGGGCGCGACGTGGGTGGCCGCCGGGGCCGGGGCCTCGGCCGCGACGACCGGCGCGGAGGTGGGGGTGGGGGTGGGGGCTGCCGGGGTCTCCGGGGCTGGGGCGGCCGCGGGGGCCGCGGGGGCCCTCGACGGGCGAGCTGGTCGGGCCGGCTTCGCCTCGGGCGCGGACTGGCGGCGCAGCCCCTCGGCGTCGGCGCGCCGTCGGATCCGGTCGGCCTGGGCGTCCTCGATGGACGCCGAGGGGCTCGCGGCGCCGATACCCAACGCCCCGGCCAGGCCGAGCAACTCCTTGCTCGTCAGTCCGAGCTCCTTGGCGAGCTCGTGCACTCGTATCTTCTTCGGCGCCAAAACGTTCCCTTACTCGTCCCGCCCGCGCGGGCACAGTGTCCTATTCTTCCACAACCTCGACCGATTCCCCGATGAGCCGCGCCACGACCGCGACGTCGAGCCCCTCGGGGGTCGTGCGCAGCGCGCGGGCCAGCGCCCGCTCGCTCAGCCCCGGCGCGCACTCCCCGCAGCACCAGGCCCCCCGCCCCGGACCGCGGCCGCGGTACCAGGTCCCGTCGGGCCGACGACCCACCCGAACCAGCGCGCGGTCCTCGCGCCGGGTCCGGCACACGACGCAGGTCCGCGTGGGGGCTATGCCTCACCCTCCGCGCTCGGGGCGGCCTCGGCCGCCGCGTCCGACGTGGGCGCCCCGGCGGCCACCGGCTCCGCCCCGGCCGCGGCGGGCCCTTCGGCCGGCGCCCAGGTCTCGGCCGGGACCTCGTCCTCCTCTTCGTTCTCCGAGCGGATGTCGATCCGCCAGCCGGACAGCCGGGCGGCCAGGCGGGCGTTCTGGCCCTCCTTGCCGATGGCCAGCGAGAGCTGCTGCTCGTGGACGATGACCGTGGCGATGCCCTCCTCCTCGTCGAGGCGCACCTCGCGCACCCGAGCCGGGGCGAGCGCCGCTTGGATGAACGCGACCGGGTCGTCGCTGTAGGGCACCACGTCGATGCGCTCGCTGCGCAACTCGTTGGTGATGTTGCGCACCCGGCTACCCCGGGCGCCGACGCACGCGCCGACCGGGTCGATCATCGGGTCGTTGGAGGCCACCGCGATCTTGGTGCGGTGGCCGGGCTCGCGGGCGATGGCCTTGATCTCGACGATGCCGTTGGCGATCTCGGGCACCTCGATCTCGAACAGCTTCGCCACGAGCGCCGGGTGGGTGCGCGAGACGACAATCTGGGGCCCCTTGTTGGTCTTGCGGACCTCGACGATGTAGACCTTGATCCGCGCGCCGTGCTCGTAGCGCTCGAAGGCGATCTGCTCGGCCTGGGGCAGCAGGGCCTCGACGCGGCCGAGGTCGAGCAGGGTGTAGCGGTTGTCGTTCTGCTGGACGGTGCCCGAGACGATGTCGCCCTCGCGGTTGGCGAACTCCTCGTACATCTGGCGTCGCTGGATGTCGCGGATCAACTGCAAGAGGACCTGCTTGGCGGTCTGGGCGGCGATGCGCCCGAAGTCCTCGGGCGTGGCGTCCCACTCGCGCACGACGTTGCCGTCGAGGTCGAGCTCGAGGCCCCAGACCTTGATCTCGCCCGTCTCGGGGTTGATCTCGACCTCGGCGTCCTCGGCCGAGTCGGGCCGGCGCTTGTAGGCCGCGAGCAGGGCGTTGGCGAGCGCGACGAGGAGTTCGCCCTCGTCGATGTTCTGGTCTCGGGCGATCTGGCCCAGGGCCTCGAGGAATTCGAAGTTCGCCATTGCTAGCCTTTCTTGCTCGTGGTCGCGCGGGTCCGGCCCGTCGCCGCCTGGTCGGCCCCCCACTCAAAGACGGTGCGGGCACGCTCCACTCCCGCCAGCTCGACCCGGGTCGGCCCCACCTCCGGGTCGTCGATCGTCGCGCTGGTCGCGTCGCACGCGACCAGGGTCCCCTCGAGACGACGGGTCGGCTGGCCCTCGCGCCGCTCGCGCAGGGTCACCCGCTCGCCGAGCGCACCCGCGAAATGCTCGGCGCTGCGCAGGCGCCGCTCAAGCCCCGGGCTCGAGACGTCCAGGGTGTAGCGCCCCTCGATCGGGTCGTGGGCGTCGAGCCAGGCCGACACGGTGCGGCTCGCCTCGGTGAGGGCGTCGAGGTCGACCCCGCCGGCGCGGGTGACCACGACGTGGAGCGTCCCGGCCGCGAAGTCGACGTCGTAGAGGTCGAGGCCGAGCGGGGACAGCACGGGACGCAGCGCCGCCTGCCAGTCCATCGCCACCTCCTCGTCCTCTCCCCGCCCCGGCGCAGACGCTAAAAAGCGCGGGCCCTAGGCCCGCGCTTAAACGAGTCCATACGTCCTGGGCGGACTGTCACGAAGAGATTAGCAGTCGGGGTGGTTTCCCACAACCTCCCCCCGGGCCCCGCGGTCGCGGGGCGCCGCTCAGTAGGACTTGCCCACGATGCAGACGAGGCCCGCCTCGTCGGCGCTCTCGGGCACCGAACCGTCGGCGCGCTGCAGGCAGCGCACCGTGATGGCCGCCTCGCGCAGGCGCGCCTCACCCTCGCCGTCGACGAGCGACCACCCCAGGCGGGCGAAGCCCTCCTGGGCGGCCTCGGTGGCCTCGTCGACGCTCCCGACCTCGACGGTGCGCTCATCGCGAAAGCGCCGGGCCCGCTCGTAGAGCGCGTGCTGGACCTCCTCGAGCAGGGCGGCCGCCCGCGCCGCCACGGCCTCGAGCGCGACGGCCTCCTTCTCGCCAGTGTCGCGGCGCACCAGCGTGGCCTGGCCGGCCCCGAGGTCGCGCGGGCCGATCTCGACGCGCACGGGCACGCCCTTGATCTCCCAGTCGGTGACCCGTCGGCCGAAGCTCGCCCGGCCCCGATCCAGCTCGACGCGCAGGCCCGACCCGGCGAGCGCGGCGGTGAGGCGCCCGGCCGCCTCGAGGAGATCCGCGTCGTCGCGCACGCACAGCACCACCACCTGGACGGGCGCGAGACGGGGCGGCACGACGAGGCCGTTCTCGTCGCCGTGCATCATCACGAGCCCGCCGACCAGTCGGGTCGAGGCGCCCCAGGAGGTCGTGAAGCACAGGTCCGAGTCCCCGGCCTCGGTCTGGAAGACGATGTCGAAGGCCCGCGAGAAGTTCTGGCCGAGCTCGTGGGTCGTGACCATCTGCAGGGCCTTGCCGTCGCGCATCATGCCCTCGCCGGTGAGAGAGTTCACGGCCCCGGCGAAGCGCTCGCTCGGGGGCTTGATGCCGAGAAAGGTCGGCGCGGCCAGCACCTCGCGCAGGAACTCGTCGTAGACGTCGTGGTGGATCCCGAGGGCGTAGGCGTGGGCGTCGTCGTAGCTGGCGTGAGCCGTGTGGCCCTCCTGCCAGAGGAACTCGGTGCTGCGCAGAAAGAGGCGCGGGCGCAGCTCCCAGCGCACCACGTTGGCCCACTGGTTGAGGGCGAGGGGTAGGTCCCGGTAGCTCTGGACCCACTTGGCCATGAACTCCCCGATCACCGTCTCGCTCGTGGGGCGCACCACGATCGGTTCGGTGAGGTCCTCGCCGCCCGCGTGGGTCACGACCGCGAGCTCGGGACTGAACCCCTCGACGTGCTCGGCCTCGCGCGCGAAGTACGACTGGGGGATGAAGATCGGAAAGTAGGCGTTCTTCGCCCCGGCGCGCTTGATGCGCCAGTCCATCTCGGCCTGCATTCGCTCCCAGATCGCGTAGCCGTAGGGGCGGATGACCATCGTGCCGCGCACGGGCCCGTTGTCGGCCATCTCGGCCTTGGCGATGACGTCTTGATACCAGCGCGGGAAGTCCTCGTCGGGCGATGTCAGGGCGCTCGGGGCCACGTCCCTCCTCTAGCGGGTTCGCCCGAGGCTACTCGTGTTCGACCCGGGCCCGAATCCTCTCGATGCGCGCACCGGCCCGGTTCGCGTCGGCGCCCTGGGCGTCGAGCAGGTCGGCCCGATCGGCCGCGGCGGCGGCCTCGGCTCCGTCGTCGCGCGCGGCGAGGCGCGCCTCGACGCCCTCGTCGGCGATGCGTCGCGCCTCGTCGACGAGCGCCTCGACCATCTCGTCCTCGGGGACGACCCGCACGATCTGGCCCCGGATGAAGAGGTGCCCCCGGCGACGGCCGGCGGCGATACCGAGGTCGGCGTGGCGGGCCTCGCCGGGCCCGTTCACGACACAGCCCATCACCGCGACCTGCAGGGGGATATTGAGCTCGGCGAGGGCGGACTGAGCCCGGGTGGCGACGGCGATCACGTCGATCTCGGCCCGACCGCAGCTGGGGCAGGCGATCAGGTCGAGACCCTTGCGCTCGCGCAGGCCCAGCGATTCGAGGAGCTGTCGTCCGGCGCGGGCCTCCTCGACGGGGTCGGCGGTGAGCGAGTAGCGCAGGGTGTCGCCGATGCCCTCGGCGAGCAGCGTGGCGATCCCGGCGGTCGCCTTGAGCAGTCCGCCGGGCAGGGGTCCGGCCTCGGTCACCCCGAGGTGCAGCGGGTGCTCGAAGGTCTCCGCGGCGAGCCGGTAGGCGGCGATCATCGTCGCCACCGAGGAGGCCTTTACCGAGATCTTGACGTCGTCGAAGCCGACCTCCTCGAAGTAGGCGAGTTCGAGGCGCGCCGACTCGACCAGGGCTTCGGGGGTGGCCCCACCGAAGCGCTCGTCGATCTCCGGGTGCAGCGAGCCGGCGTTCACCCCGATGCGGATCGGCACGCCGCGGTCCTTCGCCTCGCGGGCTACCAGCTTGATCTCCTCGGGCTTGCGCAGGTTGCCCGGATTGAGCCGCAGCCCGTGCACGCCGGCCTCAAGGGCCGCCAGGGCCATCTCGACGTGGAAGTGGATGTCGGCGACGATCGGCACCGGCGAGCGCGGCACGATCTGGGCGAGCCCCTCGGCCGCGGCGCGCTCGTTGCAGGTGCAGCGCACGATGTCGGCGCCGTTGGCGGCGAGGGCGTAGACCTGCTGGAGGGTGCCCTCGACGTCGGCGGTCTTGGTCGTGGTCATCGACTGGACCGAGATCGGCGCCCCGCCCCCGACGGCCACCGAGCCGACGTGGATCTGTCGGGTCGCCCGGCGCGGGCTGAGGGGGCTCGAGGTCACGTCCACACCCCCATTCTGCCGTGGTCGGCGCGGAGTTCGCCCCCTAGCCGAAGGGATTGGCGATGGGGTGAACGATGTCGAGGTACAAGGTGGCCGCGAACAGGACCCCGAGAACCGCCACGAAGGCGTAGATCACCGGCAGGAGCCGGTTCACGTCGGCGTGGTAGGGCCGGCCCCGCCGGGAGCGCAGCCGTTCGTAGGTGGCGATCGCGATGTAGCCGCCGTCGAGCGGCAGCATCGGAAAGAGGTTGAAGACCCCGACGAAGACGTTCACCGCCATCAAGATGGTGAGCATCGTGCCCACCCCGTACCGGGCTCCCTGGACGGCGATGCGCACCACGCCCACGATCGACTCGGGCCGGTTGAGCTGGTTCTGGCGGTTCTGGGCCGCCGAGGCCGAGGTGACCTGGTGGTAGAGGCTCACGAACTCGTGCGGGGTGAAGACGTGGGCGAGGCCCTTCACCGAAGCCACGACGATCGAGCCGAGCTCGCTCGCGGCGTGGGGCACCGCCCCGAGGACCGAGTCCCGCACGCTGAGCGAGCCCACCTCGATGCCGAGGAACCCCTCGGGCGTGGCGGAGGTGTCGAGGGGCTGGCCGTTCACCTCGACGTGCTGGCCGTTGACCGGGGTGGCGTGCAGGGTGAGGCGCCGAGCGCCGCGCTCCACGACGAGGGTCAGGGTCACGCCCACGCTGTGGTGGATCAGCCGCGCGAGGGTCGTCGCGTCGGTGATGGCGTGCCCGTCGACCGCGACGATCCGGTCCCCCACCCGCAGGCCGGCCCGCTGGGCCGGCGTCTCGCGCTGGCCCTGGAACGTGCTCAGGGCCGTCACCCCCACGTGGCTGGCCGAGGGCACTCCGACGAAGGCGAGCGACGCCCAGGCGATCACGAGGGCCAGCACGCCGTGCATGAGCGAGCCCGCCGACGCGAACAGGACCCGCTTGGGGTAGGAGGCCCGGCGGTAGGTGCGCGGCTCGATCGCCGGATCGACCGGGTCGCTCCACGTCATCCCCGGGACCTTCACGAAGCCGCCCAGCGGGATGGCCCGCACGCCGTAGCGCGTCTCGCCGACCCTCGTCGACCAGACGATCGGTCCGAAGCCCACGAAGAAGTCCGTGACGAGCAGCCCGGCCCGCTTGGCCGTGATGTAGTGGCCGAACTCGTGGAACATGACCATGAAGAGGACGGCCAGGATCACCACCGGCAGGGCCCAGCCGACCGTCACCACGAGCGAGGCGACGACGGCGACGACGATCGCGCCGAAGACGAGCGGCGAGAGACGCTCTTCGGTCGGCGCCCCGCCCGGCGCCGAGGGGGCCGGCGAGGTCATCCGGGGAGGCTAGCGGTCGCCGCGGCGCGGGCGGCCGCGTCGTGGCCGTGAAGCTCCTCGAGGGTGGTGAGCGGTCCGCTCGGGCAGCGCTCCATCGCCGCGGCGACCACGCGCACGATGTCGACCCAGGCGAGCCGCCCCGCGAGGAAGGCCTCGACGGCGACCTCGTTCGCCGCGTTCAGCCACGCCGGGGCCGCCCCGCCGCGGCGGGACGCGTCGTAGGCGAGATCGAGGGCCGGAAAGGCGGCGCGATCGGGCGCCTCGAAGGTCAGCGTGAGTCCCGCCGCGAAGTCGATCTCACCGAAGGCGTGGTCGAGCCGCTCGGGCGCACCCAGACAGTAGGCGATCGCCAGGCGCATATCGGGCCGCGAGAGCTGGGCCAGCACCGAGCCGTCCACGAACTCGACCATCGAGTGCACGATGGACTGGGGGTTGATCACGACCTCGATCCGCTCGGCCCCCACGCCGAACAGAGCGCTCGCCTCGAGGACCTCGAGCCCCTTGTTCATGAGCGTGGAGGAGTCGACGGTGATCTTCTCGCCCATGCGCCAGGTCGGGTGGGACAGCGCCTCTTCGCGAGTGACCCCCGCCAGCGTCGAGCGGTCCCGGTCACGGAACGGACCGCCCGACCCGGTGAGGAGGAGACGACGCACGTCGGGGTGGCCGGGGACCGCCGAGGCGCCCCCGAGGCACTGGTGGATCGCGCAGTGCTCGGAATCGACGGGCCAGAGCTCGGCCCCCGGAGTGGAACGGACCGCCTCGACGAGGGGCGCCGCGGCCACCAGTGACTCCTTGTTCGCGAGGGCGAGGCGCTTGCCCGCCCGCAGGGCCCCCAGGGTGACGGGGAGACCCGCGAAGCCGAGAACGGCGTTCACCACCACGTCGGCCGAGCCGGCCAGTTCCTCGAGGCCGGCGTCGCCGACCACGACCTCGACCCGCGCGTCCACGAGTTCGACCAAGCGAGAGCGGTGCGCCTCGGTGCGCACCCCGACCCGGGTGACACCGAACTCCTTGGCGATCTCGGCGAGCCGCTCGAGGCGCTCACCACCGGCGATGGCCACGAGCTCGAAGCGCTCGGGCTCGAGGCGCATCACGTCGAGCGTCTGCTCGCCGATCGACCCGGTGGCCCCGAGCAGGGCGACGCTGCGCCGAGCGTCAGCCATCAGTGCATCGAGAGGACGTGCAACAGGTAGTACGTCGTCGGCAGGGCGAACAGCAGGCCGTCGATCCGATCGAGCAGCCCCCCGTGACCGGGGAGGAGCCGGCCCAGGTCCTTCACCCCGAGGGTGCGCTTCACCATCGACTCGAAGAGGTCGCCCAGAGGAGCCACGATCGACAGGACCACGGCGAACTCAAGGCCGTGGGTGAGCGTCCAGGGCGAGACCAGCGGCACGATGATCGCCCCGAAGACGAGCGCCAGCCCGGTCCCACCGACGAGCCCCTCGACCGTCTTGTTCGGCGAGAGCTTCACGCTGAGGGGGTGCTTGCCGAGCCACCGCCCGATGAACAGCGCTCCGGTGTCGTTGCCGATCACGATGACGACCGCACCGAAGAGGTACGCCAGTCCGTGGCGGTCCGCGAAGGTCGACGGTGAGAGCAGGGCTACGGCGTACGCGCCGAGCACACCGACCCAGGCGTAGATGAAGACCGTTGCCCCGAGCCCGTCGAGCACGTCGATGGTCCGCTCGGCCGACGCGTACCAGACGAAGCCCAGCACCACGAGCAGCACGGTCACTGGGCCGACGGCCACGAGCCCCTTGTTGTAGACCGCGACCCCGAGGGTCACCACGGCCACCAGGCCGAGCACCGTCGCCGGATGGGCCCCCACGGAGCGGAAGCCGGCGAAGGCCTCACCGCTCGCCACGGCGAGCGTCACCAGGACGAGGGCGGTCAGCGGCAGCGGGCCGGCGACGAAGAAGGCGAACACCACCACGGCGAGCAGCACCCCGGTCAAGACGGCCCGGGCCACCGAGCTCGTCGCCGGGGCCTGACGCACGGCGCGACCGGCCAGCGGGTTGGCGCTGGGACGGCGGCGGGTCCGCCCGACCGGGGCGGGCCCGGGCTCGGGGCGCGCCGGCTCGAGCCACTCGGGCTCGTCGACCCCGACCGGCGCCGCCGTCACGTCGTCGTCGTCAACGTCGAACTCCCACGGACGCGCCGTCTCGGTACGCTCGGCGCCCGCCAGCATCGAGGTGTCGAACTGCTCCTCGTGGGCCACCCAGTCGGCCTCGCCCTCTCGCCAGGCCGGCGCCGGGATCTGGGACCACGGGTCCCCGGCGGTCGCGACGTCGCGGGCGACCACGATCGGGACCTGGCCGGTCGGCGCCTCGGTCCAGTGCGGCAGCAGCGTCAGGGGATCGATCGTCGGCAGGTCGTCGACGAGGTCACCGGCCGCGGTCGCCCCGGTGATCGTCACGCGGGGCTCGTCGGACCCCGCCGCGGGGAACTCACCGGTCGGCTCGTCCATCGGCTCCTCGTCAGACCTCAAGAAGTTCCTGTTCTTTGTGCGCGAGCAGCGCGTCTACCGCCGCCACCCCGTCCTGTGTGATCTTTTCGAGCACCTTCTCGACGCGCTCGAGTTCGTCGCTCGAGATCTCGTTCTCCTTCTCGAGCCCCTCCAGCTCCTGGCGGGCGTGGCGCCGCACGCCGCGGATCGCCACGCGCCCCTCCTCGGCGCGCTGTTTCACCAGTTTGACGAACTCCCGGCGACGCTCCTCGGTGAGCACCGGGAACGACAGGCGGATCACCTGGCCGTCGTTGCTCGGGGTGAGGCCGAGGTCGGCCGAGGAGATGGCCTTCTCGATCGCGGTGATCGACCCCTTGTCGAAGGGCGACACCACGAGCAGGCGGGGCTCGGGCACTGAGAAGTTGGCCAGCGCCTTGAGCGGCGTCTCGGTCCCGTAGTAGTCGACGAGGACCCCCTCGACCAGCGCCGACGAGGCCCGACCGGTGCGCACGGTGGCGAACTCGGCGCGCACGTGATCGAGCGCCTTGGCCATGCGCTCGCGCGTGTCCGCGAGCGCCATCTCGACGAGGTCGCTCTCCATTACCTCACCAGCGTACCGACGGGCGCCCCGTCCAGGGCTCGCCCAAGGTTCCCCGGGGCCATCAGGTCGAAGACGCGGATCGGCAGACGGTTGTCCTTGCAGAAGGTGATCGCGGTCATGTCCATCACGCGCAGGTCCCGGGCGATCACCTCGTCGAAGGAGAGCTCGTCGAAGCGCACGGCGTCGGCGTGGGCCCGCGGGTCGAGGTCGTAGACGCCGTCCACCCCGCCGTGGGTGCCCTTCAAGACCACGTCGGCCTCGATCTCGGCCGCGCGCTGGGCCGCCGGGGTGTCGGTCGTGAAGTAGGGGTTGCCCATGCCGGCCGCGAAGATGACGACGCGGCCCTTTTCGAGGTGTCGCACGGCGCGCCGGCGGATGTAGGGCTCGGCCACCTGGTCCATCGAGAGCGCGGTCATGACCCGCGTCGGGCGCCCGTGGCTCTCGATCGCGTCCTGCAGGGCGAGCGCGTTGATGACCGTGCCGAGCATCCCCATGATGTCCGACGACGCCCGGTTCATCCCGGCCATCGCGCCGGTCGCGCCGCGCCAGATGTTGCCGCCGCCGACCACCACCGCGAGCTCGAGGCCGCCGCGGTCCATGGCCGCGGCGATCTCGCGCGCGAGGAAGTCGACCGTCGTCGCGTCGATGGTCTCGTCGCTGGCGGCCGACGCCAGGGCCTCGCCCGAGAGCTTCAAGACGACGCGACGCACGGCTAGGCGCCGATGACGACCTGGGCGAACGCGCGAACCTGCGCGCCGCCGAGGAACTGGGCCACCGTCTCCTTCTCGTCCTTGACGTAGGGCTGCTCGGGCAGCACCCGCTCCTTGTACCAGGCGTTGAGACGCCCTTCGACGATCTTGGGCACCGCCGCCTCGGGCTTGCCCTCGTTGCGGGTTATCTCCTCGATCGTGCGCCGCTCGGCCTCGACGTCGTGCGCCGGGACCTCCTCGCGCGTCAGGTACAACGGTCGGGCGAAGGCGATGTGCACCGCCAGCTCGTGGGCCGTCTCCTCACTGGCTCCGGCGACGACCACGGCCACCGCGTTCACCCCGCGACCCGACTGCTGGTGGAGGTAGGTGTCGACGACCTCGCCCGGCCCGGCCTCGAGCCGGACGACCCGGCCGACCGAGATGTTCTCCTTCAGCGTGGTGAGGAGCCGCTCGAGGGCCCCCTGGAACTCGGCCACGGCTCCCTCACCGGCGTCGCAGACGCGCGCGGCGATCTCGTCGGCCAGCGCGACGAACTCCTCGGACTTTGCGACGAAGTCGGTCTCGCAGCGCAGCTCGACGATGCTGGCGACCACGCCGTCGCG
>JAKCEK010000001.1 GCA_021838005.1 Actinomycetes bacterium
GACGATCAACCAGACCCAGCTGCTCCGCGAGGCGCTGCGCGCCCACCACTTCGGGCTCGCCGAGACCGTGGAGATCCTTCGGCGCACCTGGCACGTGGACGGTCGTTCGGTTCGGCCCGACCACCGGATGGTCGCCCACACCGGCTTTCTCACCTCGGCCCGACGACTCGTCGCGACCGGCTACTCCTCACCCGAGGAGGGCTCCCCCGCCGGCTGACGGGTTATCGTCGACCCCGTCGGACCACCCGAAGCCGTCACCGCCTAGGTGCAGGGGCGGACCACCCACCCAGCGGGTCGCGGTCGACGGCGTCAGTCTCGAACGATGAAAATGCACTCGCCGGGACACTCCTCAGAGGCCTCGACGACGGCGTCTTCGTACTCCGCGGGCACCTCGGCCACGCCCTCGGCACCGCCGGGGTTGCTCTTCACCGCGCCGTCTTGCTTGACGTAGGCGAGTCCGTCATCGAGCAGGGTGAACACCGACGGGCAGATCTCCTCACACAGACCGTCGCCCGTGCACAGGTCCTGATCAATCCACACCTTCATCGGCTCGTCCTCCGTGGCTCCTCGCGAGGTCACTCTAGTGGCCCTCGGGGAGTATTTGTGCCCTTGACAGCGCCGGACTCTCCCCTAGGGTGAGGTCATGGAAGGCGCACGCGGTCACGGCGGTGGCGGCTCCCAAGAACACGGATCCGGGGAGCACGACTTCGTCCTAAGCGACCTCGATCAGGCCAACCGACGCGTCGAGCTGCTCGAGGAGAAACTGCTCGAAGCGCGCGGACAGTTAGCCCAGAGCCGCTCGAACAACGAGAAGCTCACCATCACGATCCAGCAGACCCGAGACCAGATCGCGGCCCTGCGCGACGAGGTGGAGAAGCTCACCCAGCCGCCGGCCGTCTACGGCACCTTCATCGGCTTCAACGACGACGGGACCGTCGACATCTTCGCCTCTGGGCGCAAGATGCGCGTCGCCCTGCACCCCGGCATCGACCCCGGACAGATGGCGTGCGGTGACGAGGTGGTGCTCAACGAGTCCTTCAGCGTGATCGGCGTGCGCCCGACCGATGGCCAGGGCGAGGTCGTGACGGTCAAGGAGGTCCTCGACGAGCGCCGAGTCCTCGTCTACGGGCGCGCGGACGAGGAACGGGTCGTCGAGCTCGCCGAGGCGCTCCGCACGATCAAGTTGCGCAGCGGCGACGCCGTGCTGCTCGACCTGCGCTCGAACTTGCTCATCGAGAAGCTCATCCGCCAAGAGGCCGAGGAGCTGATTCTCGAGGAGGTCCCCGACATCTCCTACGCGGACGTGGGCGGTTTGGACCGCCAGATCGAGGCGATCACCGACGCCGTCGAGCTGCCCTACCTGCACCGGGCGCTCTTCAACGAGTACGACCTGCCGGCCCCCAAGGGCATCCTGCTCTACGGTCCTCCGGGCTGCGGCAAGACCCTGATCGCCAAGGCCGTCGCGAACTCGCTCTCCCAGAAGGTGGCCGAGCTCACCGGAAACCGTAACGTGCGCTCGTACTTCCTCAACATCAAGGGACCCGAGCTGTTGAACAAGTACGTCGGCGAGACCGAGCGCCAGATCCGGGTGGTTTTCCAGCGGGCCCGGGAGAAGGCCGAAGAAGGCGTGCCGGTCATCGTCTTCTTCGACGAGATGGACTCGCTCTTTCGCACTCGGGGGACGGGCATCTCCTCGGACATGGAGTCGACCATCGTGCCCCAGCTCCTGGCCGAGATCGACGGCGTGGAGTCGCTGCGCGACGTGATCGTGATCGGCGCTACCAACCGCGAGGACCTGATCGACCCGGCGATCCTGCGACCCGGCCGCTTGGACGTGAAGATCAAGATCGAGCGACCCGACGAGGAGGCCGCTAGCCAGATCTTCTCGCGCTACCTGCGGGCGGACCTTCCGATCGACGAGCACGAGGTGCGCGAGCTCGGCGGCGGCGACGCCGACAAGGCCGTCCAGGTGATGATCGAAGAGACGGTCGATCACATGTACCGCATCGACGACGAGAACCGGTTCCTCGAGGTCACGTACCAGGGCGGGGACAAAGAGGTCCTCTACTTCAAGGACTTCGCCTCGGGCGCCATGATCGAGAACATCGTGCGCCGCGCGAAGAAGAGCGCGGTGAAGCGCGAGATCGCCGAGCAGGGGAGGGGGCTGCGCCGCAGCGACCTGGTCGAGTCGATTCGCCAGGAGTTCCGCGAGAACGAGGACCTGCCCAACACCACGAACCCCGACGACTGGGCGCGCATCTCGGGCAAGAAGGGCGAGAGGATCGTCTTCATCCGCACGCTCATCAACCGCGAGGAGCACGAGGTGAACGGCGGACGCTCGATCCAGCACGTGGGCACCGGGCAGTACCTCTAGTCCCGTGGCCATCGCGAAAGTCGTCGGCATCGAGACCGAGTACGGCGTCGCCGGGGGACCGGACGGAGACCCGATCACCGCGTCGAGCCTCATCGTCAACGCCTATGCCCAGCAGGGGCGCACCCACATCAACTGGGACTTCGAGGGCGAGACGCCCGACCTCGACGCCCGAGGCCGAGTGGATCTGACCTCGTTCGCACCGATCGTGGAGACCCACCTCGCCAACACCGTCCTCACCAACGGGGCCCGCCTCTACGTCGACCACGCCCACCCCGAGTACTCGGCCCCCGAATGCGTCTCGCCCTTCGAGGCGACCCTCTTCGATCAGGCCGGTGAGGAGGTGATGCGCCGCGCCCTCGCGATTGCGAACGACACCCTGGGCCCCGACGCCGCGATCTCCCTCTACAAGAACAACTCCGACGGCAAGGGCAACTCCTACGGCACCCACGAGAACTACCTCGTCGCCCGCGAGATCGAGTTCGCCCACCTCGTGCGCGCGATGGTGCCCCACCTGGTCTCTCGCCAGGTCATCGTCGGCGCGGGCAAGGTGGGCGCCGAGACCGAGGCCGCCGTCGACCTCGACGCGCCCTACCAGCTCTCTCAGCGCGCCGAGTTCTTCGAAGAGGTGGTGGGCCTCGAGACGACCCTGAAGCGTCCCATCGTGAACACCCGCGACGAGCCCCACAGCGACCCCGAGCGGTTCCGCCGACTCCACGTCATCATCGGCGACGCCAACCTGAGCCCCGTCGCCACCGTCGTCAAGCTGGGCTCGACGGCCCTGCTGCTGGCCGCGCTCGAGGACCTCGGCCCCGCGCTCTTCCCGGCGCCCCCGGTGGCCCCGGTGTCGGCGGTGCGCCGTTTCGCCCTGGATCTCACCCTCGCCCAGGGCGTCGACTGTGACGACGGGGTGTCACGCAGTGCGTGGGACTTCCAGGACGAGCTGTGGCGCCTGGCCACGTTGTACGTCGATCGGACCGGAGGGAGCGCGGTCGGCCCCCCCGACCAGGTCCGCTTCGTGCTCGAACAGTGGCGCGAGATGCTCGACGGGGTCCGCGACGACCGCGACGCCGTGGCCGATCGCGTCGACTGGGTGGCGAAGTGGCGGATCGTCAACGGCTATCGCGACCGCTACGGACTAGACCCGGGCGACGCCCGGCTCAAGGCCATCGACCTGCAGTACCACGACGTACGAACGACCCACTCACTGGCCCGACGGGTCGGGCTGCGACCGGTGGCCACCGAGGCCGCGATTCGTGAAGCCGTTCACAACCCCCCCGGCTCGACCAGGGCTTTTTTCCGTGGCCGCTGCGTGGAGCGCTACCCCGAAGAGATCGTCGCGGCCAACTGGGACTCGGTCGTCTTCGACCTCGGCGACGGCCCGCTCCAGCGCGTGCCCATGCTCGACCCCCTGAGGGGTACCCGTGCCCTGACCGAGGAGTTGCTAGAAACAAGTGCATCGGCCGCCGAACTTCTGGCGGCCCTGGACAGGTAGAACGGAAGCATGAGCGAGAGAGAGCAGATCCAGCGACAGCGCAGCGAACGCACCACCGAGGCGCCCAGCGAGATCAACGTCGACGCCACCAAGGGCGACCAGCTCAAGGCCGACCTGGATGAGCTGCTCGACGAGATCGACGAGGTGCTCGAGGAGAACGCCGAGGAGTTCGTGCGCAACTACGTCCAAAAGGGCGGCCAGTAGACGTGGGCCTTCCCCTGTTCCGGCCGACCCAAGACCCTGGACCCTCTTTCCTCGGACTGACCGAGGCGCTGGGCGTCACCCCGGCGTGGGGGCCGCCGGCGAGCGACGCCCCCCACGCCACCACCGTCATCGCGGTCCGCTACACCCAGGGCGTCGTCATGGCCGGCGACCGTCAGGCATCCGGGGCCTACATCGCGAGCCGAGACGTGAAGAAGATCGGGGCGGCCGACCGCTACACGGCGCTCGCGATCTCGGGCAGCGCCGCGCGCGGGATCGAACTCTTGAAGTTCGCCCAGCTCTCCTTCGAGCACTACGAAAAGATGACCGACACCGCGCTCAGCCTCGAGGGAAAGGCCAACTACCTCTCGCCGATCATTCAGCGCAACAACCTCTCCTCGCCGCTGCCGGTGCTGCCGCTGCTCGCCGGCTACGACCCGACCCAGCGGGTCGGTCGCATCTTCGAGTACGACGGGGCGGGCGGCTGCTACGAGCGCAACGACTTTGCCACGATCGGCTCGGGTTCGCCCTTCGCCGAAGGGGCCCTGCGCCTGGGATTTCGCGCCGACCTCGAACTCGAGGCCGGGTTGGAGCTCGCCGCCCTCGCGCTCTACGAAGCCGGTGACAACGACCCCAGCACGGGTGGGCCCGACTTCGTGCGCGGGATCTTTCCGATGATGGTCGTGCTCGATGCGGCCGGCTTCCGGGAGCTCGCCGCCGACGAGGTGGGCGAGCGCTTCCGCCGGATCAACGAGCGCCGGGCGGAGTCCCGGGGCGTGGCCGGCGGTGCCCTGCGGTGAGCAACTACTTCTACGTCTCGCCCGAGCAGCTCATCAAGGACCGGGCGGAGTTCGCCCAGAAGGGCATCGCTCGGGGACGTTCGATCGTCGCCTCGCTCTACGACGTGGGTGTGGTGATGGTAGCCGAGAACCCTTCGGCCTCTCTCAACAAGGTCTCGGAGATCTACGACCGGATCGCCTTCGCCGGGGCCGGGAAGTACAACGAGTACGACCGGCTGCGAGAGGCCGGGGTGCGCTGGGCTGACTCGATGGGTTTCACCTACGCCCGCAACGACGTCGACGCGCGGGCCCTGGCGAATTACTACGCCCAGCACTTGGGCGACTTGTTCACCGAAGGTCAAAAGCCCCTGGAGGTGGAGGTCTTGGTGGCCCAACTGGGCAGCGACCTGCGCCCCACGAAGCTCTTCCGGATCCTCTACGAGGGCACGATCGCCGACGAACCTCGGTTCTCGGTGATCGGCGGCGACGCCGAGGTGATCCGCGAACGCTTCGCCCAAGCCGTGCCCGAGGTCGTCGACCTCGCCACCACCCTGCGACAGGCCGTGACCGCCCTCGCCGGGCCCCAGCGCTCGATCCCGATCTCTGACCTCGAGGTGGGCATCCTGGAGGACCGCGGCGAGCGCCGGACCTTCACGCGACTCTCGGCCGACCGCATCGCGGAGTTGCTGGGCGAGGGGTAGGCATGCTCCGTCGCATCTACGGCGTGGAGACCGAGTACGGCATCACCTTCTCGCTGCGGGGTCAACGCCGCCTCAGCCCCGATGAGGTCTCGCGGTTCTTGTTCCGCAAGGTCGTGGCCTGGGGACGCTCGTCAAACGTCTTCTTAGAGAACGGCAGCCGCCTCTACCTCGACGTCGGCTCGCACCCTGAGTACGCGACGGCCGAGTGCGACACGCTCGTCGACCTCGTCGCCCAGGACAAGGCCGGCGAGGCGATCTTGCGCGAGCTCGTCAGCTACGCCCAGTCCCAGCTGGCCGACGAGGGCATTCGCGGCGACATCTACCTCTTCAAGAACAACACCGACTCCACGGGGAACTCCTACGGCTGCCACGAGAACTACTGCATCGAGCGCATCGAGGACCTGAGCCGGCTGGAGAACGTCTTCATCCCGTTCCTCATCAGCCGCCAGATCTTCGCCGGCGCCGGCAAGGTGGTGACCAACGCGCGCGGGACCACCTACGCCATGAGCCAGCGTGCCGAGCACATCTGGGAGTCGATCTCCTCGGCAACCACGCGCAGCCGGCCGATCATCAACACCCGTGACGAGCCCCACGCTGATCCCGAGAAGTTCCGGCGGCTCCACGTGATCGTCGGAGACTCGAACATGAACGAGTTCGCGACCTATCTCAAAGTCGGCACCGCCGCGGTCGTGCTCGCGATGATCGAGGACCGCCACACGGTGCTGCGCGACTACCAGATGGCCTCGCCGATCAACGCATTGCGTGACATCTCCTACGATCTGTGGAGCAAGGAGCCGGTCAAGCTCGTCAACGGCCGTGACCTGACGGCCCTCGAAATCCAAGAGGACCTCTGCGAGCGGGCCCACCTGTTCGTCGAGACCCACGACGTGCCGGACGACCAGCGGCGCGTCGTCGGGCTGTGGCGCGAGGTGATCGAGCTCTACCGCACCGACCCCATGGCCCTCGCGGACCGGGTCGACTGGATCGCCAAGCTCCAGATCATCGAGCGCGAGCGCGAGCGCCACGGTGTCGACCTGGCCGACCCCCGCGTAGGGCTCATCGACCTGCTCTACCACGACACGAACGTCGAGCGCGGTCTGTTCTATCGGCGGGCCGCGCGCGGCCACGTCCGCACCGTCGTCACGCCCGAGCAGGTCTTCGAGGCGACCTCGACGCCGCCCGCGACCACCCGCGCACACATGCGCGGGACCTTCATCCGCGCCGCCAAGCGCCACCGACGTGACTACACCGTCGACTGGGTGCACCTCAAGCTCAACGACGAGATGCAGCGCACGGTGCTCTTGAAGGACCCCTTCAAGAGCCACGACGACCGCTTCGCCAAGCTGCTGGCGAGCCTCGAGCGCCGGGCCTAGCCCCGAGCCCCGGGCCTACAATGGCCCCATGTTCGATCTGAGCCCGCTCAAGATCCTGATCATCGTGGCGGTGATCATGCTGGTCATGGGGCCCGACAAGCTCCCCGAGGTCGCCCAGCGCCTCGGAGCCGGCTGGCGCACGCTCAAGGGCATCCAGCAGCGGGTCGAGACCGAGGTCCGCGAGGCCATCCCGGATCTGCCGACCGCCTCAGAGCTCGCCCGGCTCGCCCGTAGCCCCGTCAGCCTGCTCAATCAGCTGGCCGACCGGGTGGCCCCGCCCGAGCCCGAGGACGAGCCCGCGGCCCCATCCGCCTCGGTCGCGGCAACGGAAGATGACGTGCCCCTCCTCGCCCCCGAGATCCGACCGAGCCCCCCGCCCCCCTCGGCCGCCGACTGGGGCAGCGTGCCGGACCCCTCGCTCAACTAGCCCGTTGTGTCCCGATACAGCCACGCCCAGAGTGGCATGACACTGGCCGAGCACCTAAAAGAGCTCCGCTACCGATTCATGGTCATGGCGACGGCGGTCTTTGTCATCGGGGTCCTCGGCTTCGTCTTCTACGGCCATCTGCTCGACATCCTCCAACACCCCTACTGCGCCGCGGTGCCCGACCACTGCAAGTTCCTCGTCACTAACCCCCTCGACGGGCTGACTCTGCGGGTGAAGATCGCCCTGTTCACCGGCTTCGTGGTCGCCTCGCCGGTCATCCTCTGGCAGACGTGGCGATTCATCACCCCCGGGCTGAAGTCCAGGGAGAAGCGCTACATCGTGCCCTTCGTCACCGCGTCGATCGTCTTCTTCGCCGCCGGGGTCGTCGTGGCCTACTTCAGCTTCGCCCACGCCATCGCCTTCTTGAAGTCCATCGGCGGTTCCTCGCTCATCACCGAGTACAACCCGAACCAGTACCTCACGCTCTTCTTGCTGATGATGTTCATCTTCGGGCTGACCTTCCTCTTCCCGGTTGTGTTGGTCGCCCTGGAACTCGTCAACATCGTCAACCCTCGTCAGCTCCTCAAGGGCTGGCGGATCGCCGTCATCGCGATCACCGTGGCGTCGGCCGTCTTCACTCCGAGCGGCGACCCGCTCTCGATGCTCGCCCTGGCGGTACCCCTCGTCGTCTTCTACTTCCTCGCGATCGGCGTCGGTAAGTTGCTCAAGAAGTGACCGACTACCGCACCCACTTCCTCGGCGGGCTCGGCTTCGGCGTCGACGACTTTCAGGTGGCCGCCCTCGACGCGCTCGACACCGGCGCCACCGTCCTCGTGAGCGCGCCCACCGGCTCCGGCAAGACCCTGGTGGCCAACTACGCCATCGGCCTGGAGCTGGCGCGCCAGCGACGCTCCTTCTACACGACCCCCCTCAAGGCCTTGTCGAACCAGAAGTTCCACGAGCTCGGTCGCCTCTACGGCCGCGACGCCGTAGGGCTGCTCACCGGGGACGTGTCGGTCAACCGGGACGCCGCGGTCATCGTGATGACGACCGAGGTGCTTCGTAACATGCTGCTCACCGACTCCGACCAGCTGGCCAACCTCGGCCTCGTCGTCCTCGACGAGGTCCACTACCTCCAGGACCCCTTCCGCGGCGGGGTCTGGGAGGAGGTGATCATTCTGACGCCGCCCGAGGTGCGCTTCGTTGCGCTCTCGGCGACGATCGGCAACGCGCCGGCGCTGGGGGAGTGGCTGAGCGAGGTGCGCGGGGCGACCGAGGTGGTCGTCGAGACCGAACGCCCCATCGCACTGCGCCAGCACGTCGCCCTGGTGCGCCGGGGCCAGACCCAGGCGGAGGTCATCGAGCTCATCGACGAAGGGCACCTCGCCGAGGGCGCCCGGAGGGTGGACAACGCCCTGCGTGCAACGCGCAAGTTCCGCCCCGGGCCGCGCTGGCACGGGCCGCGCTCGTCGGCCCCGCCACCGCCTTTTCGAGCGCCGCGGCGCTCCGAGCTCATGCGGGCCCTCGAGGTCGAGGACCTCCTACCGGTGATCGTCTTCATCTTCTCCCGCGCGGCGTGCGACGACGCCGTGCATCAGCTGCGCCGCGACGGCCTGCGCTTCACGAGCCGCGAGGAGAGCCGTCGCATCGAGGCCATCGCCGAGGCGCGCCTGGCCGAGTTCAGCGATGAGGACCTCGCGGCCCTGGAGTACGCGGAGTTCCTCGACGCGCTCTGTCGGGGGATCACCAGCCACCACGCCGGCATGGTGCCGGCCTTCCGCGAGATCGTGGAGGCGTGCTTCGAAGAGGACCTCCTCGCGGTCGTGTTCGCAACCGAGACCCTGGCTCTGGGCATCAACATGCCGGCTCGCACGGTGGCTATCGAGCGTTTCTCGAAGTACTCCGACGCGGGACGTCAGTTCCTCACCAGTGCCGAGTACGCCCAGATGACCGGTCGGGCCGGTCGACGCGGTCTCGACGAGGAGGGCCACGCGGTCGTCTGCTTCGCTACCGACCTCTCCCTCGCCGACGTGGCCCGGGTGGCCCTCGCGCCCCCCGCCGAGCTCCACTCCTCGTTCCGGCCGACCTACAATCTCACGGCCAACCTGGTCGACCACTTCGACCGCGAGACGGCCCTCGAGGTGGTTCGACGAAGCTACGCGCAGTTCGAGAACGTACGGCGGCCCGCGGGGCGCCGACGACCCCTTGACGAGATGCTCGCGGCCCGTCACGCCGTTCTCGGCGACCTCGGCTACGCCGAGGGCTGGCGGCTGACCGAGGCCGGACAGCTTCTGCGCTCGCTGTACCACGAGTGCGACCTGCTCATCGCCGAGACCATCGCGGCCGGGCTCCTCGATGGGCTCGAAGCGGCACCCCTCGCCGGGGTCCTGAGCTGCTTCAGCTACGAGGGCCGCCGCGCCCCGCGGGCCCACAGCGCCGCCAAGGGCGTCGCCTCGAAGAACCGGCGCTCGACTCAGGACCGGCTCGGTCCCGTCCGGCGCACCGCCATGGCCGACCGTCTCCGCGAGGTGCAGGCGCTCTACGCCGCGACCTGCGCCGCCGAGGACCACCACGGCGTGCCCCACGCCAAAGAGCCCGACGGCGCGTTTGCCACCGTCATCGCCGCCTGGGCTCGGGGCGTCGCCCTCGGCCCGGTGCTCGACCTCGCCGACGCCGAGCTCGGCCACACCTCGCCCGGGGACTTCGTCCGCCAGGTCAAGCAGGTGGCCGACCTCTGCGAGCAGATCGCCCGACTCGGCCACCTCGGTCCCCTCTCGCGGGTTGCCGCCGAGGCCCGCGAGGCGCTGGTGCGCAGTGTGGTCGCCGGCGCGGCCAGCGTCCACCCCTACCGAGACGGCGGGCTCTAGTCTCGGTAACCCATGCACCCCTACGTCGTCGAGGAGTTCTCCGAGGACGAGCGCGCGGTGCTGCGCCGGTACTTCACCAACCTCGAGGGACCGGTGTTCGCCCTGGTCAACCTGCCCGAGGTGGTCAAGGGCGCCCTCTTCGCGCGCTACTCGCGCTCCTCGAAAAGTCTCCGGCGGCTCTTCTTGGACGAGTTCGTCGGCGACCTCGATCTGTCCGGCGACGCAACGGTGGACGCGACCGTGGGCCTCGCGCGCGCCGACGAACTGTACCAGCGGATCTTCGTCGAGTACGGGGACGACTCGGTGGCCCAGCTCGGGGGAGTGCACCTGGCGTGCGAGCAGGCGAGCAACCTGCTCACCAAGGTCCTCGAGCACGGCCGGCTGATGAGCTACCTCGAGCAGTCGACCCGCTACATCGGCTACGACCGACGCCTCGCCAACGGCCACTACCGGTTCTACCGCGACCACGACCTGCTCGAGTCGCGGCTGGGCGCGCGCTACGTCGGCGAGATGGACCGGATGTTCGACACCTACCGGGAGCTCCTGCCCCGGCTCACCGACTGGCTGGCCCGCCGCTACCCCAAGACCGCCGAGGACACCGACTTCGTCTATCGCCAGGCCATCCGCGCCAAGGCACTCGACGGGCTCAGGGGCCTGCTCCCGGCGAGCGCTCTGTCGAATCTCGGGATCTACGCCTCCGGCCAGGCCTACGAGGCCCTGCTCCTGCGCATGCGCGCGAACGGCCTGCCCGAGGCGCGCCACTACGCCGAACTCATGCGTGTCGAACTGGAGAAGGTCATCCCGTCGTTCCTGCGCCGCGTCGACGTGCCCGAGCGCGGAGGCGCGTGGGTGGAGTACCTCGAGTTGACGGAACGCCAGAGCACGGCGGCGGTCGAGGGCCTGCGCCTCGACCGCCCGGCCGAGGCGGCCGACGTCGTGCATCTCGTCTCGTTCGACCTCGCCGGGGAGGACCGCGTGCTCGAGGCAATCATCTTCGAGCGCTCCCGGGCCACCCACGCCGAGGCCGCCGCACGGGTCGCCCGACTGAGCGAGGCGGAGCGTGACGCCCTGTTCGACGCCTACGTGGGCGAGAGGAAGAATCGCCGCCATCGTCCGGGCCGGGCCTTCGAGCGGACCGACTACCGCTTCGAGGTCGTGAGCGACTACGGCGCCTTCCGCGACCTCCAGCGCCACCGTCTCCTCACCATCGAGTGGCAGGGCCTCGGGGTCGACCTCGGCTACGCCGTGCCCGAGGTCGTGGTCGACGCCGGCCTCGAGGAACCCTACCGCCAGAGCCTGGATCGCTCCGGCGAGCTCTACGAGGCCGTGGCGGCCGAACTCCCCGAGCAGGCCCGCTACTGCGTGGCCCTGGCCTTTCGGATGCGCTTCGCGATGCAGATGAACGCGCGCGAGGCGATGCACGTGATCGAACTGCGCTCGGGCCCCCAGGGTCACCCCAATTACCGCCGCGTAGCCCAAGAGATGGGCCGGCTCATCGCCCATCAGGCCGGACACACCCGGATCGCCCGCGCGATGCACTTCGTCGACTACTCCGACGTCGACCTCGAGCGACTCGAGGCCGAACGCGCCGCTGAGCGCAACCGCGCGGCCCGCTAGGGTCGACGCTTCGTCGGCGGCCGCCCGGGGACCAAGGTCCCCTTCGGCCAAAAGGCCTCGGAATGGACGTCACGGGGCAGCGCCAGGCCCTACAATGCCTGCGCCTGAAGAGAGGACATATGGCCAAGGACGCAGAGAACGAGGACGTGCTCGACGAGGATGAGCTCGCTGACGGCTTTGACGAGGATGGCGAGGACACCGACGAGATCGACGACGAACTCGTTCTCGTGGACGCGGAAGACGAGGACGAGGTCGTCGGCACCGGTGACGTTGAGCCCGTGGAGGACGTGGAGGACGTCGACGAGTCCAACGAGGGGGCCGGCCCGACGGCCATCCCCGTTCAGGACGAGGACGACCTCATCGACGACACCGACGTCGAGCTCGCCCTCGACGAGGTGTTGGCCGAGACGATCCTGCGCAAGGTCGTGCCCGACGACGACGAGGACACGGTCGTCGAAATCGACGGAACCCTCGAGAGCACCGAGGTCATCCTGCCCAAGCAAGACGACGAGTTTCGCTGCCGGTCTTGCCGACTCTTGAAGAAGATGAGCCAACTCGCGGACGCGACGAACATGCTCTGTCGGGACTGCGTCTAGCGAGTGACGGTTCTCGTCCGCCTCGCCGTGCCGCCCGACGCCGACGCGCTGGCCGGGCTGTGGGACGACGCCGTGCGAGAGTGCGCCCAGCACCGCGGCGGTGGGGCGCTCCTGGTGGACCTCCGTCGTGGTCGCGACGACGCCGAGACGCTGCGCGACGCACTCGCCGCCGGCGAGCTCTGGGTATCGCTGGAGGCGGGTGTGCCCGTGGGCTACGCCTGGTCGCGTGGGGGGGTCATCGCGGCCCTCTACGTATCGCGGGCGCGCCGGCGGCGCGGCCACGCTCGGTCACTGGTCCGTGCCCTACTCGCCGAACCCCACCCGCCGACCGACGGCTACGCCCTCCCGGGCGATCGCGCGTCGAAGTCGCTCTACGAGTCGATCGGCTGGAAGGCCCGACTCCTCACGATGCGCGCCGGCTGACCGCGCGACGCACGTTCTTCGCCGGTGGCGGGGGAGGAGGAACCTTCATGCCGAGGAGTTTCGCGAGCTCGGGGATTGCCCCGGCGTTGTGGATCGCGACGGCCCGACTGGCCTCGTCGTCGGGAATGCCCGAGGGCTTCACGTTTCGCCGGATCGAGGTGTCGACCGCCAGTTCGACGACGGCCCGCCACTGCCCAGGGTCCTGATCGGCCCGAAGGAACTCCGAGGTCAGCGCGACGACCTTTACTGCCGCCTCGGCGCTTACGCGCGTCGACACGTCCGGGGGCCGACCCACCAGGGTCAGCGCCTCGGTGACGTCACCGGTCTCGATGGCCCGATCGAGCTTCTCGCTCCACTGGACCCGCAAGGCCTCCACCCGATCGTGCAACGCGCCCTGGAGCTCTTTGAGTTGGGCTCGCGCCTCGTCATCCAGCGAAACCGTCTTGGCCGAGGTGACGATGGCGCGCAGATCGCGCAGGCGCAACTCCTTGCCGGCCCCGACGCCCCCAGCCGCGCGGTCCTTCCACACCGCAAGGTTGGTCCGAGCGAGCAGGTCCTCAGCGATGCGCTCGATCGTCGCCGGGTCCACCGTGGGTCGGCCCTGGGCCGAGGCGTTCTTGTTCTGGGTCTCGACGGCGGCCCGCACGGAGGGCATCCCGCCGCGCAGGAGTTGCTCGGCGACGGGCAGCTGCTCGGGCGACAGCGTTGCGAGCAGGGCGTTGCGGTGTGCGGTCGTCATGGGCGGGGTGACGGGCCCACGGCGCTCGGTGCGCCCCTCCCGTGGACGCCCCCCCTCGGGACGACCCGTCCGCACCGGCCGGTCACCCGGCCGCCGGGCCGAGCGTTCTCCCTCGCGCCGGGGGACGCGCTCGCCCTCGCGCCGGCTGGAGCGCTCTCCCTCGCGCCGGGGGGGCCGCTCGCCCTCGCGCCGGCTGGAGCGCTCTCCCTCGCGCCGAGGGGGACGCTCGCCCTCGCGCCGGCTGGAGCGCTCTCCCTCGCGCCGGGGGGGCCGCTCGCCCTCGCGCCGGCTGGAGCGCTCTCCCTCGCGCCGGGGGGAGCGACCCTTGGGCGCGTAGGTGACCGTTACGTCCGGCCCCTTCGCGTCGCGGGCGATGAGCTCGAGCTTCTCGTGGCGGGGATCCAGCGGCGACGCCGTCTTGGGCGGGGCGACCGAGAGGACCTCGAAGCCCTCCATGAACTGTTCCACGTCGGCGCGATACACGCCCCCGACCACCGGCCCGCCCGGCACCAGCGAGGCGGCGACGACACCCTTGGGCAGCTTGGCACCGGCGGCGCGCCACGTGGCGACCTCGCCGTTCAGGCTGGTGATTTCGATGTCGATCCGCCGAGACATAGGTCATCAACAGTACTCGGTCACCGGAATGGCCACGGTCGCTGGTCCCTAGTCGTCTCTTAGATTCGCCCCCTAGCATGGGCCGGTGACCGACTCGCCCGACGCGAACGATCCACAGACCCCGGAGGCGGCCGACGCTCCCACCGGCGCCGGCACCGCCTCGACGGCCTCCGACGAACTGTTGACCCCCAGCCCGGCGCCGGTCTTCGCGACGGCGTCGACCGCGGCCGACGAGTGGGTGATGCCCGAGGAGGGAACCACCGCCGGACCCCAGGGGGGGACCGGATCGGCCCCCGCGCCTTCGAGTGGGACGTTCGCCGCGCGCCGACGCCACTCTCGGGTCGCGTGGTCGTCGCGACTCTCGCTGTTGCTTGTCGCGGCCCTCGTGGGCGGACTGGCCGGGCACTACGCCGCCCCCTCAGCCCAGAGTGTCCTCACCGTCAACGCCTCCACGCAGGGTCCCGGCGCCGCTCTCTTGCCGGGCGGGGTGTCGATTCCCAAACTCGTTCAGCACGCCCTCCCCACGATCGTCAGCATCGACGTGCGCGGCGCCGGTGGTGAGGACCAGGGCACGGGGATGATCATCACGAGCAACGGACTCGTCGTCACCAACAATCACGTGATCGCGAACGCCGTCCAGTCCGGGACGATCACCGTGACCCGCAGCGGGTCCACCACGGCGCTCCCGGCGACCCTCGTCGGGACTAATCCGATTGACGACGTCGCGCTCATCCGAATCAACAGCGCCCACGGCTTGCCGACGGTAACCTTCGGCAACTCGAACGCCCTCCAGGTGGGCGACGCGGTCGTCGCCATCGGCAACGCCCTGGGTCTGGCGGCTGGCACCCCCACGGTGACCCAGGGAATCGTCTCGGCCCTCGGTCGGACCGTCACCGCAGGCACCAGCACCTCGACCGAGACGCTCACCAACATGATCCAGACCGACGCCGCCATCAACCCGGGCAACTCCGGCGGACCGCTGATCGACTCCGCCGGCGACGTGATCGCGATGAACACCGCGGTCGCGGGAACCCTCGCGAGCGGCGAGACCAGCCAGAACATCGGCTTCGCCATCCCCGCGGCCACGATCATCTCGCTCCTGCCCCAGCTCAAGGCCGGCCAGAGCGTCCTGAACCACGGCGCCTTCATCGGCGTCGAGATCGAGTCCAACAACTCCCAACTCGCCCAGCAGTACGGCTTTCCGGTGTCCACCGGGGCCGTGGTGATCAGTGTGATCGCCGGCACGGGGGCGGCCGCGGCCGGCGTGCGTCAAGGGGACGTCATCGTCGCGATCAACTCCACGACGATCCAGAACGCCCAGGACGTCACTCAGGTGATCTCCGCCTTAAGACCCGGTGACGTCGTCGCCCTTCACGTGGTGCGCGGGACCAAGCACCTGACCCTGCACGTCACCCTGGGCCGCCAGCCCAAGAGCTGACCCGCGGGTTCGCGGCTCAGCGCAACGTCGCGATCCCGCCGTCCACCGGCAGGATCACTCCGGTGACGTAGGCGGCGGCGGGGGAGGCGAGGAAGATCGCGGCCCCGGCCATATCCGTGGACCGCCCGATGCGCTTCATCGGTGCGGCGGCGGCGATCTCGTCGCCGAACGCCTCGAGGGTCGCGTGCATCATTTTGGACTCGAAGGGACCCGGCGCGATGGCGTTCACCGTCACCCTCGGGGCGAGGTACTTCGCGAGATGGCGGGTCAACTGGTGCACCGCGGCCTTCGAGGCCGAGTACGCGTAGGTCTCCATCGCCGGCACCCGGATCCCGTCGATCGACCCGATGTTGATGACCCGGGCGGGGGACTCCGCGGTGCCCGACGCCTCGAGGAGGGGCCGCAGGAACTTCGTCAGGTGGAAGACTCCCTTCACGTTCAGCGAGAGGACCCGCTCGAAGGCCGCCTCGTCGTAGTCGGTCATCGGAGCACCCCAGGTCGCCCCGGCGTTGTTCACGAGGACGTCGAGGCGCGCCTCGCGCCCGGCGATCGCCTCAGCGAGGGTGCGGCATCCCGACTCGGTGCTGAGGTTCGCCTCGAGGAACGTGCAGGGGCCGAGCGCGGCCAACTCCGCGGCCCTCGCGTCGCCGACGTCGGCCTTGCGCGAGGAGATGTAGACCGTAGCCCCGGCCTCGAGGAAGCCCCGGGCGATCATCTCGCCGATGCCCCGGGTCCCACCGGTCACCAGCACCGTCTTGCCGCTCACGTCGAAGAGTCCGCTCATCGGGCGAAGTGTAGACGTGGTCCCCCGGCGGGGAAGTGGTCTCCCCTAGTTCGAGACGCGCAGGACCGTCTGAGAGGCGACCACCGCGGCGTCGTGGGTCGTCGGCGCCCACTCCGCACGAATCCGCCACACCCCCGCCACCGTGAAGCTGAACGCGCACTCCACCTGACCCAGGCGCACCGCCTGGAAGCCGCACACGAGGTTCGAGCTGGACGAGCTCGCCGGGGCGATGGCCACCATCCGCACCACGCCACCGGAGTCGCCGGTCAGCGACAAGACGTCCGCCGTGATGTTGAAGCCGTTGTTTGAGACGCTCGCGGGCTGGCTGTTGTCGCTGAAGTCAAAGGCCAGGATCACCGGTGCGTCGGTGGCCGAGCGGGCCGCCTGGGCACCGGCCGTGCCTCCCAGCAGGCCGAGCGGGACCAGGGCGAGCAGGGTCGCAGCCACCATCCGACGCATGGGCCGATGATACCAGGGCTTTCCCCCCATCACGCCGATAATAGCCGTTATGTCAAGTAACGTCGACGGACCGAGACCGCGTCCACGTCGCCACTCTCGCCTATCGCCCTCGGTAGCGTCTAGGTCCGTGCACCCCCACGTCACGCTGTCGCCGCGCCGGCTCGCGGCGGCGGTCCTCGGAGCGCTGGTGGCGGGAGCCGCGGGCACGCTCATCCGTTACGGGCTGACCGCCCTCGAGCACCCGCCGGCCGACACCGTGGCGACGGCCACCTGGACGGCCTTCATCCCGTGGTGGCTGCTCGTGATCAACGCGCTGGGCACGGGCGTCGCCGCGTTCGCCCTGTGGGGGCCGCTGCGCCGCCACGACCCGAACGACCTGACCCGGGTCGTGATCGTCACCGGCTTCCTCGGGGGGCTCACGTCGTACTCGACGCTCTACCTGGACCTCGGAGAGCTCTGGCACGTCTCGTGGGTCGCCGGCCTGCTGGTGAGCGCGGCGGCCCTCGCCAGCGGCGTCCTCCTCGCCGCGGTGGGCGTGCGGGTGGCTCGCCACTGGAGCCACCGGCGGCGGCCCGCGTGACGGTCCTGCTCGTCGGACTCTTCGGGGGCCTCGGGGCGGTCGCGCGCTACCTGGCCGAGTACGCCGTGCGCGCCCGCCACCCTAAAGACCGCCCTTGGGCGACCGTCGCGGTGAACGCCCTCGGGTGCGGGATCGCCGCCTACGTCGGCTATCGGTTCAGCGGCGCCCTCGACGCGCACGTGCGCGACCTCGTCATCACGGGGTTCTGCGGGGGGCTCACGACGTTCTCCTCGGCCTTCGCCGTCCCGGCCGTCTTGTCGCGCGAGCACCACTGGGTCTACTCGGCCGCGCTCCTCGTCTCGACGCCCCTCGCCTGCCTGGCGCTCTATCAACTGGGGATGCTCCTCGCGCGCTGAGCGCGACTGCCCGCCCCTGGGCGCCGCTCGCCGGCGAGTAGTAGCGTTCGACGCGCCACAGTCGCGGGGGCGGATTACTACAACACGTGGAATCCAAGGGGGTAGGTATGACACCGTTCTCGCGCATCTTCGCGCTTCGCCACTGGGGGATGCTCATCGCGTCACTCGTCGTTGCGTCGACACTGACCGTGGCGACCCCCGCGAGCGCGGGCCAGAGTCCCTTTTGCAGGACACTCCTCGCGTTTCATCCCCACGCCCCTCAGAACTCACAGGACTGGAAGTCCTACCGGGCGTTCGCACGCACCGTCCTTCCCACGTTCAAGAAGTTGGCGGCAACCGCCCCCAACAGTGCGACCAGGGAACTCATGGATCAGTTGGTGGCCCAGCTGACTTTTGACACCCAAGCGAACAGCGTTAACGCTTTCAAGGGTTACTGGACCTCGCACCTGCGCCACTGGGAATACGACTGGCAACAGTTCGCCGCCGCCGAGCTGACCTGCGTGAAGGCGCTCTATTAGAGGTGCGTGCTCGGCGCGACGAAGGGCCTCTCACGCCACGTCACTTGGTCGCGCGTGACACGCGAGGCGAGTCCGTCCGCCCGATCCCGACAGAGGTCCTCGGGCGCGACTCGGGTGCCGAGGGGGCCCATCGGACCGGCGGGTGGATTCACCAACACGGGTGGGGTTCCTCGGGGCCGCGTCACTCTCTTCGAGCCCACGCGCTACTCGGCTCGGGTCGATCTCGCCGCGTGGCCGGTGACTCGCCACCTTGGGGGCCCGGACCGAGCCCGGCAGCTCCCCCCGACCGGCGACACCGGGCGTCCTCGGTAACGTCGACACCGCAGACGTGGTCGAACTCGTTCCCCACGAGCGTTGCGTCGCGGCGCAGACGTCGGCACAACGACAGCCCCGCACACCTTCTCGTGGCCCGTGACTCACGGATGCGTCGCGTGGGTCCTAGATCTTGACGGGACCCCGTTCGGACGCCGCGAGGTCGGAGAAGTCGGCACTGCCCCGCGGCGCCGAGGGCATCAGGGCGGCCGCGACGAGGCCGACGACGAGAATCACCACCGCCGTCCAGGGCGCCCAGATCGTCGGTGCGGTGACCTTGTAGATCGCCCCGAAGATCGCGGCGGCGGTCACCAGGAAACCCACCAGGCACGCGAGCGCCAGCTGCGAGGACTTACCGCTTTGCCGGAGCCCCCGCACCGCCCCCACCGCGATGAGCAGGTAGATGACCGCAATCGCGAAGCCCCCGAAGGTTGACATCCACGAGAACATCGAGACGTACTCGGGCGTCTTGGGCAGCGCGAAGGCGCTCGAGTGCACCGCCAGCACGATCACGACCGCGTAGGCGAGCAGGACGAACACACTCGCCCCGAAGGGCGTGCCGTGGCGCGAGATCGACGTCAGGGGCCGGGGCATCTTGCCGTCACGCGCCAGGGCGAAGAAACCGCGCGACCCCGAGACCGCGCACCCGATCAGCACCGCGATCATGTCGAAGACCACGACGAGCTCGACCAGTCGGCGGATGCCCACTCCGGCGAATCCCCCGGTGGCCTTCGGGCCGGCCAGGGTGAAGAGGGGCGCGCCGGCGTTCTTGCCGATCGCCGAAAGACTGAAGTGGAACCCCGCCACCTGGGCGAAGGACCCGATGACGTAGAACCCGGCGATCACCAGCACGGAGGTGAGCACGGCGCGCGGGATGTTGTGCTCGGGTCGCTCCGCCTCCTCGGCCAGGTTCGCCGAGGTCTCGAACCCCGTGAAGAGCAGGACCCCGTACAGGACCCCGAAGAGGATGCCCGTCCAGTGGGTGGGCGAGCCGCTCGGCGAGAAGCCCGAGGCGATGTGGTGCAGGCCCGAGCTCTTCACGATCACGTAGATCGAATAGACCAAGACGACGCTCACCGAGATCGCGGCCAGGGTCAGTTGGACGCGGGTCGACAAGGCGACCCCCAGGTAGATGATGGTCCCGACCAGCAGGAACAGAAGCACGTCCCACGCCCAGTACGGCAGGGGCGTCACGTTGAACTCACCCTGGATCGAGTCGTGGATGGTCCCGCCGATCATCGGCAGGATCCCCGCGCCCAGGGCCAGGATCCCCGCGTAGTAGAGCCACCCCGCCGCTGAACCGACGCGCCCGCCCAAGCCGTCGGTCACGTAGTCGTAGAGCGACCCGGCCGCCTGAATCTTTCGGGTGTACTCCGCGATGATCCAGCCCAGGCCCAGCACGCCGATGGCCGCGATGACCACGGCGAGGGGCGCCGCCGTGCCCGCTCCCTTGCCCGACGCGCTCACGATGCCCACAACCAGTGGCACCAAGAACGCGATCGAGAAGACGGGCCCCATCAGCCCAACCGACTGGGCCACCGTATCGATGAGGGTCAGGCGGCGCCGACCACCGAGCTCGGTTCGCTTCGTCGTGTCCGACGCCATCGCTCCCCCTTGACGACGCGCCTCCCCCGGGCACGCACAATCGCACGACCGTAAGGGGTCAAACGAGCCCTGTCAAGGAAACTACCTGAGACGACGCTGTGCCTCGCCCACGACCCAGCGGAACGCCGGGTCGGGAGCGTCGAGCAGCTCCGGGTGCCACTGGACCGCCAGGACCTCGCCGTCGGCGCTCTCGAGACCCTCGATAACCCCGTCGGGCGCCTTCGCGGAGACCACGAGCCCCTCCCCCACGCGCTCAACCACCTGGTGGTGGAGGGAGTTGACCTCGAGCGCGAGCGGGTAGAGGTCGGAGAGCCGCGTTCCTTCGACGACCGACACGTCGTGAGTCCGCAGTCGGCCGTCGCTGGAGAAGCGGGGATGGCCCGCGCCCTCGTCGAGCGGGACGTCCTGGACCAGCGTCCCGCCGCGGGCCACGTTCACGAGCTGGAGCCCCCGGCAGATCGCCAGGACCGGTAGGGCGCGTCGCTGGGCCGCCTCGAAGAGCGCGAGCTCCCAGGCGTCGCGATCGGGCTCCACGTCACCCAAGCCGGGCTCGGGGACGGCCCCGTAGCGCGCCGGTTCGACGTCCGCGCCACCCGAGAGCACGAGGCCGTCGAGTCGGGCGACGACCGCGTCGACGTCGGCGTCGCGCGACAACTCCACCGGCAGGCCGCCCGCCAGGGCGATCGAGCGCGTGTAGTCGGCGAAGTGAAGATCAAAGAACAGGCCGCGCATCGCCGGGGGCACGTGATCGCCGAGGTAGGCGGCGGGCCAGCGGCGACCCGTGACGCCGATGAGCGGACGACTCATCCAGCCAGTGTAGGGCCCGGCTCGTGTGGTGTAATGATCGCGTCGTTTGGTAGCAAACATCCTGCTGGGGGTCCCATGGCCGACGCGCTCGCCGACATCGTCTCGCACGACACGTACGTTGACGGCGTCCCTCACGCGACGTTCGCGCACCTGCGCACCCACGACCCGGTGCACTGGACCGAGGAGACCGGGGGCCGGGGCTTCTGGAGCCTGACCACGTACGACGACGTGTTGCTCGCCAGCCGCTCCACCGACGTCTACTCGAGCCGCTTCGGCATCCGCCTCGAGGACATGACCCCCGAAGAGACCGAGGCGCGCCGGACCCTCATGGAGATGGACCCGCCCGAGCACACCCGTCTGCGACGACTCGTCAGCCGTCCCTTCGCCCCGAAGTCGGTGAACGCGTACGAGTCCGTCGTGCGCACTCTGGCCGGCGAGGTCCTCGACGCGCTCGACGGCGCGCTCGAGTTCGATTTCGTCTCGCGCGTTGCGCGCGAACTGCCCATGCGCATGCTCGGCCGACTCCTCGGCCTGCCCGACGAGGACCTCGACTGGCTCGTCCGGCGGGGCGACGCCCTCATCGGCAACTCCGACCCCGACTTCACCGACTACGTCGTCGACCGCGTCGACACCTCGGACTACCGCTTCCTCCCCTTCCGTAGCCCCGTCTCCCTGGAGCTCTTCGCCTACGCCGAGACCGCCCTCGCCGAGCGTCGGCTCCACCCCAGCCACGACATCCTGTCGGCCCTCCTCGAGCCCACCACCGACGGCGAGTCCCTCGACGAGCTCGCGCTCAAGAACTTCTTCACCCTGATGGTGGCGGCCGGCAACGACACCACCCGCTACACCATGACCGGGGGCCTTCAGGTCCTCATCGACCGGCCCGAGCTCCTCGCGCGCATCCCGTCGATGACCCTCGAGGAGAGGAAGCTCCTCACCGACGAGGTCCTGCGCTTTACGACCGTGACGATGCACTTCCGCCGCACCCTGACCCAGGACGTGACCCTGCGGGGCACGCCCATGAAGGTGGGCGACAAGGTCGTCCTGTGGTACGCGTCGGCCAACTTCGACGAGGGCCACTTCGACGCGCCCGAGGAGTTCCGCGCGGACCGCACGCCCAACGACCACGTCTCGTTCGGCCTGCACAGCCCCCACCTGTGCCTGGGCTCGCACCTCGCGCGCCTCGAGATCCGAGTCCTGCTCGAAGAGATCGCCCGTCGCTGGACGCGCGTCGAGAACGCCGCCCCACCCGAGCGCCTCCGCTCGAACTTCATCAGCGGGGTGAAGCGGCTCCCGGTGCGCGTCGACTGGCGCTAAGTCGATCGCCCGCCGCCGCTCGAGCCGGCGCGAGATACCATGAGCCATGGCCGTCGCCCCCACGCCGGTGCCGTGACGACGCCCCTCTGGACGCCCTCGCCCGAGCGCGCGGCTCGCTCGCACCTGGCGGCCCTGCTCGACGCCCACCACTTCGCCGACTACGACGCGGCGTGGGCCTGGTCGACCGATCCGGCGACGATGGGCGACTTCTGGGGAGCCGTCGCCGCCGACACCGGGGTCGTCTTCCACTCTCCCGCCGCGGTCCCGCTCGAGCGCGATCCCACGTCGGTGACCGGCGCGCGCTGGTTCCCCGGCGCGACGCTCAACTACGCCGAACACGCCCTGCGCCGCCGGGGCCCGGCGACGGCCGTCATCTCCCACGACGACGCCCGCGGGGACCGCGCGGTGAGCTGGGACGAGCTCGCCCGGCTGGTCGGCGGGCTCCAGCGGGGCCTCGCGGCCCGAGGGGTCGGCCCGGGCGACGTCGTCGCGGCCTACCTGCCCAACGTGGTCGAGACCCTCGCCCTGATGCTCGCCACGACCGGTCTCGGAGCGACCTGGACGTGCTGCGCGCCCGAGACCGGCGTCGACGGCGTCCTCGACCGCCTCCAGCAGACCAGCCCACGAGTCTTCGTTGCCGTCGACGGCTACCGCTACGGCGAACGGACGCGCGACTCGCGGGAGGACGCCGCGACGGTGCGGGCCGAGCTCGCGAGCGTGCGCCACGCCGTGATGCTCGACCTGCTCGCCCTGGAGCGCCCCGCGGGCTTCGACGCCTGGGCCGACCTCGCCGGGGACCCGACGGAGCCGACCTTCGAAGCCGTGCCCTTCGACCACCCTCTGTACGTCCTCTACTCCTCGGGCACCACCGGCAAGCCCAAGGCCATCGTCCACGGCCACGGCGGGATCCTCCTCGAGCACGCCAAGGCCCTGCGCTACCACTTCGACCTCGACGCCGACGACCGCTTCTTCTGGTACACGACGACGGGGTGGATGATGTGGAACTTCTGCGTCTCGGGCCTGGTCGTCGGCGCGACCGTGACGCTGTTCGACGGGAACCCCAGCGCGCCCGACGCCGACCGTCTCTGGTCGTTCATGGCCGAACACTCGATCACGGTCGCCGGCGTGGGTGCCGCGTACCTGGTCGCCTGCGCCAAGGCCGATCTCGTCCCCCGACTCGAGCACGACCTCGCCGCGCTCGAGACCCTCGGGGCGACGGGTTCGCCGCTGCCGGGATCGGCCGCTGCGTGGGTGTACCGCGACGTGAAAGACGACCTCCTCGTCGCCTCCTTTAGCGGCGGCACGGACGTGTGCACCGGCTTCGTGGGCGCCAGCCCCCTGCACCCCGTCTGGCCCGGCGAGATCTCGTGCCGATGCCTCGGGGTCGCCCTCGAGGTCTACGACGACCAAGGGGCGACCGTGCGCGACGTCGAGGGCGAACTCGTTGTCACCCAGCCGATGCCCTCGATGCCGGTCGGTTTCTTGAACGACCCCGGGGACGACCGCTACCGGGCCGCCTACTACGGTCGCTACCCCGGGATCTGGGTCCACGGGGACCGCGCCACGCTGACCTCCCACGGCTCGGTCGTCATCACCGGTCGATCCGACGGGACCCTGAACCGCGGCGGGGTGCGCATGGGCACCGCCGAGTTCTACAACGTCGTCGAAGCCCTCCCCGAAGTCACCGACAGCCTCGTCGTGCACCTGGAGGACCACGGGGGCGGGCCCGGCGAGCTCTGGCTCTTCGTGGTGGCCCCGGGCGCGGATCGCGAGACGCTCGTCGAGAGGATTCGCACCGAGGTACGCACGCGGCTGTCGCCGCGGCACGTGCCCGACCACGTGGTCGTCGTCGACGCCGTACCGCGCACACTCACCGGCAAGAAGCTCGAAGTTCCCGTCAAGCGCATCCTCGCCGGCGCCGACCCCGCCACCGTGGCGGCCGTCTCGTCGGTCGCGAACCCCGAGAGTCTCGACACCTTCGTCGCCCTGGCGGGGTCGCGCCGCCCCGCCCCCGACGCCTGAGCCACGGCGCGAGGCGTTCGGGCCTCGTGATCGTCGCGTTCCCCCGGGCGTGTCGAGGGGGCACCTTCGGTGCGACGACTGCGGCCCGAGGAGTGTCACGACCACCGCCACCGACCTACCCCCACCGCAACGACACGGCCGCCCACACCAAGAACCCGACCCTCGCGCTCGTGGAGCCCCTCCTCCTCGTCGCGGGCCCCGCGAACTAGGGCCCACCATAACCCCTGGTGGGCACCGTCACCGTCCCCGCGAGGTGAGAGAGTCGCCGGCGCTGAGGTGACTTTGGTCCCTAGGACCACGGGGGTCTCAACGGGTCAGCGTGGAGGCGTCGAAAGAGGACCGAGGAGGGTCACGATGACGACGGTGGTCCACCACTCCCCCACCCACGCGGGTCCCGCACACCGCGCGCGCCACAACGAGACCACCCGCGACCGCGTCGTCCGGATCGTGGTGGGCGCTGCGGCCGTGATCGCGGGCGCGGTCCTCCTCACTACCCGGGACGCGGTCCTCGCCTACCGGCTGGAGTCCCTCCTAGTCTTAGTCGGGCTGGTCCTCGCCGTGACGGGTGTCACCGGCTACTGCCCGCTCTACGCCCTCTGTGGCCACGTGCCCGAGTCCCTGCGGGCCGAGGACGGTCCGCGCCCCTAGGGCTGGGACACCGCCGCCGCGAGGTCGCGCAGGCGGACCTTGTCGACCTTGCCCACGGGATTGCGGGGAAGTTCGGCTACGACCACCAAGCGCGTGGGCACCTTGTAGCCCGCGAGGCGAACCCGGCAGTGGGCCTCGAGGGCGTCGAGGTCGACGGGGCTCGCCGGATCGACCTCCAGGTACGCGACCCCGGTCTCGCCCCAACGGGAGTGGTCGACCCCTACGACCGCGGCGCACAGCACGCCGGGGAACGAGGTCAGGACGTTCTCGACCTCGACCGGATAGACGTTCTCACCCCCCGAGACGAACATCTCCTTGAGCCGCCCAGCGATGGAGTAGAACCCGTCGCGGTCGCGGTGGGCGATGTCCCCAGTGCGTAGCCACCCGTCGACCAAGACGGCGGACGTCGCCGCCTCGTCCCGCCAGTAGCCCGGGAAGACGCCCGGACCCCGCACGTGGAGCTCACCTTCCCCCGATCCCTCGACGCACGCGCCGGTCAGGGGGTCGACGAGCGCGACGTCCACGAACGGGTACGGGTGGCCGACCGTGCAGGGGTGCGCGGGCGCGTCGCGCGCGTCGAGGCAGAACACGTTGGGGCCGGCCTCGGTGAGGCCGTACCCCTGGTGCAGGGCCACGCCCCGCTCACTCCAGCGCGCCGCGACGGTCGCCGGCATGGCCGCCCCGCCGACGACCACGTGGCGCAGACTCGACAGGTCGGCCGTGGCGAAGCGGGGGTGCTCCCCCACCATCAAGAAGGTCGTGGGAACCCCGGCCATCGTGGTCACGCGCTCGCGCTCGATCAGATCGAGCACGCGCCCCGCGTCGAACGACGTCTCCAACAGCACCGTGGCGCCCTTCAGCCAGGCCTGCATCGGTTGCACGTTCCAGCCCCCGATGTGGAATTGGGGCAGGACCTGTAAGACCACGTCGGTGTCGAGGATCGGGGCGACGAAGTCGAGGCTCAGATTGGTCCAGAAGAAGTTCGCGTGGGTGAGCAGCACCCCCTTTGGCCTTCCCGTCGTGCCCGAGGTGGCGATCACGACCAGTCCCGCGTCCTGCTCGACGGCGGGCAGCCCCCACCCCTCACCCTCGACGGCAAGTTCGCTCAGCAGCCACTCGAGGCGTTCGGGTCGGCCCCCGAGGTCGGTGAGCGACCCGTCGACGCGCGCGCGCTGACTTTCCGAACCGACCCACAGCCGGGGCGTCATCAGATCGAGTTGGGGCGCGAGTTCGGCGTTGGTCAGCCGCCAGTTCATCGGGAAGAGAATCGCCCCAGCCTTCGCGCACGCGAAGAGCAGGACCACGACCTCGGGGCGGTTCTCGCTGAGGACCGCCACCCGCTCCCCCGGACCCACGCCGCGGGCGACGAGGCCGCGGGCGACCGCGCTCGACAGCTCGTCGAGTTCGCGGTAGGTGTAGCGCTGCTCCGCCCCCACCAGGGCCACGCTGTCGGGCGCCAGTCGAGCGCGCTCCCTCACCCAACGGCCCACCACGGTCGGCTCGAGTGACTCGCGCGCGTCGAGGCGACTCATACCGGTTCCTCGTCGGTGACCTCGCGCTCGACGCCCAGCATCCTCGAGACGATCACCATCATCTGTTCGAACACGGCCGGGGGAACCTCGCGCTCCTCGTTCCAGAGGATCCAGCGCAGACCGATCATCTCGCCGATGGCCGCCAGCGACCACGCCAGGACCATCGGGTCGGTCGGGGTGATCTCACCCGACGCCATCGCCTCGCGCAGGTACGGCGCGTAGTTTCCGATGATCGTCTCGTAGTGGTGGCGCAGCGCTCGCGGCGAGACGAACTCGGCCTGGCGGATCACCCGGTACAGCGCCGGGTGTTCGGCGGTGAAGCGGAAGAATCCCGCGAACCCGAGCCGTTCGGCCTCGAGTCGGTTGGTCGCCGCGCGCGACGCCTCGCTCATGGCGTGTCGCACCCGCTGGTTGAGGTCCGCCACCACCTCCTCGAAGACCTCGAGCTTGCTCGCGAAGTAGAGGTAGAACGTGCCCTGGGCGACGTCGGCCGCCTCGGTGATCTTGACGATGGAGGCGTCGTGGTAGCCGACGGCGGCGAAGACCTGCTCGGCGGCGTCGATGATCTTGCGACGGGTCCGCTGCCCCTTCGGCCGCCGTGGGCTCGCCGGCGCCGTGGTGCCGAGGTCCGGCGGCCCCACGGCACCCGACGGTGCGCTCGGAGTCTCGCTCACCACTCCTCCTCCCGCCGACGTCGTCCGGCGACGCGACGCTACCCCAGCATCGCCGCGTACACGAGCTGCTGGAGCGCTCGCCGCCACGGGTAGCTCGTGCTCGGCAGCAACTGGGCGTACAGGGCGACCGCGAGTCCCTGTGCACGGTCCACCCAGAAGAACGTTGAGGCCGCCCCACCCCATGAGATCGAACCCGGTGAGACCAGGCTGCGATTGGCGACCGGGTCCACCATGGTCGCCACCCCCAGGCCGAAGCCAACCCCGGCCTGGCCGACCTCGCTGAAGGTGTCGCGGGACATCGCCTCGAGCGTGCCCCCGCTCGGCAGGAAGTTCGCACCCATCAGGTCCACCGTGCGCGCGGTGAGGTAGCGCACGCCGTCGCGCGCGCCCCCCCCCACGAGCATCGCCATGAAGCGCTCGTAGTCGGCTGCGGTCGAGAGCAGCCCTCCACCACCCGTGAACAGCGTCGGCGGCTTGGTCGCGGCCTCGGCGAGGTCGGGCACCGCCACGGCCCGACCCTCCCAGTTGACGTACAGCATGGCGAGACGGTCGCGATCCTCCTCCCGGCAGGACCAGGTGGTGTCGACCATGCCCAGGGGTTCGAGGATCCGTCGGGCGATGAAGGCGTCGAGCCGCTCGCCGCTCCAGATCTCGACGAGCCGACCGAGCACGTCGATCGCGACCGAGTAGTTCCAGGCCGAACCCGGGTCGAACAGCAGTGGGGCGCTCGACCAGTCGCGGACCGCGCCCTCCAGGTCGATCCCCTCGGGGAAGACCCAGCGCGTCTCGTCGTAACCCATGGCGCGGTACAGCGCGTCCACGGGGTTCGCGTTCTGGAAGCCGTAGGTGAGACCGGCGGTGTGGGTGAAGAGGTGGTGGACCCGGATGGGCGCCGAGGCGGGACGCGTCCTCAGGGCACCCACGGGACCGCCCACGTAGACCCGCGGATCCGCGAACTCGGGGATCCATCGTCCAACCTCGTCGTTGAGGTCGAAGGCCCCCTCCTCGTAGAGCATCATCGCGGCGACCGCGGTCACCGGCTTGGTCATCGAGTAGAGCCGCCAGATGGTGTCATCTTCGACGGCCAGTCCCCGTTCGCGATCTCGATGCCCGCCCCGCGCGCACCAGACGAGGCTGCCCCCCCGGCTCACGGTCGCGAGCCAGCCGGCGACCCGGCCCGACTCCACGAACCCGTCGAAGTAGGTCCGGACGCGCTCGAGGCGCGACGGCTCGAAGCCGGCTTCGGTCGGCTCACCGCGCGGTACCAACGCCACCTTGGCCCCCTCCCCTCGGCCCAGTCTGGGTCGCCCCGTGGAGAGTAGCGCAAATATGAGAGCCGATTCACTTGACATTTCTGACCGACTCTGCTTGACTTCGCCTGCCGTGCCCGTGGGGGACACGGGGGGAGGACCTATGAGGAAGATCACTCGTTGGGTGGCGGGACCGCTGGCCCTGGCCACCGCGACCTTGGGCGTCGCGCTCGTCGCGGGGCCCACCGCCGGCGCCGCGAAGGCCGCGCCCTACAAGCTCGGGATCGTGACCGAGAAGACCGGTATCTACTCGGCCTACGTGCAGGAGTGGCTCCAGGGCATGCAGATCGGCCTGCAGTACGCCACCAAGGGCACCATGGCGGTCAACGGTCACCCGATCAAGCTGACCATCGACGACAACCAGGACAACCCCACCACGGCCGCGACCGACTTCAAGAGCCTCGTCGGGGCCGGCTACAAGATCATCGGGGGCACGGCCGACTCGGGCATCGCCGACGAGCTCGCTCCCCTGGCTGCCCAGAACAAGGTCCTCTACATCTCGGGGGCCGCCGCCGACGACCAGCTCACCGGCATCAACCGTTACACCTTCCGCTCCGGGCGCCAGGCCTACCAGGACGTCACCGCCTCCGAGGGCTACATCAAGGCGCTCGGCAAGGGCAAGAACGTCGTCGTGCTCGCCCAGGACTACGCCTTCGGCCAGTCCTACATCGCCGACGCGACCAAGGCCTTCCAGGCCATGGGCGACACCGTGACCCCGATCGCGGTGCCGCTCACCACGACCGACTTCACGCCGGTGGCGCTGCAAGTCGCCCAGGACAAGCCCGACGTCGTCTTCCTGGCGTGGGCCGGAACGACCGGTGCGGCGCTCGCCCAGTCCCTCGACCAGGCCGGCGTCTTCACGAGCGCGGCGGTGATCACCGGGCTCGCGAACATTGCGACATACAAGTTCTACGGGACCGCGGGGCTCAAGTTCCACTACATCTCTTTGTACAACTACCAGTCCCCGCACAATGCGGTGAACAACTTCCTCATCTCGCGCGAGCGCGCCCAGTACCACACGGTGCCCGACCTGTTCGCGGCCGACGGCTTCGTCTGGTCCGAGATGGCCGTCCACGCACTCGCCGCCGGCAACGGCACGAACGTCGCCAAGATGATCAAGGCGCTCGAGGGCTGGACGTTCCAGGCCCCCAAGGGGACCCAGACCATCCGCAAGTCGGACCACGCCATGCTCCAGCCGATGTTCCTCGTGACCCTCGTCCAGTCGGTCACCGGCGACTACGTGCCGGTCACCACCGCGACCTTGTCGGCGACCACGACCGCGCCGCCGATCTCGGCGCACTTCGGCTGATCCCGGGAGAATCTGGAATCATCGAGCCATGACGGCGCGCGACGAGCCCCAGGCCCCGGCCATCACCACCCGGGGCCTGGGGCTCCGCGTCGGCGGCGCCGAGATCCTCTGCGACGTCGACCTCGTCGTGCCCGCGGGGCACTGTCTCGGCGTCATCGGGCCCAACGGAGCGGGAAAGTCGACCCTGCTCAACCTCCTCAGCGGGATCCTGCGCCCGAGCGCCGGGACGATCGAGTTCGCGGGCGACGACGTCACCGCCCTCGGCGCGGTCGCCCGGGCCCGTCTGGGCGTCGGGCGGACCTTCCAGACCTCGAGCCTCTTTGGAACCCTGAGCGTCCTGGAGAACGCGCGACTCGCGGCGGAGGCACGTCGGGGGGGCAGTCGCCGGTTCTGGCACCGCCCCGGCCCGAAAGACGAGGCGACGCGCGTGGCGAGCGACGCGCTGGCCGCGGTCGGGCTCGAGTCCCTCGCTCGGCGGCCGGCCGGGGCCCTCTCTCACGGGGACAAGCGCAAGCTCGAACTCGCGATCCTCATCGCCTCCGACGCCCGCACCCTTCTCCTCGACGAGCCGATGGCCGGGGTGAACACCGAAGACGTCGGGCCGCTCACCGACCTGATCGCCGGCCTGAGTCGCGAGGGCCGCACCGTCGTGCTGATCGAGCACCACATGTCGGTCGTCGTCGGCCTGGCCGAGACGATCGCCGTGCTCGACTCGGGACGACTCCTCGCCCACGGAACCCCCGACGAGGTCATCGCCAACGACGAGGTTCAGCGGGCCTACCTGGGTCAGCCCCTATGACCGTCGCGGTCGAGCTCGACGACGTCCACGTCAGCCTCGCGGGCTCCCACGTGCTCCAGGGCGTCACCTTCACCGTGCCCACCGGCGGGGTCACCGCGCTCCTCGGGCGCAACGGCGTGGGCAAGACCACGACGCTGCGGGCGATCATGGGTCTCGTCACGCATACCGGCACCGTGCGGGTCCTCGGCCACGACACTCGAGGGCTCGCGGTGCACCGAGTCGCCCGCCTCGGGGTCGGCTACGTGCCCGAGGACCGTGACGTCTAGCCCGGGCTCAGCGTCGGCGAGAACCTCCGACTGGCCGAGCGCGTCGAGGCACCGGCCTACGACGACGCGTTCGCCCTCTTCCCCGACCTGGCGACAAGGGTCCGCCAGCGAGCGGGCTCGCTCTCGGGGGGCCAGCAGCAGATGCTCGCGATCGCCCGAGTCCTGCTGAATCGGTGGCCCCTGCTCGTGGTGGACGAGCCCTCCAAAGGGCTCGCCCCCAAGTTGGTCGGCGAGGTCACCGACGCCCTGGCCCGGGTCGCCACGACCTCGACCATCCTGCTCGTAGAGCAGAACCTCGCGGTGGTGCGTCGCTTGGCCGAGCGCGTGGTCGTGCTCGACCACGGCCGGGTCGTCCACGAGGGGTCCGTCGGCGACCTCGACGACGTCGACCTCGCCCGCCAGCTGCTCGGGGTCACGGCGGGACGATGACGACGTTCCTCTCGCTCACCTTCGCCGGGCTCTCGCTGGGCGCCGTCTACTTCCTCGCCGCCTCGGGGCTGTCGCTCATCTACGGGCTCATGGACATCCTCAACTTCGCCCACGGGATGTTCATGACCCTGGGCGCCTACGCCGGCTGGGACCTGGCCACCCACCTCCCCTCGAACACGCCGTCGGTCCTCACCTTCGCCCTCGAGGTCCTGGCCGCCGTGGTCGGCGGGGCGCTCGCGGCCCTCCTCACCGAGGTCGTCTTCATCCGCCCCCTCTACGGTAAGCCCCTCAGCCAGGTCCTGGTGACGATCGGGCTCGACCTCGCGGTGGTCGCACTCCTGCTCGGGGGCTTCGGTGCCAACTCGCTCTCGCTGCCCGTCCCCCTCTGGTTCCTCGAGGCCACCCACGCCGGATCCGTCCTGTTGCCCAACGCCGACTTCGTCGCCCTCGTCGGGGGGGTCGTCGTGCTCCTGGGACTCGAGTGGTTCCTGCGGCGCACCCGCTTCGGCATCGTCATTCGGGCGGGCGTGGAGAACCGCGAGATGGTGAGCGCCCTGGGGGTCGACGTCGGACGAGCCTTCACGCTGGTCTTCGTCATCGGCGGGGCGATGGCCGGGCTCGCCGGGCTGCTCTACACGGCGGTCTTCACCGGTGACCTGCTCTCTCCCCTCCAGGGTGACGGCCTCTTGATCTTCGCCTTCATCGTCGTGGTGATCGGCGGCCTCGGGTCGATCCGGGGGTCGGCGATCGCGGCCGTCGTCGTCGGCCTCTTGCAGGACTACGCCAACTACTACGGCGGACAGCACCCCGGCTTCTCCGAGATCGGCAACCTCTCGACGGTCCTGCTGCTCGCCCTCGTACTCGAGATCCGACCACGCGGCCTCCTCGGGAGGGCGACGTGAGGGCGCCGCGCCTCGGGCTCGCCGTCGGCGCCGCCCTCGTCGTCCTGGCCGCCCTCTTGCCCTACGTCGGGGTCAGCGTTCCCGCGGTGCTGCCCGGGACCGTGGACGTGCTCAACTCGGCCGGCAACCTCTCGATCCTCGCGATCTGCTTCGTCTTTGGTGCGGTGGCCCTGGGCTACGACGTCTTGTTCGGCTACACCGGATTGCTCTCGCTCGGGGTCGTGCTGCATTTCGCCGCGGGCGTCTACGTCTTCGACATCGCCCTCACCGACTGGCACTGGTCCCTGGGCGCCTCCCTCGCGGTCACCGCCGGCGCCGGCCTCGGCCTCGCGCTGGTGGTGGGTGCGGTGAGCCTGCGGGTGACGGGCATCGCCTTCACCATGGTCACCCTGGCCTTCGCCCAGGCCTTCTACTTCTTGATCCAGGACAACCCCCACGGGCTCACCGGCGGCCAGGACGGCCTCGCCCTCTCCTCGACCCGGCTCCCGTCGATCCTGTCGGGGGCCGTCTCGAACACCCGCTCCCTCTACTGGCTGGCCCTCGCCTTCCTCGTCGTCGCCGGCGCCGTCGTCTGGGTCTTCATCGAGTCCTCCGTCGGCCACGTGCTGGTCGCCGTGCGCGACAACGAGGCCCGCGCCGAAGTCCTTGGGCTGCGGCCCTTCGGCTTCAAGCTCGCCGCCTACACCCTCTCCTCGCTCGTGGCGACGGGGGCCGGGGTCGTCTACCTCCTGCTCATCGGCACTGCCGTGCCCGACGCCGTCGCCACCACCACCTTGACCCTGGCCATCGTCGTGATGGTCATGCTCGGAGGGGCGGCGTCGCGCGGGGGTGCGGTCACCGGCGGCATCCTCTACTGGTACCTCGAGTCCCTGCTCGTCAAGGTGTCCGGCCAGTCGTCCTTCGCCCGCCTGCCCGCAGTCGTGCGCGTCCCCCTCTCCCAGCCCCAGTTCCTGTTCGGGGCGATCTTCATCCTCTTCGTGTTCTTCGTGCCCGGCGGGCTCGCCGGGGCGGTCGCGCGCCTGCGCGCCCGGCGCGTCGGGGGGCACTTCGAGCCGGGCGCCCCCGTGACGGCGCAGACCCTCGTCGCCCGACTCATCCCTCCAAGGAGCGAGAAGGAGGCACCGTGACCCTCGTGGGACGACACGCCCTCGTCACCGGATCGACGAGCGGGATCGGCTGGGGCGTCGCGCGCGCCCTGGCGCGCGCCGGGGCCGACGTGATGCTCAACGGCTTCGGCGACCCCGACGACGTGGACCAGCGCCGCCGCGCGCTCGCCGCGGAGTTCGGCGTCGCGGTCGACTACGACCCGGCCGACCTCACGAGCGCCCAGGGCGTCGCGGGCCTCGTCGAGCGCACCCAGGCGGCCCTCGGCTCGCTCGACGTGCTCGTGAACAACGCCGGCATCCAGCACGTCGCCCCCCTCGAGGAGTTCCCCGTGGAGCGCTGGGACGCGGTGATCGCACTGAACCTCTCGGCCGTGTTCCACGGGATGCGCTGCGCGATTCCCCAGATGCGCGAGCGCGGATGGGGCCGCATCGTCAACATCGCCTCGGCCCACGGACTGGTGGCGAGCACCCAGAAGGTCGCCTACGTCGCGGCCAAGCACGGCGTGGTCGGCGCCACCAAGGTCGCGGCCCTCGAGCTCGCCAACACCGGGGTCACCGTGAACGCCGTCTGCCCCGGCTGGGTCCTCACCCCGCTCGTCGAGCGTCAGATCGCCGCGCGCGCCGCGGCCAACGGAACCACGGTGGCCGAGGAGTCGCTCGCCTTGCTCGCCGAGAAGCAGCCGATGCTCACCTTTACCACTCCCGAGCAGATAGGCGACCTCGTGGTCTTCCTCTGCTCTGACGCGGCCTCGACCATGACCGGCGCGCCCCTGTCGATCGACGGGGGCTGGACCTCGCAGTGACCCGCGGGCCCCTCCGGGTGCGCCCGCTCACCCTCGACGCCAGAGGTCGTAGCCGTCGGCCGCGCCGGCCCTGGCGAAACCGAGACGAGCGAGCACCCGGGCCGACGCCTCGTTCTCGGGGCGGGCGCGCGCCGTGAGCCCGTGCACGCCCTCGTGCGCCTCGGCCCAGGCGCAGAGCCGGCCCGCGGCCTCGGTGGCGTAGCCCCGTCCCCGCCAGTCCGGCGCGAGCGCGTAGCCGATCTCGAGCCGCCCGGCGGAGTCGGGCGGACCGTGGAATCCGACGTCGCCGATGAGGGTGCGCTCCACCTGTTCGATCACGACCCACACGCCGAAACGCGGGTCAGTCTCACCACCGGTGAATCCCTCCACGAAGCGCTGGCGCACGACGGGCGCGGGCCACTCGGGCGCACTCGCGAGCCCGAGGCTCACGGCGAAGGCCACCGGGTCGCGACCGAGGGCGGCCGCCTCGGTGGGTGAGAGGTTCCGCAGCCGGACCCGCGCGGCCGAGAGCTCGGTCGGGTCCTCGCCCACCCGCGCCTAGAGGAAGGGGAGGTACTCGCGCATCTCCCAGTCGGTCGTCGCGGCACAGTAGCGCTCCCACTCCGAGCGCTTCACCGCGAGGTGCTGGGCGACGAGCTCGGTGCCCACGGCCTCGACGAGGTCGGCGTCGGCCTCGAGCTCGCCCAGCGCCTCGGCGAGTGAGTGGGGCACCCCGATCGTCGCCTCGATGGTGTCAAGACCGTTGCCCGCCTCGGGTGGCCCGGGGTCGGCTCCGTGCAGGACGCCCAGGCGCGCCGCCTGCAAGACAGCGGCGATGGCGGTGTGCACGACGGCGGCCCCGTCGCTGAGGCGGTGCTCGAGGCGGGTACCCTCGCCCCTCGCCCCGGGCACCCGGATCGTCGCGCCCCGGTGGTCGTAGCCCCAGTTGGCCCAGTAACCCGAGAGCGACGCCGGTCGCAGCCGCTTGTAGGCGTTGACCGTCGGGGCGCACAGGCCGGCGAGGGCGCGGTGGTGGGCGATCAGCCCGCCGATGGCGTGGCGGGCGGCCGCCGAGAGCCCGTCGGCGCTCGACGCGTCGGCGAAGGCGTTGAGGCCCGCGTCGTCGCGCAGCGAGAAGTTGACGTGCAGTCCCGAGCCGCCCCGGTCCGAGAGGGGCTTGCCCATGAAGGTGAGCAGCAGTCCGAGGCGGTGGGCGACCTCGCGCGCGAGGACCTTGAACAAGAAGGCGTCGTCGGCGGCCCGCAGGGCGTCGCTGTAGCGCAGGGTGAACTCGAACTGGGGAGAGTCGTACTCGGAGTTGACCGACTCGAGGGGCAGCCCCGCCTCGCGGCAGGCGCTCCAGATGGCGTCGACGAGCCCGTCCGGGTCGACGGCGGGACCGGTGCCGTAGACGAAGGCACCGGGTGTGTCGCGGGGCCGCCAGCCGCCCTGGCCGTCGGGGGCGAAGACGAACGCCTCGAACTCGATCCCGACGTAGGGTGCGAGGCCCAGCGCGCGCCAGTCCTCGACCGCCTTGGCGAGGGAGGTGCGGGGCGACACGGCGAGCGGCGCGCCGTCGCGGGTGAGCTGGGCCACCACCACGCGGGTGCGCGGCTCCCACGACGGGCGCAGGTCGGCGGCCTCGAAGACGGCCTCGAAGTCGGGGAGTCCCTCGTTCCATCCGCTGCCCGGCGTATAGGGGGTCATCGTGCGGTCGTAGGAGAGGGCCCACGTTCCCGTGCAGTGACGAGCCCCGTCCCCGGCCATCTCGGCGGGGATGTACTTGCCCCGCGCGAGGCCGAGGTGATCGGGCCACAGGACCCGCACGCGATCGAAGTCTTCGGCCATCACGCCTCCTCGAGTGACGGGGTGAACGTAGCACGCCCACTCGAGCGCGGTTTGTAGTGTGGGGGAATCATTCGTACGCAAACGACCTCGGAGGACTGGTGGAGTTCCGACGCATCCTGCTGGAGGGCAACGAGGTCGAGGTGATCCGCGAGGGCGCGACCCTCGTGGCGGCCGACGGACGCCGCGTCGAGGCGGAGAGCGCCGTCCACCTGCCCCCGGTGAGGCCGACGAAGATCCTGTGCTGCCACCTCAACCACGTCTCGCGCGTGCGCGAGTTCGGGGTCGGCCTGCCGCCGGCGCCCACCTGGTTCCAGAAGCCCGTGTCGGCGCTCAACGCCCACGGGGGTGCCGTCGTACGCCCCGCGAACTGCCGCTACCTCAACTACGAGGGCGAGGTCGCGATCGTGATCGGGCGCACCGCGCGCAACATCGCCCTCGCCGACGCCGCCGAGTACATCCACGGCTACACCGTCGCCAACGACTTCGGCCTGCACGATTTCCGCGATACCGACGCCGGCTCGATGCTGCGGGTCAAGGGCGCCGACACGCTCTGCCCCATCGGACCCGGGCTCGTCACCGACTGGTCGTTCACGGGCAAGGCCCTACGCACGAGTGTCAACGGCGAGGTCCGACAGGACGGCTCGACCGACGAGATGGCCTGGGACATGCACTACCTGGTGACCGACCTGGCTCGGCTGATCACCCTGGTACCCGGCGACGTCATCCTGACCGGCACGCCGGCGTTCTCGCGACCCGTCGAGCCCGGCGACGTCGTCACCGTCGAGGTCGAGGGCCTCGGGGCCCTCACCAACCACGTCGTCGCCGGACCGGCCCCGGTCAGCGACGAGGTCGGCGCCCAGCCCACGGCCACCGAGGAGGTGCTCTCCACCGCGCTCGGCGGCGACTGGCCCTTGCGCGGAGAGCGTCGTCCCGTCGCGACGGACCGCTCCCAGCTCCCCCACCCTCGCGTGCGACCCCGGTACGAGGCGTGAGCGCCCGGGTCGACGTCGCGGGCGTCTCGGTCGCCACGGGCCACTTCATCGCCAACGAGCGCGTCGACTCGGCCACGACCTTCGTCGACCGCAGCCCTCTCGACTGGTCGCTCACCCTGGCCGAGGTGTCGCGCGGCTCGGCCGCGGACGCCGCCGCCGCCGTGGCCGCGGCGTCCGACGCCTTCCCCGCCTGGGCCGCGCTCGCCCCGGCCGAGCGCGGCGCCTACCTGCACCGCCTGGCTGACCTCATCGACGCGAACGTCGAGCCCCTCGCCCGGGTCGAGTGCCTCGACATGGCCATGCTCGAAGAGAGCCTGCGCCGGCGGGTCATTGGGCGCGGCGCGCGCAACTTCCGCGCCTACGCCGACCTGGCCGCGATCTACGAGGGTCGGACCTGGACCAGCCACGGCACCGAGAACCACGTCCAGCGCATGCCCGCGGGACCCACCGTGGTGATCACCCCCTGGAACGCCCCCTTCATGCTCTCGACCTGGAAGTGCGCGCCGGCGCTCGCGGCCGGCGATACCGTCGTGCTGAAGCCGGCGGAGTGGTCGCCCCTGTCGTGCTCGCTCTTGATGGACCTCGTCGCCGAGGCGGGCCTGCCGTCCGGGGTCTTCAACCTGGTTCAGGGGGTCGGTGAGGAGGTCGGCGCCGCCCTCGTCGCCGACCCGCGGGTCCGGAGGATCTCCTTCACCGGCTCGCCCGAGACGGGTCGGGCCATCGGCCTCGCCGCGGCCGCCAACCTCGTGCCCTTCACGGGTGAGCTCGGGGGCAAGGGTCCCTTTGTCGTCTTCGCCGACGCCGACCTCGACCTCGCGCTCGAGCGGGCCTCGGCGATGTACGACGACGCCGGTCAGGTCTGTCTCGCCGGTACACGGCTGATCGTCGAGGCGCCGGTCTACGACGAGTTCCGCGACCGGCTCGTCGAGCGGGCCCGCGCCCACGTGCTCGGCGACAGCCGCGACCCGGCCACTACGGTCTCACCCCTCATCCACCCCGACCACCTGACGCGCGTCGAGGGCTTCGTCGAGCGCGCCCGCGCCGCGGGCCACCGGGTCCTCACCGGGGGGAGGCGTTGGCGTCAGGACGGTCTGTGGTACGAGCCGACGGTCGTCGAGCCCCTCGACAACGACGCCGAGATCGTCCAACGCGAGGTCTTCGGCCCGGTGCTCACCCTGCAGCGCTTCTCGGGCGAGGACGAGGCGGTCGCCCTGGCCAACTCGACGCCCTACGGCCTCTCGGCCATGGTCTTCACCCGGGACCGGGCCCGCGCCGACCGCGTCGGGGCGCGCGTGCGCGCCGGGACGATCTGGGTCAACTGCTTCTTGGTCCGCGACCTCACCGCGCCCTTCGGGGGGACGGGCATCTCGGGCATCGGGCGTGAGGGCGGCGACTACGCCCTCGACTTCTACAGCGACCTCAAGACCTATCAGGTGAAGGAGGGGACCACCCATGGGTGAGATCGTCGGGGCGGGGTTCTTGGCCCACGTGCCCACCATCGTCCTGCCCGACGAGGAGCGTCGGGCCCTCAACCACGGCCGCGAGAGCACTCTCTACACGGGCCTGCGCCAGCTGCGCCGTGAGGTCTTCGACGTGCTGCGACCCGACCTCGTCGTCGTCTTCGACAGCCACTGGTTCACCACCGTCGAGTTCGTCGTCACCGCGGCCGAGCGGCGCCACGGCCTTTTCACCTCCGAGGAGCTACCCCGCGGGATGTCGAGCGTGCCCTACGACGTGAAGGGCGACCCGGCCTTCGCCAAGCTCGTCGGCGAGATCGCCCTCGCGACCCCCGAGTGCTGGATCACCCCGATCGACAACGAGCACCTCCCCATCACCTACGCCACGACGAACTTCCTCGGCTTCCTCCAGGGCGACGAGGCCTGGATCTCGGTGAGCGTCTGCCAGACGGCCGAGCCCGAGGACTTCGCGACCGTGGGACGCGTCCTCGCCGACGCCGTCGCCCACAGCGACCGGCGGGTCGTGCTCATCGCCTCGGGGGCGCTGAGCCACACCTTCCACCCGCTTCGCCAACTGCGCGACCACGAGGCGGCCGACGAAGAACACATCTTCTCGGCGACCGCGCGCGAGTGGGACCACCGCATCCTCGAGGCGTGGCGGCGCGGCGACCACGCCTTCGTCGTCGACCACTTTGGCGAGTTCGCGGCCGTCAAGCCCGAGGGGCGCTTCGGCCACTACCAGATGATGGTCGCGGCCCTCGGCGGGCGCGACTGCGTGGCGCCGGGCCGGCTCTACTCGGACTACGAGAACGCCATCGGCACGGGCCAGGTCCACGTCTGGTTCGACCGGCCCGCGACCGGTTGGAGCCGCTCGTGAACCTCGTCGGCCTGCCCTTCCCGCGCACCGCGACGGGCCGGGCCTCGCTGTTGCCCCCACCCCCGTGGCACTACTCGGGCGACCTGCTCACCGTCGAGTACCGCACCGACCCCGCCGCGATCGCCCGCCTCCTGCCCGAGGGGGTCTCGCTCCCCCGCGACGACGAGGACCCCGGTGCGGTCGCCTTCATCTGGGCCGACTGGCAGAGCTGCGGCGACGACGGGGCCGAGCTGCTCGACCCGGTGCGCAGCCAGTACCGGGAGGCCTTCGTCGTGGTGCGCTGTCGCTACCGGGGACAGCTCTACAGCCGGTGCCTCTTCATCTGGGTCGACGCCGACTTCGCCCTCGTGCGCGGCTACATCCAGGGCTACCCCAAGAAGCTCGGCTCGATCCACCAGACCCGGCCGGTCAGCGTCGGGCGAGCCGGGCCGCGGGTCGGCCCCGGCGGGCGCTTCGGGATGACCCTCGCCGCGGCCGACCGCCGCCTCGCCGAGGGCACGGTGACCCTGGAGGAGGCCGCGCCCAGCGCCGGCTTCGTGAACGGACACCCCATGCTCCACCATCGCGTCTTCCCGCGTATCGAACTCGACGGCTCCGACGCCCTCGACGAGGTCGTCACCATGGCCGGGGTCGACGTCGAGCTCGGGCCGGCCTGGCGGGGCACGGCGACCCTCGAGCTCTTCGAGTCGCCTACCGAGGAGCTCACCTCGATCGCCCCGCGCGAGTTCATCGCCGGCTACTACCGGGCCGTGGGCACCACGTTCGCGGGGGGGACGACCCTCGAGGTCCGATGAGCCGACGGATCTCGAGCAGCGAATCGGCCGTCGTCTCGCGGGCCGAGCGCGACATCCGCTCCCGCCTCGAGGGCTACGAGCTGGACTTCCGCTCGATGAGCGCCGTGTCGAACATCTACCGAGCCGGCTCGGCCGTGCGCAACCACATGGAGCGCACCGTGCTCTCCGACCACGACCTGAGCTGGGTGGCCTTCACGGTCCTGTGGGTCCTGTGGATCTGGGGCGACCAGGAGACCGGCCACGTCGCCGCCGAGGCCGGGGTCACCAAGGGCACCCTCACCGGGGTCATCAAGACGCTCCAGGGACGACGGCTCATCCGACGCCTCCCCCACCGCGACGACCGGCGCCGGGTCTCGATCGGGCTCACGCGGGCCGGGACCCGTCTCATCGAGTCCGTCTTCCCCGAGTTCAACCGCCACGAGACCCTCGCCGTCAACGGCCTGACGCGCGCCGAGCAGGACGAGCTCGCCCGCCTCCTGCGCAAGGTGCTCGCCACGATGAGCGCCGACGACTCGTCGGGCGACGACTAGGTCGCCGGGGACCTCCCTCGTCTCAGGGTGGGACCATCGTCGGTAGCCGGGACCCGTCGCGACCTGGTGAGATGGCTCCGAGAGGAGCCCCGTGACCCAGCTAGCCGCGGCCGACACCGTCGCCTCGACGCGGGGCGCGGTCACCATCGACGTCGCCGGGCTCGCCAAGCGCTTCGGGGACACCCGGGCCGTCGACGGCGTCACCTTCGAGGTGCGCCCGGGCGAGGTCTTCGCCTTCCTCGGGCCCAACGGGGCGGGCAAGTCGACGACGATCAACATGCTCTGCACGCTCACCCGGCCCACCGGCGGGTTCGCGCGCATCGACGGCTACGACGTCTTGACCCAGCCCGACGAGGTGCGCGCGCGCATCGGCCTCGTCTTCCAAGAGCAGACCCTCGACGACCAGCTGACGGCCGAGGAGAACCTGCGCTTCCACGCCGTCCTCTACGGCGTCGCGCGCGCCGAGCGCCGCGCCCGCATCGAGCGGGTCCTCGAGCTGGTGAAACTCTCGGCGCGCGCGAAGGACCTCGTCTCGACCTTCTCGGGCGGGATGGCCCGTCGACTGGAGATCGCCCGCGGCATGCTCCACACCCCGGCCGTTCTCTTCCTCGACGAGCCCACCATTGGCCTCGACCCCCAGACCCGGGCCCTCATGTGGGACGACGTCGCCACGATGCGCCGCGAGGAGGGCGTGACGGTCTTTCTCACGACCCACTACATGGACGAGGCCGAGATCGCCGATCGCATCGCGATCATCGACCACGGCCGGATCGTGGCCCTCGACAGCCCCGAAGCGCTCAAGGCGGTCATCGGCGCCGACACCGTCGACCTGCACACCGACGACGACGACCGGGCGCTCGGCCGACTGCGTGACGCCGGCTACCGCGCCGAGCGGGTCGGAGAGGGTGTGCGGATCTTCACCGCCGACGGCGAGGGCCAGGTGCCCCGACTGCTCGAGACGGTGGCCGGGGGCGTCTCCTCGGTCCACGTCCACCGCCCCACGCTCGAGGACGTGTTCTTGCACTACACCGGACGCGAGATCCGCGAAAACGACGGCGAGCCCACGTCCAGCGGATGGATGCGCGCCCGGCGGGCGGCCCGGCGATGAGAACGCTACCCGCGCCCGCGGCGCGCGTCGCCGAGCGGCCGCGCTGGCACGAGCTGCGCACCGTGCTCATGGTCTGGGAGCGCGAGCTCATCCGCTTCGAGCGCAACCGCACCCGCATCGTGACGAGCCTCTCCCAGCCCCTCTTGTTCTTGTTCGTGCTGGGCTACGGCATGTCCACGCTGGTGGGCTCGACCGCGGGCTTCGACTTCAAGAAGTTCCTCTTTCCGGGCATCGTGGCCATGAGCGTGGTCTCGACGGCCATCTTCAGCGCGATCTCCATCGTCTGGGACCGGGAGTTCGGATTCCTGCGCGAGATGCTCGTGGCCCCCGCGAGCCGCGCGAGCCTGGTGACGGGCAAGACCCTCGGCGGGGCGACGGTCGCCGCGCTGCAGGGGACCATCATGCTGGCGCTGGCGCCGCTCATCGGCGTGCACCTCACCGTCGCGCTCGTCTTCGAGGTGATCGGACTGGAGCTGGTGATGGCGATCGCCCTCACGTCCTTCGGCGTCTTCGTGGCCAGTCGAATCAACCGTATCGAGGGTTTCCAGGTCGTCATGCAGCTCGTCCTCTTCCCGATGCTCTTCCTCTCCGGGGCGCTCTTCCCCCTCTCGGGGCTGCCGACGTGGCTCACCGTCCTCACGCGGCTCAACCCCCTCACCTACGCCGTCGCCCCGCTGCGCCAGGTGGTCTTCGCGGTCCAGAACGTCCCGCCGCTGGCCGCCGCGCGCTTCTCGGCGACGGTGACGCTCTTCGGCTACGTGTTACCGGTGTGGCTCGAGCTGGTGATGGTCGCGGCCTTCGCCCTCATCTTCTTCGTCCTGGCCATCCAGGGCTTCTCGCGGCGGGACTGAGGCTACAGGGGCCGCGGCGTGTCGGCCGTCGCCACGAGGTGGCGCGCGGCGCGCGCCTCGTCCACCCGGGCCACGGGCGTCGTCTGGGGGGCGCGACGCATCCCCTCGGGGTCGGTGGCGGCCCGCTCGGCAATGCGCTCGATCGCCTGGGCCAGGGCCTCGAGGGTCTGGGGGCTCTCGGTCTCGGTCGGCTCGAACATGAGGGCCTCCTCGACGATGAGCGGGAAGTAGACGGTGGGGGCGTGGAAGCCCTCCTCGAGGAGGGTCTTGGCGACGTCGAGGGCCCGCACGCCGTAGCGCTCCTTGAGCAGGGTCGCCTGGAGGGTGCACTCGTGCATGCACATCCGGTCGTGCGCCGCGGGCAGGATCTCGCCCACGCGTCGGCGCAGCCAGTTGGCGTTCAGGACGGCGTGCTGGGCCACCCGGGTGAGGCCCTCGGCCCCGTGGACGTCGATGTACGCGAGGGCTCGGGCGAGCACCAGCGCGTTGCCGTGCCAGCCGTGGACCCGCCCGATCGAGCGCGCCGGCGTCGCCCAGGCGAGTCGGCCGCCGTCGCGCACCGCGCGCGGCCCGGGTAAGAAGTCGACGAGGTGGGCGGCCACGGCCACGGGACCCGCGCCCGGGCCCCCGCCGCCGTGGGGCGTGGCGAAGGTCTTGTGCAGGTTCATGTGCACGATGTCAAAGCCCATGTCGCCGGGGCGCACGACCCCGAGGATGGCGTTCAGGTTGGCCCCGTCGTAGTAGAGGAGGCCGCCCACGTCGTGCACGGCGGCGGCGATCTCGACGATCTCCTCTTCGAAGAGCCCGAGCGTGTTGGGGTTCGTGAGCATGATGCCCGCCACGTCGGGCCCGAGCACGCGCCGTAGCGCCTCGAGGTCGACGAGACCCCGGTCGTTCGAGGGGACCGTCGTGACCTCGTAGCCGCCGAGGGTCACCGAGGCGGGGTTGGTGCCGTGGGCCGAGTCGGGGATGACGACGCGCCGACGCACGTCGCCGCGACTCGCGTGGTAGGCCCGCATGAGGAGCAGCCCGGTGAGCTCGCCGGCCGCCCCGGCCGCCGGCTGCAGCGTGGCCGCCGCCATGCCGGTGATCGCGCAGAGCCGCTCTTCCAGGTTCACCAGGATCTCCAGCCAGCCCTGGGTGAGCTCGGCCGGCGCGGCCGGGTGCACGCTCGCCAGGGCCGGGTCGGCCGCCACCGCGTCGCAGAACTTGGGGTTGTACTTCATCGTGCACGAGCCCAGGGGGTACATGCCCAGGTCGACCGAGAACTGACGGTGGCTGAGCCGGGTCACGTGGGCCACCAGGTCGCGCTCGGAGACCTCCGCGACGGCCACGGGCGCCTCGGCGAGGTGGGCGGCCGGCACCAGGTCCTCGAGCGCCCGGGCCGGAACGTCGGTCGTGCGCAGCTGGTAGGCCCGTCGCCCGGGCACGGAGATCTCGAAGAGGGTGGGCTCGGCGTCGCGCCCCATGAGGGGGGCCGACGACGCCCGTCCGGCGGGGCTCGCGGTCACCTCAGGGCTCCTCTCAGCGCGCGCACGTAGTGGTCGAGCTCGGCCCGGGTCCGCCGCTCGGTGACCGCGACGAGCAGCACCTCGTCGGGCGCGTCGGCCGAGGGGTCCTCCGGCCCGCCCAGCGCGTCCAGGGCGACCCCGGCGAGGATTCCCTCGGCGGCCATCAGGGCCACGACCTCACGGGCCGGCCGGCGCAGGCGCAGCGCGAACTCCCGGAAGAACGGCGCCGACGTGACCGGGGCCACCCCGTCCACGGCGGCGAGCTGGTCGTAGAGGTAGTGGGCCCCCTGGGCGCAGCGCGTCGCGACCTCGCGCAGCCCCTGGGTCCCCAGCCAGCCCAACTGGACGGCCGCGGCCACCGCCATCAGGGTCTGGTTGGTGCACACGTTCGAGGTCGCCTTCTCGCGGCGGATGTCCTGTTCGCGTGCCCGTAGCGTCGTGACGTAGGCGCGGCGCCCCTCGGTGTCGACGGTCTCGCCCACGATCCGCCCGGGGAGCCGGCGCACCTGGGCGTCGCTGCAGGCGAAGAGTCCGAGGTAGGGGCCGCCGAAGGAGAGCGCCGTGCCGAAGGGCTGGCCCTCACCGACAAAGACGTCGGCCCCCCACGCACCGGCCGAGCGCAAGACGCCCGCGGCGACCGGGTCGCCCGCCACGACGAGGAGACCCCCCGTCGCCGCGGCGAGCGCCTTCGCCGCGCCGGGGTCCTCGAGCACCCCGAGGTAGTTGGGGTAGGCCACCACGACGGCGGCGACCCCTGCGGTGTCGACGCCCGACCAGTCGGTGAGCCCCCCGACCAGGGGCACCTCGTCGACCACGTGGCCGGTGCCGGCGGCAAAGGTGCGGGCGACCGCCCGCCAGTGCGGGTGCACCCCCGACGAGACCAACATGCGCGAGCGCCCGGTGGCCCCGTGGGCCATGTTGAGGGCCTCGACGAGCGCCGTCGCCCCGTCGTAGAGGGAGGCGTTGGCGATAGGCAGGCCCGAAAGGCGCGCCACCAGGGTCTGGTACTCGAAGATCGCCTGGAGGACGCCCTGGGCGACCTCGGGCTGGTAGGGCGTGTAGGCCGTGACGAACTCGCTGCGCCCCGCGAGGGCGCGCACCACGGGTGGGACCTCGTGGTCGTAGGCGCCGGCGCCGGCGAAGCAGACCAGCTCGCTCGCGCGTGCGCCGTTGCGCGACCCGTAGCCCGCCACGACGGCCGCCGCGTCGGGCTCGGTCATCCCCGCCGGCAGGTCCAGTCCCCCGGCCAGGCGCACCGCGGCCGGGACGTGGGCGTACAGGCCCTCGAGCGAGTCGACCCCGACGAAGGCGAGCATCGCGGCCACCTCCTCGGGGGTGTGGGGCAGGTAGTCGGCCATCACGACTCCTTGGCGACGAAGGGCAGCGCGGCCACGCTCGCCGAGACCTCCCGGCCCCGCAGGGCGACGGTGACGGGCTCGCCGACGACGAACCCCGGGGTGAGCAGCCCCATGCCGATCCCGCGCTCGAGGACCGGCGAGTAGTTGCCCGAGGACAAGAACCCCACCGGGCGGCCGCCGGCGAGGACGTCGGCCCCCTCGCGCAGGGGCTGGCGCCCCGCCGAGACGAGCCCCACCAGGCGTCGACGCGGGCCGCTCGCGCGCTCGCGCTCAACGGCGGCTCGGCCCCGGAAGGTTGGCTTGTTCCAGCCGAGCACCCAGCCCAGTCCGGCCTCGAGGGTCGTCGAGGTGAGCGAGAGCTCGTGGCCGTAGAGGGGGAGACCCGCCTCGAGGCGCAGGGTGTCGCGGGCGCCGAGGCCCGCCGGGGTCACCCCGACCGCCACGAGCGCCCGCCACAGCGCCTCAGCCGCCTCGTTGGGGACCGCGATCTCCACCCCGGGCTCGCCGGTGTAGCCGGTGCCGGCGACGCGCACCTCGACGCCCCCGTAGTCGAGGCGCACCACCCGGTTGCGCGCGACCTCGCCGAAACGCGGGTCGACGCGCGCCGCGCGCTCACGCGCGCGCGGACCCTGCACGGCGAGCACGCTGCGCCCGCCCGTGACGTCGATCCCCGGCAGGGCCTCGAGCACCCCCGAGGTGTTCGAGGCGTTGGGCATGACGTCAAAGGAGTCCTCGTCAACCCACCAGACGATGATGTCGTCGACGACGAAGCCGTCCTCGGTGAGCAGGTGGGTGTACTGGGCGCGGCCCGGACTGACCTTGGCGAGGTCGTTGGTCAGGGTCGCCTGCAGGGCGTCGAAGGCCCCGGGCCCCTCGCAGCGCACCGTGCCGAGGTGGCTCACGTCGAACACCACCGCGTCGCGTCGGCACGCCAGGTGCTCGGCGACGGTGCCCGTGGGGTACGCGAGCGGCATCAGCCAGCCGCCGAAGGGGACCACCTTGGCCCCGAGCTCGACGTGCACGTCGTAGAGATGGCTGCGCCGCTCGTCCACTACGCGACCTCCTCGAGGGGGGTGGTGAGGCGCGCGCGCTCCAAGAGCCGCTCGAAGTCGCGTCGGTACACCACCACCAGGGGCACCTCGGGGTAGAGGTCACGGAACCGGCGGACCTTCTGGTTCTTGCGCGTCACGAGGCGCTGGGCGAGCACCGTCAGCTCGACAAACACGCCCGGCTCGGCGAGGTAGAAGTCGGGCCGGAAGGCTCGCGTGGGCGTACCGTCGGGTCCCCACTCGAGCGGGAACTCCACCGGCTCGTAGACCCAGTCGTACCCCGACACCGTGAGGAGTCGGGCGAAGAGGGCCTCGGAGGGGTGCGCGAAAGTCCCCTCGACCGGGGTCACGGCACTGGGGTGGCGGCGACGGGGGTCCCCGCCACGCTGGGGCGAGCTCACGCCGTGACGGCCCCCTTCTCCGACGTCGAGGGATCCTCGCGGAGGGTGGTCGAGAGCTCGGCGACCACCGTGGCGAGCGGGACGATGTTAAAGACGCCCTGTCCGCCGCGCAGCAGGTCAACGAGCTCGCCGTCGTCGTGGGCGAGAACCGAGCCGGCGTCGGAGAGCACGAGGCTCGCCGCGGCGAGGTCGGCCCCGAGCGCGCGCCGCAGGCACTCCACGGCCTGGCGGGCGCGCGCCAGCGACACCCCGGCGTCGAGCAGGCGTTTGATGACCTTCACCTCGAGGATGTCGGCGTAGCCGTAGCGCCGCTTCGAACCGCTGCCCCGCGCGACGGCGATCGTGGGGGTCACGAGGCCCGTGCGCGCCCAGTAGTCGAGCTGACGGTAGGTCACGCCGGTGAGCCGGCACACGGTGGATGCGCTGAATCCGAAGTCGCTGTCGCCGCTCACGCTCCCCCTCCCGACCGAGGCGCCCGGGAATGGCCCGGACTACACGAGTGTAGTTAACCCCGGGCTACTCGGCAAACAGGTCGGGGCGCCCGAGCGCGCTCGAGGAGGCCTCGGCGTAGAGCCGCGGCGGGATCCGTCCGGCCCGGCGGGCGAGCCGCCCGGCCCGCACGGCCCCGGCGACCGCCTCGCCCATGGCCACCGGGTCGAGGGCACGGTTGATGGCCGAGGCGACCAGCACCCCGGCGCAGCCCAACTCCATCGCGAGGGCGGCGTCCGAGGCCGTCCCCACCCCGGCGTCGAGCAGGACCGGCGCGCCGACCCGCTCGCAGATGAGGGCCACGGCGTGGGGGTTGCGCACGCCGAGCCCCGAGCCGATGGGCGAGCCCAGGGGCATCACCGCCACGCACCCCGCCTGCTCGAGCCGCTGGGCCACGACGAGGTCGTCGTTGGTGTAAGCCCACACCTCGAAGCCGTCGGCGACCAACTCCTCGGCCGCCGCGAGGGTCTCGACCACGTCGGGCAACAGGGTGCGGTCGTCGCCGATGACCTCGAGCTTGACCCGGTCGGTGTCGAAGGCCTCGCGGGCGAGCCGGGCCGTCGCGACCGCCTCGCGGGCGCTGTAGCAGCCGGCCGTGTTGGGCAGGAGCGCCACCTTGTTGCGCTCGAGGACGTCGTAGAGCGAGCCCTCGACCGAGGGGTCGACCCGACGCAGGGCGACCGTCGCGATCGTGACCTGGGCGGCCTCGAGGGTCGCCTCGAGGACCTCGAGGGACCGGAAACCGCCCGTGCCAAAGACCAGGCGCGAGGCCGACTCGTACGAGCCGACGGTCAGCAGCTCTTCCACCGCGCCCAGCGTAGTTGCGCCGTGGCGAAACTAGGGTTGGGGTGTGCAGCCCGCGGTCGCTCTGACCATCGCCGGCTCGGACTCGGGCGGGGGGGCCGGGGTCCAGGCCGACCTCAAGACCTTCGCCGCCCTCGGGGTCTTCGGTACCTCGGCCCTGACCGCCGTGACGGCCCAGAACACCCTCGGGGTCGAGGCGGTGGCCGTGCTCACCCCCGACGAGGTCGAGGCCCAGGTGCGCGCGGTCACCGGGGACTTCGCGGTCGCCGCCGCCAAGACCGGCATGCTGGCCACGCCCGAAGTGGTCGGGCGGGTCGCCACGCTCGCCGAAGTCGGTCTGCTCCCCCAGCTCGTGGTCGATCCCGTGCTCGTCGCCACGAGTGGCGACCTCCTCATGAAAGACGGCGGGGTCCAGGCCTACCGGGAGCGCCTCGTGCCCCTGGCCACCGTCGTCACCCCCAACCTCGCCGAGGCGGCCGCCCTCGTCGAGGTCGACCCCCGCGACGTGCGCACCTTGGAGGACCTGGTCGCCCTGGCCCGGCGCGTCAGCGCCCTCGGAGCGGCCGCCACCCTCGTCAAGGGCGGCCACCTGCGCGAACTCGACCGCTCCCCCGACGTGCTCATCGTCGAGGGCACCGTACGCGTGCTCGACGGCGCCCGGGTCGCCACCGAGAACGACCACGGCACCGGGTGCACCCTCTCGGCCGCGATCACCGCCGGCCTCGCGCGGGGCCGCTCGATCCCCGAGGCCGTCGCCGAGGCGAAGGCCTACGTGGGCGCGGCCCTCGAGGGCGCGGCGACCTGGCGGCTCGGTCGGGGCCGTGGGCCGATCGACCACCTCGGATGGGGACGGTGAAGGACTCCCCTCGACCGCCGCTCACCACGACGACGAGCATCTGGCCCGCCGCGACCATCGCCCTCCTCGGGATCGCGCTGCTCGCCACCTTCCTCATCGTGGACTGGGTGACGGCCCGACCGGTCGTCTCACCCGGTGGCCCGGCACCCGTGGTGGTTGGCGGCCTCGCGGTCGAGAGGCCGCTGGTTGCTGGTCTCGCCTACTGCGACCAGCCCCTCGAGGTCCCACGCGACCTCGTCAGCGGCTTCGTCTACCCGGTCGGCACGACGCCCCGTCCCGGCTCGACCACGCCCAACCTCGGAGCCGGCGACTTCGACTGCGTGGAGCGCCTCGCCACGGCGCGCGCCACGAGTGGCCAGGTCCTCGGCTTCTACCGGGCCCACCTGCCGGCCCTCGGCTGGACCCTCTTTTCGACGAGTCCCTCGCCGACCGGCCACCCCCAGTACCTCTTCCAGCGCTCCTCGAGTGACGGCTTCTACTGGGAGATCGGCGTCACCGTCCTCTCCACCCCGGCGCGCCGGGTGGAGTGGAGTTTCACCCTCTTCCAGAACTCCCAGACGGTCTAGACGGCGACCGCGACGAGCTCGGGCTCTTCGATCGACGCGCGCCGGGTGATCGTCGACCACAGGGCGAGGTTCAGCGGGTAGATCACGTAGCCGATTCGGGTCGCCGAGGCCACGCAGATCACGACGGCGAAGGCCACCGCGAGCACCGCGAGGAGCTGGCTGAGGGTGAGCGGGTGGTGACGGCGCAGGTAGCGGGCGAAGAACGCCCCGCCCACTACGAAGGTCACCGGGGCCAGCACGTGGCCGAGCACCGGCTCCCAGGTCGTGAGGACGTGACCGGGCAGGGCGCTCGCGGCGGGCGAGGTCACCCCGGCGAGACCGAGCGGGAAGGCGAAGACGTTCGACATGAAGGCGACCGGGTCGCGCAGCGCGAAGGGCAGCGTCGTGGCGAGCACGATCACGCCCACCCACGCGAGGACCCGCGGCCAGCTCGCGCGACCCCCTCGGTCGCGCGCGACGAGCAGGGCGCCCGCGGCGAGCGGCCACGCCGTGAGCTTCATCGCCGCCGCGAGGCCGAGGGCGAGACCCGTCAGGTTGGCCTGGCGGCGCTGCAGCGCGGCGACCGCGAGCAGGCTAAGCGCGAGGATCGGCATGTCGTCCCCGCCGGTCGAGAGGAAGAGCGCCCCGGTCGGCAGGGCGATGAGCACCTGGGCGACGCGCAGCTTCTGGTCAGCGCGCGCGCGCAGCAGCGCCAGCGCCGCGGCGCTCGTCACGAGGGTCATCAGCGTCATGATGATGCGCGCGTCGGTCAGCCCGTCGGCCTCGTGGGTCGTCGCCGAGGGCAGCCCGAAGACGCCCATGAGCGGGAAGTACGGGAAGAACGACTCGAAGGCCGGCAGACCCTTAATCTCGCCGACCACCTTGCCGTTGTGGTCGTAGGCGCGATACGGCGTATGGTCCTTCGAGAGCGCCTGACCGGCCCGGGTGATCACCCCGACCTCGGGCTGGGCGTGGTGCCAGTGGGCCTCGAGCCCGAGGGGCACCGCGACCACGCCGATCCCCACCGCCACGAGCAGCACGACCCGGGCCAGGTGGACCCGTCGGCGCACCCGTCGCGAGAGGAGCAGGGCCACGATCCCGACGAGCGCGTAGGGGCCGATGGCCAGGTAGCCCCACTGCCACTGGGCGCCCTGGGTCGAGAAGACCCCGAGCAGGGTCGCGAAGACGGCCGAGGCCAGGTAGAGCACGCCGTCACCCGCGAGCCCCCCGAGGCGGGCCCACCGGGAGGCGGCGGCGTCGCGAAGCCTCACCAGGCGAGCCACCACCGCCCAAGTGTACCGACCAACCCCGCCGCTCACCCGGTTCCTCGCACCTAGGCTCGGGGCCCGTGCGAGCCCTGGTCATTACCGAGTCCGACGACGACGTGACGCTGCGCGTCGAGGAGGTCGCCCCCCACGGCTTCGACGAGGACGACGCGCACGTGCTCGTCGAGTACTCCGGGGTGAACTACAAAGACGCGATGGTCGCCGAGGCGCGAAGCCGCGTGCGACGCACGCCGCGCGTCGTCGGCGGGGTGGACGCGGCGGGCACCCTGGCCGAGCCCTTCGGGGACCTCGCCGCCGGAACGGCCGTCGCCGTGCACGGCGGAGCGCTCGGGGTCGAGCGTGACGGCGGCTTCGCCACCGAGGTGCGCGCGCCCGCCCGCTGGATCTCGCCCCTGCCCGAGGGGCTGACCCCCCGAGCCGCGATGATCGTCGGCACGGCCGGCTGGACCGCGATGGCGAGCGTCCTCGCCCTCGAGCACCTCGGCCTCGCCCCGAACGCCGAGGTCGTGGTCACCGGGGCGACCGGCGGGGTCGGCTCGCAGGCGGTCTTCTACCTCGCGCGTCGGGGCTACCGTCCCGTCGCCTCGACGGGCACGCCCGGCGCGGCCGAGTGGCTCCACGGGCTCGGCGCGGCCGCGGTGATCGGACGCGAGGACCTGAGCGACCGGCCCGGCCGGGTCCTGGGGAGCGAACGCTGGGACGGGGCGATCGACTGCGTGGGCGGGCCGACCCTGGCCCAGGTCCTGCGGGCCCTGCGCCACGGCGCGGCCGTCGCGGCGAGCGGGCTCGTGGCGAGCGCCGAACTCGCCACGACCGTCTACCCCTTTATCACCCGCGCGGTGAGCCTCCTCGGCGTCGACGCGGTCGAGGCGCCCACGCTCCAGCGCGCGCGGGTCTGGCGCGAGGTCGCGCGCACGGCGCGCGAGGCCGACCTCGAGGCCTTCGTCGACCGCGAGGTCGGCCTGGCCGGCCTGGCCCCGGCGTTCGAGGACCTGCGCCACGGCCGCACGCGCGGCCGGATCCTGGTCGACCCTCGCCGCTAGGCCCCGGCGCCGGCGAAGAACGGTGACACCGTGAGGGTGCCGTTGCACGCCTGGACGGGTGGGGCGGCCGTCACCGCCACTTCGGCCGCGCCGCCGGGGAGCTGCACGCTCACGGTGACGGCGTTGGGACAGCTCGAGCCCACCGAGACGTCGGAGTAGATCAGGTCGAAGGTCGCCGACTGGTTGTTCCCGAGGGTCAGGGAGCGCGGGGGCTGGTTGGCCTGGGGCGGGGAGAGGAACGCGCCCGAGGTCGTGGCGTTCGGCGCGTCGGTCGCCGTCGACGCGATGAGCCCGCCCTGGCCGTCGAGCAGCGTGAGGCGCGGCCACCCCTTCAACGTGCAGAGCCCCGGGGTGGCCTTGGTGAGCGTGACGCTGGCGTAGACGTCGCCGCCCGCGCCCTGGCCCTGGTTGAAGCGCCCGGTGAAGTCCGCGGCCGCGCACGCCACCGGCCCCGGCGCGGTCGTCGTCGTCACCGCCGGCACGCTCGTCGTCGTGCTCGGTGACGACGTCGTGGTCGTCGAATTCGAGTGGGCGTCGATCGCGTGACGGCTGATCGTGTAGATGACGACAAAGGCGAAGAAGAGGGCGAGTCCCTTGAGTGCCCGGCTCACTTACCGAAGTCCTCGGGGTCCACCCGGTCGAGGAACGCGCGCAACTCGGCCACCAGGTCGGCCTCGTCGGCGACGTCGAGGATTGGGGCCTCCTCGTCCTCCTCATCGGAGAGGTCCATGACGCGCCCCTCACTCGCCATCAGGGCGTCGCTGACGAGGATCGGGGCCCCCACCCGCAGCGCGAGCGCGACGGCGTCGCTCGGGCGGGCGCTCACCACGACCTCCTCGCTTCCGCGCAGCATCCGCAGGTTCGCGTAGAACGTCCCGGCGACGAGCTCGGTGATCTCCACCGAGAACAGACGCGCGCCGAGCGCGGTGATGACGTGACCCATGAGGTCGTGGCTCATCGGGCGTGGCGCCTCCACCCCCTGGAGGGCGTAGGCGATGGCCGCCGCCTCGGGGGTGCCCACGAAGATCGGCAGCACGCGGTCGCCGGCGACCTCCTCGAGGAGCAAGAGGGGCGTGGCCGAGCCGACGTCGACGCGCACCGCCCTCAGCACGACCTCGATCACGGGTCCAGCCTAGGTCGCGTATGGACCGAGGGCGCGGGCGGCGACCTCGCGCTCGAGCTCGCGCGCCACCAGTTCGGCACGCAGCGCCGCGACCTGGCCGGCCACCTCGACGAGCCGCTCGCCGGGGGCCTCCGGGTGGGCCCACGGGGGCCCAGCGATCTCGGCGACCACGCCGACCTCGCGCTCGGCCACCCGTCCGAGGGCGCGCACCTGGCGCGGGTCGGCCCCGCGCGCGAGCAGGTCGCGCACCACGCGCACCACGCGCACGTCGCGGTCGTCGTAGCGGGCCTGTCCGTCGACGACCGTCGGGGTGAGCACCCCGAGGGCCAGCACCTGGTTGAGCTCGTCGGGCGTGAGCCCGCTCTCGACGAGCAGCTCGGCGACCGAGCGAGAATCGATCGCGACGACGTCCGCGTCCCCGCCCTCGGAGCCGTCCTCGGTCTCGGGCTCGACCGGTCGCACCACCGTTAGAGAGCGCGGGGGGCCCGGGGCCGGGGCGACGACCACCGGGGCCAGCGCCTCGCGCGCCGCGACCCGGGTGGTGGCGACGGGACCGTCGGCGAGGAGACCCTGCTCGATGAGGCGAAGGCGCACCACCCGCAACGGCACGAACTCCTCCTGGGCGAGCCGGATGGCCTCGCGCAGGCAGGCCACGTCGCGCTCCGAGTAAAGCCGGTAGCCCTTGCGGCTGCGGCTCGGGCACACGAGGCCCTTGTCTTCGTAGTAGCGGATCTTGGAGAGTTCCAAGTCGGGAAAGTCGCGCCGCAGGCGCGCGTGAACCTCCCCGATGCGCATCGTTCCCTGCTCGAGGGTCATGAGTTTGCCTCCCAGAACACGAGCTTGAACTTCCCGATCTGGATCTCGTCGGCCGAGTGGAGCGTGGTCTCTTCCACGCGGCGGCCGTTGACGTAGGTGCCGTTGAGCGAGTTGAGGTCACGCAGGGTGATCCGCCCGCTCGCGGTTCGCGTGAAGACGGCGTGGTGGCGCGAGACCGAGACGTCGTCGAGCAGAATCTCGCTCGACTCGTGGCGCCCGACGGCGGAGACGTCGCCCCCGAGCTCGATGCGCTCGCCCGCCTCGGGCCCGGCCGCGATCACGAGCTCGTCGCCGTGCTCCCCACCGGGTCCGCGCCACGCTTCGGGGTGCAGGGTGTCGGGCGCGTGCACCACGGGCACGGCCACCGTCTCGGGTGAGGAGGTCGAATGCTGGGGCGCGCCGCAGGCCCAACAGAAGTTGGCGTTGGCGTTGAGGATCTCGCCACAGCGACGGCAGTTCACGGCGCCCAGACTAGTTAACCCCCGCCCGGCTCGCCGGGGCCGAGGGCCGTCCGCTCAGTGGCCGGTCAGCGCCCCGTAGCCGGCCGCGTCGAGCAGCCCGTCGAACTCCGCACTCGAGGCGACCTCGATCTCGCAGAGCCAGCCCTCACCGTAGGGGTCGGCGTTGACGAGCTCGGGCGACTGGCGTAGCGCCTCGTTCACGGCGCGCACCGTCCCACTCACCGGGGCGTAGACCTCCGAGACCGATTTGGTCGACTCGACCTCGCCGAGCGTGCCACCCACGCCCACCGCGTCACCGACCTCGGGCAGGTCGACGAAGACCACGTCGCCCAGGGCGTCCTGGGCGTAGTCGGTGATGCCCACGCGCACGACGGCACCCTCCTTCCTCGCCCACTCGTGGTCGTTCGAGTAACGGAGGTCGCTCGGGATCTGCACGGCGCCAACTTACACAACCCGGCTGGCGCGAGCGGCCCGACCCTCGGCGAGGGCTCGTCGGGCCGGGCCGACGTAGCCGGCCGCGACCACCCAGGCCAACGCCAGGCCGACTCCCCCGACGACGTAGCCGGCGACCCGCCCGTCGCGCTGCCAGCCGGCCAGGGCGACGTGGTGGGGGTTGGAGCACAGCAAGAAGAGTGGAAAGGTTGTCATCAGGGCAAACGTGGACACCTTGCCCCACCACAGGACGTCGATGCGCCGGGCGCCCCGCGCGGCGATCACCAGGGTCACGCCCGAGACGATCACCTCGCGCGCGAGGGTCACTCCGGCGAACCACCACGGCACCGCGCCCACCACGGCGACCGACACCAGGCCCGAGACCACGAGGATCCGGTCGGCCGTGGGGTCGAGGACCTTGCCGAGAGCCGAGACCTGGTGGAGACGCCGGGCGAGGTACCCGTCGACCCAGTCGCTCGCTCCGAGCACGCCGAGCAGCCACGCCGCGATCGCGCGGTGGTTGGTGGCGAGCACCAGGTAGAGGTACACCGGAATCGCGAACAGGCGCACCGCCGTGACGGCGTTGGGCCAGGTGGCCCAGCCCCGCTCGCTTCCCTCGTCGGCCGGCGTCACCTAGGCGACGGTGACCGACCCGTCCAGGTAGACGTCCTGGACGGTGCGGATGAGCTCGGCGCCTTCGGCGAGCGGCCGCTGGAAGGCCTTGCGTCCGACGATCAATCCCTGGCCCCCCGCGCGCTTGTTGATCACCGCGGTGCGCACGGCGTCGACGAGGTCGTCGACGCCCTTGGACTCCCCACCGGAGTTGATCAGCCCGACGCGTCCGGCGTAGCAGTTGACCACCTGCCAGCGCGTGAGGTCGACCGGGTGGTCGGTCGTGAGCTCGCTGTAGACGCGCGGGTCGGTCTTGCCGAACTTGAGCACGTTGTAGCCGCCGTTCACGGTGGGCTGCTTCTGCTTGATGACGTCGGCCTCGATCGTCACGCCCACGTGGTTGGCCTGGCCGGTGAGGTCCGCGGCCACCGCGTAGTCGACGCCGTCGTGCTTGAAGGCGTCGTTGCGCAGGTAGCACCACAACACCGTGAACAGCCCCGCACGATGGGCCTCGGCGAAGGCCGCCGACACCTCTTCGATCTGCCGGGCCGACTCGGACGAGCCGAAATACACCGTCGCGCCCACCCCCACCGCTCCGAGGTCCACGGCCTGGCCCACCGAGGCGAAGGGGCGCTGGTCGTAGGTGTTGGGGTAGCGCAGCAGGTCGTTGTGGTTGAGCTTGACGATGAAGGGGATCTTGTGCGCGTACCGGCGCGCGACGATCCCGAGGCCCCCGAGCGTCGTGGCGATGGCGTTGCACCCCGCCTCGATCGCCAGGTCGCACAGCCGCGCGGGGTCGAAGTACTCGGGGTTGGGCGAGAAGCTCGCGGCGGCCGAGTGCTCGATACCCTGGTCGACCGGGAGGATCGACACGTAGCCGGTGCCGGCGAGGCGGCCCTGGTTGTAGAGAGTCCCCAGGTTGCGCAGCACGGCGGGGCTCCGGTCGCTCGCGAGGAAGACCCGGTCGAGGAAGTCCGGACCCGGCAGGGTCAGGCGGTCCTTGGGAAAGGCCCTCGCCGTGTGGCCGAGGAGACCCTCGGCGTCGTCCCCGAGCAGTGACGCGATGTCCATGGCACGAGACTACCGCCGGCTCGAATCGCCGTCGGGGGCTTCGGTACGCTGGCGCGATGGACGACGCGTACCGCGACTCCCTCTCGCGGCGCCTGAGCGCCGTGCACCATCTCTACCGCGAGGCCTGCGCCACCATGAACCTTGCGCAGGTGAACGCCGTGACGGCGCCGACCACCCTGCCCATCGCCTTCTCCCTCGTCCACCAGCTCCTCATCGAGGACGCGAGCCGGGCCCTGTGCGGCGGCCCGGCGCCCCTGTGCGAACCGACCGCCCTCGAGCCCCTCGGGCTGGAGATCCCCGACCACGGCAAGGAGCGCCCGGTCGCCGAGATGATCGCCCAACGCATCGGCGACTACGACGCCTTCCGCACCCTCCAAGCGAGGGTGTTCGCCGCCACCGAGGCCTACGTGGCGACCGTCGCGTCCGCGGCGTTCGACGAGGTCCTCGTCGCCGCCCCCTACCCCGAGCGCCTCGCTCACACCTTCTCCGCCCTGGTGGGCGCCGAGCGGGGCATCACCCGCTCCGACGCACTCGAGTGCTGGGTCTACCAGCACGCCCTGCGCCACCTCGGCGAGATCGAACACGCCCGCTCCCTCGTGGGGCTCGAGGGAATGACGAGCTAGTCGTCCCGGCGCTTGGTCGAGGTGGGCGTCGCGCGCCGCTTGCGGTTCTTGCGCACGCTGTGACCGACCTCACCCAGCCGCGCAGCCGCGTCGTAGGCCTCGGGCTCGACCGCCACGATGCGCGCGAAGAGCTCGCGCGCGTTGGCGGTGTCGCCCGCCCGGTCGTAGACGTCGGCCAGCGCGTACCACAGTCGCACGTGGCGAAAGGACGGGTTTCGCAGCTTCTTCGCCGCCCCGGCCTTGACGAGGAGGTCGATCGCCTCGGGGTAGCGCCGCTCGTCGGCCCACGCGCCCGCGAGCACGATGCGCGCCTCGGCGAGCACGTCGGCCCCGGGTTCGGCCTCGAGGAGCTCCTCGTAGACTCGCTCGACCGCCCGCCCGTGGCGCAGGGCCCGCTCGGCGTCCATCACCAGCGCCAGGTGCTCGGCGTCCCCGGTGATCTCGAAGTGGGCGCGCAGCTGGGACCGTGCGATCACCCAGCGTTCGGCCCGGTAGGCCGCCAGCCCCGCGAGCTCGCGCACCGCACCGACCCCCGGTACGAGGTCGGCGACGGCACGCGCGTGACGAAGAGCCTCCTCGTAGCGGTGGCGGTCATAGGCCTCCGCGGCCTTGGTCAACTCGTCGACCGCTCGCTCACGAGCGTGGGCGGTGCCGATGAAGGCGCGGCGCACCTCGCTCGCGACGTCGCCGGGCAGCGCGTAGGGCGCCCGCGGCGGGCGAGGCTCGCTCGGACGCTCGTTGCGCGCGGCGTCCTCACGCACCCATTCGGCCATGGGCGGCGGCCCGGCGGCCTCCCCACGCCGCGGCGCCGACACCTCGGGGTCGCCCATGGCCGCCGCGCCACGACGGGCCAGGCCCCCCCAACCCTTGGCGCGCGCCGCGCGCTCGATCTCGTCACGGCGGCTCTCTTCGGGCGACACGGGCCTCGGGCGACGAGCTACCGGGCCGCTGCGCGCCCGCGTGGGGCGGAACTCCTCGCGCGTCGGACGTCCGCTTGGACGAACGTCGAACTCCCCGTTCCTCGGTCGCACCGGACGCTCGGCGTCGCGGGGGGGCCGGGGGCGTCCCGCCGTGCGATCGCCGTAGGGGCGAGGGGGGCGGCCCTCGCGCGAGTCGTAGGGGCGCCGGGAGCCGCTCGAGGGGCGCTCGGGGCGCTCGGCGTCGCGGGGGGCCCGGGGGCGTCCCGCCGTGCGATCGCCGTAGGGGCGAGGGGGGCGGCCCTCGCGCGAGTCGTAGGGGCGCCGGGAGCCGCTCGAGGGGCGCTCGGGGCGCTCGGCGTCGCGGGGGGCCCGGGGGCGTCCCGCCGTGCGATCGCCGTAGGGGCGCGGGGGGCGGCCCTCGCGCGAGTCGTAGGGGCGCCGGGAGCCGCTCGAGGGGCGCTCGGGGCGCTCGGCGTCTCGGGGGGCCCGGGGGCGTCCCGCCGTGCGATCGCCGTAGGGGCGAG
>JAKCEK010000171.1 GCA_021838005.1 Actinomycetes bacterium
CCCGCGTTGACACAGCCCGCGAAAGCTCGCTCGAGCGTCGGGTGGTGCCGCGCGTCGAGGAATCGGGTCACGGCCGAGCGCCGGTCGGCGAAGTCGTCGGGCGAGGCGCCGAGCACCGCGGTCACCCCGTCGGTCCACCGGGTGCGATTGGTCGCGACGTCGTGGCGCCAGCCGGCGAAGCGAACGATCTTCCCGGCGATGCGGTTCAGGCTCTCGTTCTCGTCGAGCGCGCTCGAGAGCTCGGCCGACTCGGTCACGTCGCGTAAGACCGCCAGGACGCCCGTCACGTCGCCGGCGGCCCCGCGGGTGGGGATGAGCGAGACGTCCAGCAAGCTCGCCCGCCGCTCGGTCGAGACAACCTGTGCCACGAAGCGCGCCGGCGAGCCCGCGAGCGCCGCGTCGAGTTGCTCGAGGCGCCTGGGGCGCGGTGGGCTCACGATCGGCAGCGAGAGCGCGTTGCGGACGATCTCGCTGCGAGAGCGCCGCAGCAGTCGCTCCGCGGCGTCGTTGCAGTCCACCACTCGGCCCGTACGACCCAGGACCACCACGCCGTCGGCGTGACTCGCGAACAGCGCGGCGAACCCGTGGTCGCGCAGCGTCTCACGCAACTCTTGTGCCACACCCCCTCCGGGCGGCCGACGGCCCGAGCGGACCTCGCGGGTCATGCTAACGCCCGGCGGTCAGCGGCCCACGGCTCGACGCACCCCCTCGAGAAGCCCCTCGGTGTCAAAGGGCTTGTCGAGATGGAGTCCGGCCTCGCCGGACCCCGCACGGGTGGCCCCCACCCCGCTCATGAAGAGGAAGCGGGTGGGCAGTCCGAGGTCTCCGGCGAGCTCGGCCAGTCGATCGCCCCCGATCTGGGGCATATTGAGGTCGGTGATGACGAGGTCGTAGGGCGTAGCGGCGGCCTCCAGGGCCCCGAGTGCTTCGTGCCCGTTCGCGGCGGTCTCGACGACGAGCCCCTCGGCGGTGAGGACCTGGTCGAGCATGACCCGAATCGGCTCCTCGTCGTCCACCACCAGCACCCGCAGTCCCTCGAGCCCCGCGCGCGACGTCGATTCGGCCACGTCCTCGAGGCTAGACGGCGAGGCGTCGACGGCCGGGAGCACCACGTCGAAGCGGGTCCCCCGTCCCGGCTCGCTCACCACCTCGATGCGCCCCCCGTGGCTCTTGACGATGGCCATCGAGGTCGATAGCCCTAGCCCGGTCCCGACACCGAACTCCTTGGTGGTAAAGAACGGCTCGAAGACGCGCGCCGCGATCGGGGGCTCCATGCCCACGCCCGAGTCGGAGACCCGGATCACGACGGTGCGCACCGGCCCGGCCGCGGGATCCTCGGTGACGGCGTCGAGGGCCCGGACGGTGAGTCGCCCGCCCTCGGGCATGGCGTCGCGCGCGTTGGTCACCAAGTTCACCAGGACCTGCATCACCTGGGTGGCGTCACCGACGACGACCCCGAGGTCGTCGGGGACGTCGAAGTCGATTTCGATGCTGCGCGGAAGCGTGTCGCGACAAAACTGATGCACCTCCGCCAAGAGGGCGCGCACGTCCAGCGCCTCGCGCTCGCCCTCCACCCCACGAGCGAAGGAGAGGACCTGGCGGATCATGTCGGCCCCCCGCCGCACGCTCGACTGCATCGTGCGCAGCAGCGTGAGCCGTCGCTCGTCCTGCTCCCCACGCACCAACAGATCGACCGACATCAGGATCGGAGCGAGCACGTTGTTGAGGTCGTGAGCGATTCCCCCGGCTAGCGTCCCCAGACTCTCCATCCGCTGGGCCCGGACCCGGGTCTCCTTCTCGCGGCGCGACTCGGTGACGTCGGTGTTCACTCCGAAGACGCCAATCGGCCGGCCCTCGCCGTCGCGGATCAGCTGGCGCCGGCAGTCGACCCAAACGCGCCGCCCGTCCTTGGTCTGATGCTCGACCTCGCCCATCCAGAAGCCGTTCTCCATGATCGCGGCGAAGGCCTCGGCGCCGTCGGTGGGGTCGAGGTAAAAGAGGTCCCGGCCCGTGCGCCCCCGGACCTCCTCGAAGGTCCACCCGTAGATCTCCTCGGCCGACCGGTTCCAGTAGATGATGCCCCGCTCGAAGTCGCGCACGATCATGGCGTCCTTGGCGAGGTCCAACATCTGGGCGAGGAAGGTGACCCGGCTCGTGTACTCCTCGATCGTCCGGTTCGTCTCGACCTGGGCGGTCACGTCGCGTGCGGTGATGACGACACCGTCGGACGAGGGGTAGACGGTCACCTCGAAGTGGCGCCCGAAGCCCTCCGCGAAGGCGACCGCGGTGCCGACCTCACCACCGTCCATCGCCCGCCGGTAGAGGTCGCCGAAGACGCCGTTGATGGCCTCGGGGAAGACCTCCCAGATGGTGCCGGCGGTGAGCTGCTCCACCGAGCGGCCGGTCAATCGCGTCGCCGCCTCGTTGGCGAAGGTGATCCGCCAGTCGCGGGCGACGAAGGCGAGCGGCGTGTCGAGTTCGTTGAGCGTACGAGCGACGCGGCCCTCGAGTTCCTCGAGGTCGGCGCGCCGGCGCTCGATCGAGGTCACGTCGTGCAGAGCGCCGTCAACTCGCACGATGCGGCCACTCTGGTCGCGTGCCGCCTCGCCGAGGACGTGCACGGTGAGGGTTTCGCCTCGAGCGTCGCGCATCGGGGTCAAGGTACTGAACCCCACTCCCTCCGCCAGGCATCGTCGGACGTGGGCGTCGAACTCTCGGCGCTCGGTCTCGTGGGGGATGCGTTCGACCAACCCTTCGGAGTCCGAGTCCTCGACCGGCTCGAGGCCGAAGATCTCGCAGAGCTCGTCGCTCCAACGGGTCTCTCCCGTCGCCGCGTCGACCGACCAACCGGCGAAACGCGCGATTCGCCCAGCGATGCGGTTGATCGAGTGGCTTTCGTCGACCTCGTCGACGAGTCGGCGCAGGGCGCTCACGTCGCGAGCCACACCGATCACTCCGACCGCCCGTCCCACCTCGTCACGCAGCGGGATCTTCGTGACCTCGACCACGAAGGATCGGCCGTCTTTGGCGACGCACTCGGTGCGGTAGTTCACCGTGGCGCCCGTGGCGGCCTCCGCAAACCTCTCCAATGAGAGGTCGCGCGAATCCGGGGTGATGAGCCGCTCGAAGGTCATCGCCAGCAGTTCGTCGCGGGTGTAGCCGGTGAGGGCGCACAGCGCGTCGTTGCAGTCGATGAAGGCACCCGACAGGTCAGAGGCGCACATCGCGTCAGGGTGCCCGTAGAAGAGTGCGTCGAAACCCCCCGCGCCGACGACCCCCGCCATCTCCTCGTCCATGCGGTCCCTTCCTCCGTTCATCGGCGACGTCGGTGCCGATGAGGACCGAAATGACAAGGCCACGGTACCCGCGCGACCACGCTCGTTATCCCGTGTGGCCAGGGATTCTATGCCTACTCTCAAGGTGCCTGGTCAACCGGCCGGGCCCCGCGGCCACGCTCGACGAGCAACCGCGCGGCACGGGCCCATCCTCGAGACGAATCCGGGTGGCCCGGACGTGGAGGGACTCGGGGTGCCCCCGGCAGGAGTCGAACCCGCCACCTGCCGGGTAGACGCCGTCCGCTCTATCCAGTTGAGCTACAGGGGCGCCCCCCCAGCGTACC
>JAKCEK010000172.1 GCA_021838005.1 Actinomycetes bacterium
CGGCGGCCCAGCGCCCGATGGCGGCCACCTCCTCGGGCTCGACGACGGCGCCGGTGGGGTTGGAGGGCGAGACGAAGACGAGGAGCTTGGTGCGCGGCGTGCGGTGGCGCTCGAGGTCCTCGACGGTGACCCGGTAGCCGCGCGCCTGGTCGGTCATGACCGGCACCGCCACGGCCCCGGTCAGGTAGACGGCCTCGGGGTAGGTCGTCCAGTAGGGCGCCGGAATGAGGACCTCGTCGCCGGGGTTGAGCAGGCTCATGAAGGTCGTCGCCACGGCGTGCTTGCCCCCGTTGGTGACGAGCACCTGGGAGCTCGTGACCTCGTAGCCGCTGTCGCGACGGGTCTTTTCGGCGATGGCCTCACGCAGCGCGGGCAGGCCGGCGGTGGGCGTGTACTTGTGCATGGCGGGGTCCGCGCAGGCGCGCGCGGCCGCCTCGACGATGGCCGTGGGCGTCGGGAAGTCGGGCTCGCCGGCGCCGAAGCCGATGACCGGCTCGCCGGCGGCCCGCAGGGCCTTGGCCTTGGCGTCGACCGCCAGCGTCGCGCTCGGGGCGAGACCCGCGAGCAGGTCACTCACTCTGGCCACTGCGCTGCTCCTACGTCGTGCCGATAAGAATGAGTCTATGAGTTCCCCCCAAGCCCTCGTTATCCCGACCGACCTCCTGCCGCGCGACGGTCGCTTCGGCTCGGGCCCCTCCAAGGTCCGCGCCGCCCAGGTCGAGGCGCTGGCCCACGACGCGCCCGCGTTCCTCGGCACCTCACACCGACAGAGCACGGTGCGCGCCAAGGTCGGCGAGGTCCGCGAGGGCCTCACCGCCCTCTTCGGTCTGCCCGAGGGCTACGAGGTGCTGCTCGGCAACGGGGGCACGACCTGCTTCTGGGACGCCGCCACGTTCCAGCTCATCGAGCGCAAGAGCCAGCACCTCTCTTTCGGCGAGTTCTCCTCGAAGTTCGCGGCGGCCGTCGAGGCCGCCCCGCACCTCGACTCGCCCACGGTCATCGCGAGCGAGCCGGGCACCCACCCCCGGGCCGTCGCCGAGGACGGGGTCGACCTCTACGCGCTCACCCACAACGAGACCTCGACGGGCGTGATGATGGAGGTCCGCCGGCCCGAGGGGGCCGGGGGCCTCGTCACGGTCGACGCCACCTCGGCGGCCGGGGGCGTCCTGGTGGACCCCACCCAGTTCGACTGCTACTACTTCGCCCCCCAGAAGTCCTTCGCCGCCGACGGCGGGCTGTGGCTGGCCCTGTGCTCGCCGGCCGCGATCGCGCGGATCGAGTCGCTCGCCGCGTCGGGGCGCTGGACGCCGGCCTTCTTCGACCTCAAGGTCGCCCTCGACAACTCCCGGCTCAACCAGACCTACAACACCCCGGCGCTCGCCACGATCCACCTGCTGGCGAGCCAGGTGCGGTGGATGAACGAGAACGGCGGGCTCGAGTTCGCGGCCGGGCGCTCGCGCCGCTCCGCCGAGATCCTCTACTCCTGGGCCGAGGCCTCGGGGTTCGCGCGGCCCTTCGTCACCGACCCGGCCCAGCGCTCGAGCGTCGTGGCGACGATCGACTTCGTCGACGAGGTCGACGCCGCACGCGTGGCCACGGTCCTGCGCGCCAACGGCGTCCTCGACACCGAGCCGTACCGCAAGCTCGGGCGAAACCAGCTGCGCGTGGCGATGTTCCCCGCCGTCGACCCCGAGGACGTCGCGGCGCTGTGCGCCAGCATCAACTGGGTGGTCGGCAACCTCTAGACGAGCGCCCGGGCCACGCGGGTGAGCGCTCCTCCGCCCTCGACGACGTTGTAGATCGAGCCGGGCTGGCCCGCGGCCCCGCCGTGGCGCCCGTCGGGGGTGAGACAGAGCACGCGCAGCTCGGCGCGGAAGTCGTCGGGCACGCCCCTCGCCTCTTCGAGCAGCGCCCGGCAGGCCGCCTCGGGCGCCTCACCCCGCGCCAGGGCGTCCACGACGAGCCGAGCGCCCCCGGTGCGCAGCGCCAGCTCCCCGCGCCCCGTGCAGGCGGCCGCCCCCACGCGCGCGTCGCAGTAGAAGCCGGCCCCCGGGACGGGGGAGTCGCCCACCCGCCCGGGGTACTTCCAGGGGTAGCCGCTCGTCGACACCCCCGAGACCAGCTCGCCCGACTCGTCGAGGGCGAGCACGTTGATCGTCCCCCACGGCCCGCCGTGGGGTCGAAACCGGGCCACGAGGTCCATCGCGCGCGACCGGTAGAGGGCGTCGCCGTCGCGCGCCGCGCCGCCCTCCCCCTCGACCGCGTCGGGTGAGGGGGCCAGGGCCTCCACGAAGAGCCGCCGCGCCTCGTCGGTGAGGAGGTCGGCGCGCTCGAAGCCCTGCTCCTCGGCGAAGAGGGCGGCCCCCTCGCCCACGAGCAGGCAGTGCTGGGGAAGCGCCTCGAGGACCCGCCGGGCCACCGAGATCGGGTGGGGGTAGCCCTTGAGGGCGGCGACGGCCCCCACGGCTCGGGTCGAGCCCACCATCAGCGAGGCGTCGAGCTCGACCTCGCCTCGGGCGTTGGGCAGGCCCCCCGTGCCGACGTAGTGGTCCTCGAGGTTGTCCTCGCAGCGCCGCAGCGCCTCTTCCACCGCGTCCAGGGCCGACGCGCCGGCCGCGAGCATCGCGGCGGCGGCCTCGAGGCCGACCTCACTGCGCTCCGAGCCGACGAGGACCGGTCGGGTCACCTCAGTCGGTGTCGCCGCCCGAGACGTCGGCCACGCGCTGGCGGCCCGAGGCGACGAAGGGCATCATCGCGCGCAGCTCCTGGCCGATCGTCTCGATCGGGTGGCGCTTGCCGGCCTCGCGCAGCTCGCGGTAGCGCGGCCGGCCCACGGCGTTCTCCTCGATCCACTCGGCGGCGAAGGTGCCGTCTTGGATCTCGGTGAGGATCTTTCGCATCTCGGCCTTGACCTGGTCGGTGATGACCCGGGGACCCCGCGTGAGGTCGCCGTACTCGGCGGTGTCCGAGACCGAGAACCGCATGCCGGTGATCCCCTCTTCGTACATCAGGTCGACGATGAGCTTGAGCTCGTGGAGACACTCGAAGTAGGCGCTCTCGGGCTGGTAGCCCGCCTCGACCAGGGTCTCGTAGCCCGCGCGCACGAGGGCGGTCACCCCCCCGCAGAGCACGACCTGCTCGCCGAACAGGTCGGTCTCGGTCTCCTCGGCGAAGGTCGTCTCGAGCACGCCGGCCCGGGTCGCCCCGATCCCCCAGGCGTAGGCCAGGGCGAGGGCGTGGGCCCGGCCGGTGGCGTCCTGGTGCACGGCGATGAGGGCCGGCACGCCGGCGCCCTCGACGTAGGTCCGGCGCACCAGGTGGCCGGGGCCCTTGGGGGCGATCATGGCCACGTCGACGCCCGCGGGCGGGGCGATCTGGTCGAAGCGGATATTGAAGCCGTGGGCGAAGAGCAGCATCTTGGCGTCGGTGAGGTTCGGGGCGATCTCCTCGGCGTAGATTCGCGCCTGCTCGGTGTCGGGCACCAGCACCATGATCACGTCGGCCTCGGCCGAGGCCTCGGCGATCGTGCGCACGCGCAGGCCCGCCTCCTCGGCCTTGTGGACCGAGGAGGAGTCGGGTCGCAGCCCCACCCGCACGTCGAAGCCGCTG
>JAKCEK010000173.1 GCA_021838005.1 Actinomycetes bacterium
CGCCGCCGTCGTCGTCATCGATACCCCCTTCGTCGTCGTCAGCGGGTGGCGGGCAGTGAGGACGGCCGCTCTCGGCTCCAGCCGGGTCGGCCTCATCTCCGGGGCGCACGGGGGCACGGTTCTCTTCGCCACGGGGCTGACGGGCCTGGCCGACTTCGTCCTCGCCCGGGTGGCACCGATCGCGGGGGCGGCCCTCCTCGCGTGGTGGGCGAGGAGGGCCGTGCGCAGCGATCTCTCGAACGGGGTTCTGGTCGTCCTCGTCACCGCCGGGCTCTGGCTGCGCCTGGCCTTCGAGGTGAACCTCTTCGGCTACTACTTCATGGCGACCCTCGTCGGTCTCGCGGTCGTCGAGACCCTCCGACGCGAGGTCGGTCGCGACGTCGTGGCATTCGTCGGCCTCCTCATGGTGGCGTTCAACCCCGAGCACATCGCCTTCATCTCGAACCTCACTTCCTACGGCCTCTCCCTCTACTACGACCTGCCGATCATCGTGCTGGGTCTCGGGGTCGTCACCCTCCTCTACGACACCGTCCGCCGTCGCTTCTCACCAACACTCGTCCTCTGGCTCGCGATCGTGACCCTGGCCGGGCAGACCCACCTCTTCGGCCGCTACACCCCGTTCTGGGCCTTCCCGGAGTGGGCCTGGCAGATAGTCCTCGTCGGGTACTTGATGGTGGTCGTCGCACGGCGCCTGCGCTGGGCGATAAGTGAGAGTGCGCCGGCGGAGGAGCTCGCGGTCGCCTAGAAGACGAACTCCATGCGCAGGCCCTCGGAGTCCCACTCGGGCTCGCGCGGGATGCGTCGCGCGCCGTGTCCCCAGACCCGGCGCGCCGTCCACAGCAGTGCGAAGGCGTCGAGCTGGTGGCGCAGGGCCACGCCGTCGGGTGGGTCGTCGAGCGCGTGGCCGATGCCACCGGGGATGTGGGCGTCGAGGACGTCCGCGCGCTCGTCACGCCCCTCGGCGAGGCGCTTCGAGCGCCGCATCGAGGTGTCCCGGTTGAGCTGGTAGAAGCTCAGCTCGGGGTTGCCCTCGTAGACGACGCGCTGGCGGAACGGCGACATCTCCTCGGACACCTGGCGGTAGCGGGGCAGCAGCGTCGCCGTGACGGCGTCGAGGCCGCCCTCCTGCCAGGTCATCTTGCCCTCGAGGACGGCGCGGGTCGGCGCGTTGTGGATGGTCGCCCCACGGGCGCCGAGCAGTCGCCGGGCCTCCGCGTCGCACTTGCGTGGTGGGTCGCTGGGCCGGTTGCGGTAGCCGACCGGGGCGTTGAGGACGAGCATCTCGTAGGCGGGACGCTCGTCGAGGATCTCGAGGTACGTCGCGTAGACCCGAGGGCGCTCCGGGGCGAAGGTGGCGCCCTGGACCTTCGCGGCCTGGACGAGCCATCCCGGCGGGCACGGCGTCACCGAGGCGATGACGTGATAGGGGAGGGTGGGTCCGCGATGGATGCTCATCGGGAACCTTTATACCCGCGCGGGAGCTCTCCCCAACTGCTCCAGGGTGCGGGTGAACTCCTTCGGGCGGGCGGTCGTAGCCATCGCGTCCTCGTAGGAGACGGTGCCCTCGTGCACGAGACGGGCCAGATCGCTCTCGAGGAGCTGCATGCCCTCAGAGGAGTTCGTGAACATGATGTTTTGGAGCTGGTTGCTGCGTCCCTCCCGGATGAGGTTGCGCACCGCGTGGGTGGCGACGAGGACCTCGAAGGTCGCAACCATTCCCCCGCTCGTCGTCGGGACGAGCCGCTGGGCGATGACGGCGGTGAGTGACGCGGCCAACTGGACCCGGGTCTGCTCCTGGCGCCAGGCTGGAAAGACGTCAATGATGCGGTCGATCGCCTGGGGGGCGTCGTTGGTGTGGAGGGTGGCGAAGACGAGGTGGCCCGTCTCGGCCATGGTGAGGGCGATCTGGATCGACTCGATGTCGCGCATCTCACCGATAAGGAGGACGTCCGGGTCCTCGCGCAGGGCCGAGCGCAGGGCCCGATCGAACGAGGGGCTGTCGAGGCCGATCTCGCGCTGGCTCACCGCCGACTGCTTGTGGTGGTGGACGTACTCGACGGGGTCCTCGATGGTGAGGATGTGGCACGCGCGGTTCTCGTTTATGCGGTTCACGATGGCCGCGAGGGTCGTCGACTTGCCCGACCCCGTCGGGCCCGTCACGAGGACGAACCCGCGAGGCTGCTCGGCAACCCAGCCGGCCGCCCACGGCAGGCCGAGCTGCTCGTAGGTCGGGATCTCGGTGGGGATCATGCGGAGCGCGAGGGCCGTCTCGCCGCGCTGGGTGAACGCGGAGCCTCTCACGCGGGCCTTGTCGCGCCAGGAGAAGGCGAAGTCCACGTCGAGGTTATCCGCGAAGATCTGCTTCTGGCTGGGTGAGAGGAGATCGTTGGCGATTGCCTGGATGTCGGCGCCCGTCAGGGTTGGTGTCCCCTCCAGGGGGCGCAACCTCCCCGAGACGCGAATCCTCGGGGGAGAGTCGCTTGAGAGGAGCAGGTCGGATCCCTGCTGGTCCCAAAGGGTCTGCATCCAGGGGTCGATGGCCGTCACGTCACTCACGTCTTCTCCTCAGTCTCAGTCCCCGAAGACCAGAGATGCCCGGCGAACCCGCCGGGCATCTCTGGTCCTAGAAGAGATAGGACTACTCAGCCGAGGCCGATCGTCTTGCAGGCACCCGGGCCGGTGTACAGAGTCCAGCCCGTGCCGACACCACCCAGGCCCGTAGCGGCGGGCTTGCCGACGTACAACTTCCCGCCATTCAGTGAGAACTTGTAACTCGAGTTGTTCGGCCACGACTGGATGTAGGCGCTGCCCGAGCCCGCGCTGTAGCTGCCGACCAAAGTGAGTTCGCCCGACACCGGGTTCGTGATGCTGGGGTTGTTAGCCCGGAAGGCCGCGAGGGCCGTCGAGACCGTCGCGCCGTCGGCCTGGCAGGCGGCGAGCTGGCTCTTGCCGGTCACACCACCGAGGGCAAAGATGACGACGGCGGCCAAGATGCCGAGCACCACGATCACGATGAGGAGCTCGATCAAGGTGAAGCCGTCGATCTCACCTGCGTCCCGACGGCGCTTGAGCCGCTGGTAGGTCGAAATCATTCTCTACTCCCTTGCTTTCTGTGGGATCTCCGACACTCGGACTTTCCCTTGCTTAACCCCGTCGCATGTGCGGTAGCACGACGGGGCCTAGCGCGAAGTGTAATCCAGGGGGACCAGGTGAATTAGGACCATTCACGTGATTCGAGGCGGGACCCTCTCCTGGAATGACCTGGTGAGACGGTGTGTGAAAGATACGGTGCGATTTGTCGCACTGTTGATGTCCGTTGTTGGAGGAGAGGTGACGAGGTGTGAGGACTGGTGACCTCGCGAGAGTGTTCAAAGGAGGCCCGGACCGTCTCGGGAGTCGCGGCGATCAGCGAGCGCTTTCCCTTACGACGAGTCCAACCCCGGTGCCCGCCGGAGCGTGCCTTCGTGGCCTCGACGCGACGCTCCTGAGGGTGAAGCGGGGCGAGAAGGGCGTTCGCGACGCGGCGGACGTCGCCTCGGGTGGGACGCTACGGCGGACCCGTCCCTTCGCCGGGTGATCTCGCGACGACGGTGGGCGTC
>JAKCEK010000174.1 GCA_021838005.1 Actinomycetes bacterium
CGTCGGGTCCTCCATCGTGAAGTAGGTGTCGAGCGCCGCGGCGACCTCGGTACGCAGGCGCGCCTCGAGCGCGTCGTCACAGGCGATGTCGGCGCGCACCTCTGCGGTGAGGACGCTCGCCGTGGCCTCCTCGAGCCGGGCCCGCGCCGCCTCGAGCGTGCGCTCGGGTCCCGCGAGGGCGAAGAGGGTCTCGAGCACGGCGTGCACGGCGCGACCCTTGGTCGTCGCGTAGCTGGCCGGCTGGTGGCGCCGTTCGACGGCCCCGTACTGGTAGCGCCGCGGGCACGACTGGAAGTCGGCCATGCGCGAGGGCGACAGCGCGGCGGGCAGGGGTTGGTCGAGGGCCACCGACGAAGGTTAGGGCGGTGCTGTCACGCGGGGGCGGGTCCGAGTCCGGTCACAATGGGGGGGTGCCCCGTCGAAACCCCGTCACGCGCGTCGGGTCAGTCGTGCGCACGCGAGCGTGGAACGGGCTGCGCGCCGGTGACCCGGTCGTCGTCGACGGCGACCGGGTCCGAGCCCAGGCGTGGGTCTTTCTCGCCCACGCCCGCAACGAGGTGACTGGTGAGGAGTGGGTCGAGGTGCGCGGAGGGCGTCCCGGAGAGTCGAAGGGCCGCGCCTTCGCGCCCGAGCGGATCTTCCCCGAGGGCGCGCGTCGCGGCCCCCGGGTGGTGGGTCCATCCTTGGCCGACGCACCCCGGCTCGACCTCGCCGACTAGGTGAGGCAGAACTCGTTGCCCTCGGGGTCGCGCATGACCGCCCAGCGATGCGCGCCCTGGCTGTTGAACTCGACGAAAGACGCCCCCAGGGAGGCGACTCGCTCGGCCTCGGCCTCGAGGTCCTCGGTTTGGGTGCGCACGTCGAGGTGGAGGCGGTTTTTCACCGTCTTGACCTCGGGGACGAGCTGGAAGTAGAGGCGCGGGCGGGTCCCGGCCGGGTCGAAGGCGGCGGCGCCGTCGCGAAACGCCCGCCGTCCCGCTACCTCGACCACGTCCGAGGCGCTGAGGGCCCCGCTCTCGAGGAGCTCGGTCACGAACTGGTGGGCGTCGTAGACCTCGTAGCCGAGCAGGTGGGCCCACCAGCGGGCCTGGGCGTGGGGGTCGGCGCAGTCGAGGGTGACCTGGAACTCCGGCGTGGGTGAGGACACGGGGAAATCCTAGAACCCCGGGCGCGCTCGCGGCGGGGCTGGTGGGTTCCGTGCCGAGGCGAGGACCGTGCGGTGAGAGAGATCGCCTCAAGGGAGTGACGGCCTCCGACGAGGACCTCGCGGTCGCCCCGCGGTTCGACGCGCAGGTCCTCGACGCGCCGCTCGTCTACGACGACGACGTCGCCGTCTGCGGGTGGGGCCGTCACGGTGAACCCGCCCGACGTGCACTCGGTGCCCGGACGGGTCGCCCCCGAGGCCGGGGCGCCGCCAGGCCCCGGAGACCGGATCAGGCTCGCGCACGCCGTCGCGGACGTCGACGCGACGCGCGCAACGCTCGCCCGCCGTGGCGTCGCGCCGCCCAACGGGCCGATGGACCGACGGTGGAAGATGCGCACGGTGAGTCTGCGCGACCCGGCCGTCGTCCTGGCCGAAGTCGACGCGGACCTCGCCGGAGGTCCGTGGCGTGCCCGTCGTGCACCTCGCCGGCCCGAGCGGGGCCGCCTCACGGCGTTCGGCGTGTGCAGGGCCACGGGAGGCAGGGGCTCCTAGGGTGGAGTCCGACGTCACGCGACCGACGACGCCGGATGGCACCGGCGCCGCGACGCCGCGAGCGTGAGAGGAGGGCGCATGGCCCTGCGCATCGAGGACTACGCGATCATCGGCGACATGCATACCGCGGCCGTCGTGGGCGCCGACGGGTCCATCGACTGGCTGTGCCTGCCCAACTTCGACTCGCCCTCGTGCTTCGCCCGGCTCTTAGGCACCGACTCGCACGGGTACTGGAAGCTCGCGCCCGCCGGCGGAGCGTCGGTCGTCCGTGCGTCGCGGCGGCGCTACCGGGAGGACTCGCTCGTCCTGGAGACGGAGTTCGAGACCGCGACCGGGACCGTGCGGGTCTCGGACTTCATGCCCGTCGGGGTGTCGCACCCGCACGTCATGCGCGTCGTCGAGGGGATCGACGGCACCGTCGACATGGCCCTCGAGCTGACGCTTCGCTTCGATTACGGCGACGCCGTGCCGTGGGTCACGTCGTCGCCGGGGTTGCTCCGCCTCACGGCGGGGCCCGACGCCGTCGCCCTCTGGCACCGAGTCCACACGGTCGGCAAGAACCTCTCGACGGTGGCTGACTTCACGGTCTCGACCGGCCAGCGCTTTCCCTTCACCCTCGTGTGGCACCCCTCGAACGAGGAGCCCCCCGCCCCCCTCGACACCTACTACGCGCTCGAGCACACCGACGAGTTCTGGAGCGAATGGGCCGGGCGCTGCACCTACGAGGGCCCCTGGCGCGACCAGGTGGTGCGTTCGTTGCTCACCCTGAAGGCGCTGACCGTCGAGACGACCGGTGGGATCGTCGCGGCGCCGACCACCTCGTTGCCCGAGACCCTCGGAGGCGGGCGCAACTGGGACTACCGGTACTGCTGGCTGCGCGACGCCGCCCTCACGCTCGAGTCGCTCATGCGCGGGGGCTACCTCGACGAGGCCCTCGCCTGGCGTGACTGGCTGGTGCGCTCGGTGGCCGGTGACCCCTCGCGACTGCAGATCATGTACGGCCCGTCGGGGGAGCGTCGCCTCGTGGAGTGGGAGGCGGACTGGCTGCCCGGGTACGAGTCGTCGGCGCCCGTGCGCGTCGGCAACGCCGCCTCCGGCCAGTTCCAGCTCGACGTCTACGGCGAGGTGCTGTCGGCGCTGCACGCGGCGGCTCACGCCGACGGGGTGCCCAACGCGGCGGCGTGGGATCTCCAGATAAAGCTGATCGAGTTCCTCGCGTCCGCGTGGATCGCGCCCGACGACGGCATCTGGGAGGTGCGCGGCCCGCGACGGCACTTTACGCACTCCAAGGTGATGGCCTGGGTGGCCGTCGACCGTGCGGTGCGCACGCTCGAGCAGTGGACCGACCTCAAGGGCGACCTCGAGGGGTGGCGCGACCTGCGCGAGCGGATCCACGCCGACGTGTGCGAGCACGGCTTCAACGAGGAGGTCGGCGCCTTCACTCAGTACTACGGGTCCGACACCCTGGACGCGAGCGCCCTCATGATCCCGCTGGTGGGCTTCTTGCCCCCCGACGACCCGCGGGTCAGGGGCACGGTGGAGGCGGTGGAGCGCCGCCTGCTCGTTGACGGGCTGGTCCTGCGCTACGAGACCAGCGACGAGGGGCAGGTCGACGGGCTGAGCGGCCGTGAGGGGGCGTTCCTCGCCTGCTCGTTCTGGCTCGTGGACTGCCTGCACCTCATCGGGCGCACCGGCGACGCCGAGGCGCTGTTCGAGCGCCTGGTCGGGCTGAGCAACGAGCTCGGGCTGCTCGCCGAGGAGTACGACCCAGTCGCCGGTCGGCTCGTGGGCAACTTCCCCCAGGCGTTCTCCCACGTGTCTCTCGTCAACTCCGCCTTCCGCCTCGCCGGCGCCGACCCGCTCGCCACGGTCGCCGCGGCCCTCGGGGCCACCCCG
>JAKCEK010000026.1 GCA_021838005.1 Actinomycetes bacterium
GACGGTGCGCGAGGGCTACTACGCGGACGAGTCGGTCGAGGGGCTCGTCACGGCGGTCGAGCGGGCGAACGCCGCGATCGTCCGTGACGCCAAGGAGAACCCCGAGCGCTTCGGCATGGGCACGACGCTGCTCGCGGTCGCGATCACCTACGACTTCACCGGCGCCTCGTCGCCGACGCTCGTCCACGTGGGCGACTCGCGCGCCTACCAACTGCGCGACGGCGCGCTGCGTCAGCTCACTCGGGACCACAGCGTGGCCGAGGAGTGGGTGCGACTGGGCCGTCTCACCCCCGAGGAGGCGGCCGTCCACCCCCGCCGCCACCAGCTGACCCGAGGGGTGGGCGTCGAAGAGGAGGTCGCCGTCGACGTCCTGTCGATCGACGCTCTGGCCGGCGACCGGCTGCTGCTGTGCAGCGACGGGCTGTCCAACGAGCTCGTCCCCGACGAGCTGGCGCGCCTGGCCGGCGACCCGGTCGATCTCGAGTCCGCCGCCGAGGGCCTCGTGAGCGCGGCCCGGGCGGCGGGGGGTCACGACAACATCTCGGTGGTGCTGCTCGAGTTCGACGAGGTCGCCCCCGCGGTGGCCCCGATCCACCGGACCGTGACGAGCGCCCCGCCACCGGCCGAGACGCTCGGCCGTGCGCGCAGCCCCTCGCGCCCGCGTCGCTTCACCCCGCGGGTCCTCCTCGGGGTCGTCGCGTTCCTCGCGGTCGCGGCCGGGGTGGTCGGGCTCACCCACTGGTACGCCTACTCCTCGTACTACCTGGCCGACTACCGGGGGGCCGTCGTCATCTACCAGGGCCAGCCCTCGGGCATGCTCTGGTACCGGCCGATCCTCCTGGAGGCGACGCCCTACTCCATGAGCGAGCTTCGCCCGCTCGACCAGCGAGCCGTGAGGGCGAGGATCCCCGAACCCACCGTCGACGCCGCCCGGAGCTACGCGAAGAACCTGTTCCACGAGTGGCAGCTCGGGGTCACCACGACGACCACCCCCTCGACGTCGACCACGACGCCAGCCTCGACGACGACCACCACGAGGGGCCAGGGCTAGTCGTGGGACGCCGACTCAGCCTGCTGGCCGCGGCCATCCTCCTGCTCTTCGCGGTGGTCGTGGGCCAGAGCATGAACCTCCAGTTCTTCCGCGCGAAGGCCCTCGACGCCTCGCCGATCAACCCGCGCAACAACACGGTGTCGGCCAACCAGGCCCGCGGGGAGATCGTGGCCGCCGACGGCACGATCCTCGCCCAGTCGGTCCCGTCGGCCAACGGCGGCTACCAGCGGATCTACCCACTGGGCAGCCTCATGGCGGGCCTCGTGGGCTTCGTCTCGCCCTACTACGGCACCTGGGCGCTCGAGGCCGAGTACAACCGTCAGCTGACCCCCCACTCCCAGCCGCCCCAGAGCCTGGCCCAGGTGCTCGCCCCGACCCAGGCGGCCGACAACGTCGTGCTCACGATCAACGTGGGCCTGGAGCGAGTGATCCAGCGCGCGCTGGCCGGCCGCGACGGGGCCGGTGTCGTCATCGACCCCAAGAACGGCGACGTCCTGGCGATGTACTCGAACCCCACCTACAACCCGGTGCCGTTCACCTCGTCGAGCTACGCCGTGGCCGCGGCGGCCTGGAAGAAGGACACGACCAACAACGTCCACGGCTTCCCGCCGCTGGGCGAGCTCGCGACCCAGCAGACCTTCCCTCCGGGCTCGACCTTCAAGGTCGTGACGACCTCGGCGGTGCTGCTCTCCAAGCCCCAGCTCCTGAAGAAGGTCTACCCAGCCAAGACGTTCATCCACCTGCCGAACTCCAACAAGACCCTCTCGAACTACGCCTACGAACTCTGCGGCGGCACGATCGCCGAGATGCTCCCGCCGTCGTGCGACACCGGCTTCGCCATGGTCGGGCTCGACCTCGGCGGGAACGCGCTGTCGGCCGCCGCCGACGCCTACGGCTTCAACGAGGTGCCCCCCCTCGACCTGCCCGGCGTGGCGGCGAGCAACTTCCCGCCGGCCTCGGCCTTTACCTACGACCTGCCCCAGCTGGCCTACTCCTCGCTCGGCCAGCAGAACGTCCGCGAGTCGGCCCTCATGGACGCGATGATCGCCGGCACCGTCGCGAACGGCGGGGTGGAGATGGTGCCCCACCTCATGAAGGAGATCACCGGGCCCAACGGGACCGTGGTCACCCGCTTCAAGAAGAGTGTCTGGAAGACGCCCCTCTCGGCCGCCCAGGCCGCCCAGATCGTGCCGCTCATGGTCAACGTCGCGAAGTTCGGCACGGCCGCCGGGATCTTCCCCGCGGCCGACGACGTCGCCGCGAAGACCGGCACCTCCCAGACGGGCACGGTCGCCCAGAACACCGACGACTGGCTGATCGCCTTCGCCCCGGCGAGCGACCCCACGGTGGCGGCCGCCGTCGTCGTGCCCTTTCAGGTGACCTCGGCCACGGGCGCCAGCGTGGCCGGTCCCATCATCGCCTGCCTGATCGAGGGGGGACTCGCCGTGCAGGCGGGCCAGCCCGCCGCCTCTCGCGCGTGCCCCGGGTGACGGGTCGCGTGACCAGGGCAACGGCGTAGGCTTTGGAGACCCATGGAAACCGTTGACGACACCCGGCTCTACTCGAACCGCTATCAGGTCACCCACCTGATCGCGCGAGGCGGGATGGCGATGGTGTACCGCGCCCACGACACCCTGTTGAACCGCGCCGTGGCCCTCAAGATCCTCTACTCCGAGCTGAGCGAGGATCCCGCCTTCGTCGAGAGGTTCCGCCGCGAGGCCCAGGCCGCCGCCAACCTGAGCCACCCCAACATCGTGCCGGTCTTCGACTGGGGCGAGGACGAGGGGACCTACTTCATCGTGATGGAGCTCGTCGACGGGACCTCGCTCGCTGAGGTGCTGCGCCACACGGGGTCGGTCTCGCCGTCGCGGGCCGCCCAGATTGGGGCCCAGGTCGCCTCGGCCCTCAGTTTCGCCCACCGGGCCGGCGTGGTTCACCGCGACGTGAAGCCGGGCAACATCCTCATCACTCGTGAGGGCCAGGTGAAGGTGACCGACTTCGGCATCGCCCAGGCCGTCGCCAGCGAGGACCACCTCGCGGCGGCGGGCTCGGTCATGGGCACGGCCACCTACTTCTCCCCCGAGCAGGCCGAGGGCGTCGCCGTCGACGGGCGCAGCGACGTCTACTCGCTCGGCGTCGTCCTCTTCGAGATGGTCGTGGGCCGCCCCCCCTTCGTGGGTGACACCCCGGTCGACGTCTCGAGCCAGCACGTCCACTCGGTCGTGCCGAGCCCGTCGGAGTTCAACCCCGACGTGCCCCACGACCTCGAGGCCATCATCATGGAGGCCCTCGGCAAGTCGCCGCACCACCGCTACCAGAGCGCCGACGAGTTGCGGGCCGACCTCGTGCGCTTCACCGCGGGGGAGCCGGTGCGGGCCGGCTCGGGCGAGGGGACGTACTTCGGCGCCGACGCCACGCGGGCCGTGGCCGTCGTCTCGGGCGGCGAGCGGACCCAGGCCGTGCCGATCATGTCCGGACCGCGCACCGACGTGGTGCGCCGGCGCTCCTCGCGCGGCGGCTGGGTGGGCTTCGTCGTGGCGCTCGTCGTGGTGGCCGCGGCGGCGGCCGGCTTCGCCTACTACCAGCACCTCCACACCGGGGTCACGACGATGCCCGACCTGCTCGGCCAGAGCGTCCAGCAGGCGAAGTCCGCCCTCAAGGCCGACGGGTTCAGCGTCGACACCTCCTACGCCAAGTCCAAGCAGCCGCGCGACACGGTGATCGGCTCGTTCCCGAAGTTCGGCCGCAAGGTCGTCAAGGGCCAGGCCGTCACCCTCACGCTCTCCGAGGGCAACACCACCTCGCCGGTCACGATCCAGAGCTACGTGGGCCTCGCGCTCTCGGACGCCGAGGCCCAGATCAACGCCGCGAAGCTCGGCTTCAAGATCAACTACACCTCGAACCCACCGGGCTCGGGCACGGTCATCCCCAACACGGTCCTCGCCCAGAGCCCCCAGCCCGGGACCCAGGGCCAGACCGGGGACACGGTGACCCTCACGGTGCTGGCGTCGGGCTCGACCTACCCGATCGCCAACGTCATCGGCAAGGACGTCGTCCAGGCGACGGTCACGCTCACCAACCAGGGACTCGTCGTCAACGGAGTGCAGGGCCGGACCTGCTCGAACACGGTGAACTCGGGTCTCGTGGTCGCGACCCTGCCCGCCGCCGGCGCGCCCGTGAAGGCGGGCTCGAGCGTGCAGCTGATCCTTTCGTCGGGCTACTGCCAGGTGGTGGTGCCCGGCGTGGTCGGCGACACCGAGAGCCAGGCGACGAGCGCCCTCCAGGCCCAGAACCTCCAGCCGAGCTACTCGGTCGACCCGACCACGCCGTGCCCGCTCGGGGCGACCCAGCCGACGGTCACCACCCAGAGCGTGTCGGCGGGCGGCAACGCCACCTACGGGGCGACCATCGACCTGCAGGTCTGCGAGATGACCGTGCCGGGCGGCGGAACGACCACCCAGGGTTAAGTAGCATCGCCCCGATGGCCAAGACCGCCCCGCGCGACCCCCGCAAGGCCGTGGGCCGCTACGTCGACCCGGTGACGCGCGGTCGGGTCACCCGGCGCACCCCGACCTCGGCGCACCACAGCCCGTGGTGGTTCGGCTGGGCGATCCTCGACCTGCTGCTCTTCGGGGTGATCGTGATCACCCTCAACTACCTCGCCGTGCTGCCCGGGGCGACCTCGCCGTGGTACCTGGCGCTGGGGCTCGTGGCGATGTTCGCCGGCTTCTACCTCGCCACCCGCTACCGCTAGAGCCGCTCGATCACCGTCGCGTTGGCGAGCCCGCCGCCCTCGCACATGGTGAGCAGCCCCCACCGACCCGAGGTCCGCTCGAGCTCGTGCACGAGGGTCGCCATGAGCTTGGCGCCCGAGGCGCCGAGCGGGTGGCCGAGCGCGATGGCCCCGCCGTTGACGTTCACCCGATCGAGGTCGGCGTGGTGCTCCTTCTGCCAGGCCAGCACGACCGGGGCGAAGGCCTCGTTGATCTCGACGAGGTCGATCTCTTCGAGGGTGAGCTTGGCGCGCTCGAGCACCGTGGCGGTCGCCGGGATCGGACCGGTCAGCATCGTGACGGGGTCGACGCCGGCCAGGGCGAAGGCGTGGAAGCGCGCGCGCGGCGTGAGCCCGAGCTGCTCGCAGCGCTCCTCGCTCATCACGAGGACGGCCGCGGCGCCGTCGGTGATCTGCGAGGAGTTGCCGGCGGTGATGACGCCGTCCTCTTTGAAGGCCGGCTTCAGCGCGGCGAGTGCCTCCATCGAGGAGTCGGCGCGCACCCCCTCGTCGCGGGTGAGCACGGCGTCGGTGTCGCGGCCCTCGTCGTCGCGCACGGTGACGGGCACGATCTCGCGTTCGAAGCGGCCCTCGGCGGTGGCGCGGGTGGCCCGGCGGTGGCTCTCGAGGGAGAAGGCGTCGAGATCCTCGCGCGTGAGGCCCCAGCGCTCGGCGATCATCTCGGCCCCGAGACCCTGGTTGCGCAGTCCGCCCACGGGCTCGTAGCGGGCCTGCACGCGCGGGCCGAAGGGGAAGCCGGCGCCCTGACCGACCGACGAGCCCATGGCCACGCGGCTCATGACCTCGACGCCCGCGGCGACGACGACGTCGTAGGCGCCGGCGATCACGCCCTGGGCCGCGAAGTGGAGCGCCTGCTGGGAGGAGCCGCACTGGCGATCCACCGTGGTGGCCGGGACCGACTCGGGCCAGCCGGCGGCGAGCACCGCGTTGCGCCCCACGTTGAACGCTTGTTCGCCGACCTGGGAGACACAGCCGGTGATCACGTCCTCGACCAGGGCGGGGTCGAGGTCGTTGCGCGCCACGAGGGCGCGCAGCGCCTCGCTCGCGAGGTCGGCGGCGTGCCAGCCGCGCAGGCTCCCGTTGCGCTTCCCGCCGGGCGTGCGCACCGCGTCGACGATCACCGCTGTGGCCACGGCCCACCTCCCCAGGGCCCCGCGGGCCCACGGCCCCGAGACTAGACGGGTCTCGATAGCGTGAGGCCGTGGGCTATCGCGACATGGACCGGTGGCTGGGCGACGGCGGCATGGAGCTCGTCGGACGCCTGGGGGCCGCCCTGGAGCGCTACGGCGTCGACGGGGAGGACCTCGGGTGGGTCGAGGGACGCTTCGAGCCGACGGCCCTCGCGGCCAACCCCCACGGCGCGGTCCAGGCGGGCGTGCACGCCGTGGTGCTCGACGCCCTCATGAACTTCGCGATCAACGCGGCTCTGCCCGACGGGGACCGGACCCAGGGGACGATCGAGATGACGACCGAGCTGTTGCGCCCGGCCGTCGTGGGCGGGACCTACGCGTTGCGCGGTGACGTGGTGCGCCTCGCGCGCCAGGTGGCCCACGCCGAGGGCGTCGTCACCGAGCCGTCGGGCGAGATCGTCAGTCGAGCCTCGGGGACGTTCCTGCTCGCGCGGCGCGGGTGAACCGCGCGCGCCGGCGCCGGCGGTTGGAGGTGGCGAGGAGGCGCGACGCCGAGCGCGCACACCAGGGCGACGGTGCCGTGGCCGTACCCCTTTCGCCCACGCTCGGGGGGAATCCCAGGTAGTCGGCGACCGAGGCCCCGAGGGGCCGGGTGACGACGTGGGCCGACGAGAACGTGACGACCGCGTTCAACCCGGCGGCGGCCCCCGGGCCGGGCCGGCGGATCACGGGGGCGAAGGAGACGATCGGGGCCCGGTAGCCCGTGTGCAGGGTGGTGGCCGTCGAGTCGCCGAGCGCGGTGCCCGGGGCGAAGGGCGCGAGGACGCCCGCCCCGTAGAAGGGCTCGGCCGGTGGTCGGGACCGAGTGGATCGACCGCGTGCCCTCGACCCGACGCCACGTGACAAAGACGGCGACGAGCCCGAGCGCGAGGGCGACCGAGGCGACCGGGTGGGGGATGCGCAGGGCCACGTGCGCGACATCGGCCGGCCACGGTGCCAAAGGCGGCGACCGTCGTCACGCTCAGCCGGCACGTGGTGATCAGGTAGCGGGGCGCTGAGCTCTCGCCCGCGGGTGGCGAGGAACGCGGCGAGGCCGACGACCACGACGAGCTCGGCGTTGAGGCGATGCACGAAAGAGTCCGAGGTCGCCCCGCCCCGGGCGGCGCAGAGGAGCCCCGGACCCAGAACCCGACGCCGGGTTCGGGGCCGCGGGGGCGCGGGGCCGGCGTCGGAGGTCGAACGACACCGGCGGGTCCGCGAGGGTCGGCTCAGGCCCCGGTGTAGAAGGGGGCCGCGGCACCGAGCGCCCGGTCGAGGCGCGCGAGGCCGTCGCGGGCCTCGGCCGCGGTGATCGTGCACGGTGGCACGACGTGGATCCGGTTGAAGTTGGCGAAGACGAGGAGCCGCTCCTCTCGGCACGCGGCGAGCACGGCGTTCATCGCCGGCGAGCTCTGGCCGTAGGGAGCGAGGGGCTCACGCGTCGCCCGGTCGGCGACGAGCTCGAGGGCGAAGAAGACCCCGAGGCCGCGCACCTCGCCGATCACCGGGTGGCGCTCGGCGAGAGCGGTGAGTCCGGGTCGCAGGACCTCGTCGCCGAGGCGCCGGGCGTTCTCGACGATCCCCTCGTCGGTCATGGCCTCGATCGTGGCGACGGCCGCCGCGCAGGCCAGGGGGTGGCCGGAGTAGGTGAGCCCACCGGGGTAGACCCGATCGGCGAAGGTCGCGGCGATGGCCTCGTTGATGACGACGCCCCCGAGGGGGACGTAGCCCGAGTTCACGCCCTTGGCGAAGGTCGTGAGGTCCGGACGGAACCCCTCGCGATCGTAGGCGAACCACTCGCCGGCGCGACCGAAGCCGCACATCACCTCGTCGGCGATGTAGACGATGCCGTAGCGGTCGCACAGCTCTCGCACGCCGGCGAGGAAGCCGGGCGGGGGCACCATGATGCCCGCGGTACCGGGGATCGTCTCGAGGATGATCGCGGCGATCGTCGAGGGCCCCTCGAACTCGATGGTGCGCTCGAGGTTCGCCAGGGCGCGCGCGCACTCCTCGGCCTCGGTCGTCGCGTTGAAGGCGCTGCGGTAGAGGAAGGGGCCGAAGAAGTGCACGACCGGTGCGGTGCCGTCGTCGTTGGCCCAGCGGCGAGGGTCGCCCGTGAGGGTGATCGAGGTCGCCGTCGCGCCGTGGTAGCTGCGGTACTGGGCGAGGACCTTGCTTCGGCCGGTGTGCAGGCGGGCCATGCGCACCGCGTGCTCGTTGGCCTCGGTGCCGCCGTTGGTGAAAAAGACCTTGGCCGCGCCGGCAAACGAGCGGTCCAGGATGAGCTCGGCCGCGCGGTAGCGGCTCTCGTAGCCGTGCTGGGGCGCGATGGTGGTGAGGACGTCGGCCTGGGCCCGGATCGCGGCGACCACCCGGGGATGCTGGTGGCCGACGTTGGTGTTCACGAGCTGGCTCGAGAAGTCGAGGTAGCGCTCGCCGTCCTCCCCGGTGACGTAGACGCCCTCGGCCGAACGCACCATGAAGGGAGAGATCGACGCCTGCGCCGACCACGAGTGGAAGACCGACGCCTTCTCTCGCTCGAGGGACGTCATCTTTGCGCGGTCCGCGGCCATGGCTGCCTCCTGACGCCTCGACGCTAACCCACCGTGATCACGGTGTCGTCCGGTCCCGGGGGGTCGGGGGCCTCGCCGGACCCCCTCGCTCGTGCCCCGGGGGCCGGTACCATGCGGTCACGCGCACGCTGACCTTCCTCTTCAGTGACCTCGAAGGGTCGACCGCACTCGTGCGTCGCCTGGGCGACGCAACCTACGCCGACGTCCTGGCGGGTCACCACCGGGTGGTGCGCGAAGCCCTCTCTCGATGGGGGGGCGAGGAGGAGGGAACCCAGGGCGACGCCTTCTTCGCGACCTTCGAGTCGGCGAGCGCCGGGGTGAGCTGCGCCGTTGACATCGAACGGCGGCTCCTGGCGCACCCCTGGCCCGCCGGGGTCCGACTGCGCGTGCGCATCGGTGTCCACACCGGGGAGGCCCGTGAGAATGAGACCGGGCTCGTCGGCTACGAGGTCCACCGGGCCGCCCGCATCGCCGCCGTGGGGCACGGGGGCCAGGTCCTGCTGAGCGCCGCGACCGCCGGGCTGGTGGAGTCGACCCTGGACGAAGGGGTGGGCCTGATCGACCTCGGCCCCCATCGCCTGAAGGACCTCGGTCGCCCCGAGACGATCTTCCAGGTGGTGGCCCCCGACCTCGACGCGACGTTCCCGCCGCTTCGATCCCTCGACAACCCCGAGCTCGCGAACAACCTCCCGGCCTCACTCAGCCCGTTCGTCGGGCGCGCGGAGGAGGTGGCCGAAGTGGTGGCGCGAGTCCGGGGGTCGCGCCTGACCACCCTGGCGGGCGCCGGTGGCGCCGGCAAGACCCGACTCGCCCTCCAGGCCGCCGCCGAGTTGCTCGAGGATCCGGGCGACGGGGTGTGGCTCGTGGAGCTGGCCCCCCTCACGAATCCCGAGGACGTCATCCCCGCCATCCTCACCGTCTTCGGGGTGCAGCCCGACGCCCTCGAGTCCCTCGAGGCGACCCTGGTCCGGGCCCTACGGGGCCTGGACGCCCTCGTGATCATCGACAACTGCGAGCACGTCGTGGACGAGGTGGCCAAGGTCGCCGAGCTCGTCGGACGCGGCGCGCCCCGGGTACGGATCCTCACCACCTCGCGCGAGCCATTGGGCGTCGGGGGCGAGGAGGTGATTCGGGTGCGCTCGATGGGCCTGGCGCCCTCGGACGCCGAGACCGTCGCCGACGTGGTCGGCCACGACGCGATCGACCTCTTCGTCGCGCGGGCGCGGTCCCACGATCGAGGCTTCGCCCTCACCGACGACGGCGCGCGGCTCGTGGCCTCGGTCTGCCGGCGTCTCGACGGGATACCCCTCGCGATCGAGCTGGCCGCCGCGCGTACGGCGTCGATGTCGCTCACCGACCTGCACGACCGACTGGACCAGCGGTTCCGTCTGCTCACCGGTGGGAGCCGTAACGCCCTGCCCCGCCAGCAGACGCTGGCCGCGGCAATCGCGTGGTCCTACGACCTGCTCAACGAGGTCGAGCGGCGGGTGCTGCGTCGACTCACCGTCTTCGTCGACGGTTTCGACCTCGCGGCCGCCGAGGTCGTGTGCGCCACCGGCGACCTCGAGGCCTTCGACGTCGACGAGGTCGTGGGGTCGCTCGTCTCGAAGAGCCTCGTGGGCGCGGAGCGCGATCGCGAGTCGGTGCGCTACCGACTGCTCGAGACGGTGCGCCAGTTCTGCGTGGACGCGCTCGTCGCAGAAGGCTCCGAGGAGGTGACCGACGCGCGCACTCGCCACGCCGGCCACTTCCTCGCCCGGTCGGCCGAGGGACGCGTCGCGCTCACCCACGGCCGGACCGCCGAGTGGATGCACCGGCTCGACCTCGAGTGGGGGAACCTGCGGGCCGCTGCGCTGTTCTTCCTGGATACGCCGGGCGGCGCCGTGGACGGACTCGGTCTCCTCGCGAACCTGATGATGTACATCGCCTCGACGGCGCGGGTGGACGTGCGCGACCTCCTCGCGGCCGCCCTCGAGCACGTCGACGAGGCGCCCGCCGACGTGCGCGCGCGGATCCTGTTCGAGGGCGTCATGGAGCGCTCGTCGAGGATCGCCGACGAGGAGACGCTGCGCGAGGTGGTGCGCGACCTCGAACGCGTCGTGGAGGTGGCGCGCGAGGCGGGCGACGAGGAGACCGAGCTGCGAGCACTCCAGGGGTTGGTCAACCTCCGCCGGGGGCTCAGCGAAGGGGCCGACGAGGTCGACACCGCGCGGATCGAGTCCCTCGCCGCGACGTCGAGTGACGACGTCATCGCCGGCTGCGCCCACCTCGCGATGGCTCGACTCCCCCTGAGCGGGTCGGGAACCCCGGAGGAGTGGAGCGAGGGTGACCACTGGCGTCGACGAGCGATCGAGTGCTTCCGGCGGGCGGGCAGCCTCATTGACGTCTGTACCGTCCTCATCCATCTCAGCCTCACGGCCATGATGGACGGGAGTCCCTTGGAGGCCACCCTGGCGATCAACCTCGAGGCCCTGGAGCTGGCCCGCGAGATCGGCGCCCAGGGGTTCTACTCAGTCGTCTCGGCGAATCTCGCCATCACCTACGCGCTCGGCGGAGAGCCCGAGCGGGTCGACGAGTACCTGAGGCCCATCGTGCGCTGGATGAAGAGCCACGACTCCATGACCGGGCTCGTCGGGTCGGCGGCGCTGGCGGGCGCGGCGGCGGCGAGGTACCGCGGTGACCTCGAGAGGGCCGCCGCCCTCATCGGCGCGGTCGACGCCCACCTCGACGAGTGGGTCAACTACGGCGGGTACGTCTGGACGCCCCGCGAGCGGGTGATGTACGACGAGATCGCGGACTCGTTGCGACGGGGTCTCGGAGCGGAGTACGAGCGCTGGCGCCTCGACGGGGCCGAGCTGCCCCTCGAGGGCGTCATGGACCTCGTCGCCGGCCGGACCAGCGCGCGGGAGCACTAGTCAGCGGTCGCTTCGCGGCGGCGGTGCCCACTCGGGTGCGTCACGCGTCAGCCCGCGAGCCGCCCGGTCGGGCGAAGGGCTCACGAGTCGGCGGCTGCGGGCCCCCCGCCGTCGCCCACTCCCGTCGGCGCCGAACGCACGACGCGAGCCGGTGAGCCCACGACGGTCGCGCCCGGGGGGACGTTGGTGAGGACGACGCTGTTGGCGCCCACCCGAGCGTCGTCACCCACCGTGATCGGCCCCAGCAGGGTCGCGCCGGCGCCGATGAGGACGCGGTCGCCCACCACCGGGTGGCGCCGTCCCGGGGTGTGACCGAGCCCGCCGAGGGTGACTCCGTGGAAGAGGGTGACGTCGTCGCCCACGACGGCGGTCTCACCGATCACGACGCCGATGGCGTGGTCGATGAAGACCCGACGCCCGAGCGAGGCGCCGGGGTGGATGTCCACCCCGGTGAGGACCCTCGCCGCGGACGCGACGACCCGGGCGAGGAGCGGTCGGCGAGGGTGCAGGCAGTGCGCGACGCGGTGGGCCCACAGGGCGTGGACCCCCGGGTAGGTGAGGGCGACCTCGAGACGCGAGCGCGCCGCGGGGTCGCGGTCTAGTGCCGCGGTGAGGTCCTCGGCGAGTCGCGCGAGCATCACGCCGGGTCGTCGGTGAGCCCGGCGAAGAGCGGGGTCGACAGGTAGCGCTCGCCAAAGGAGGCGGCCACGGCAACGATCGTGAGGCCGCTCGACGAGTCGCGCCGGGCGACGTCGAGCGCCGCGGCGACGGCCGCGCCCGACGAGATGCCGAGCAGCAGCCCCTCGTGACGGGCGAGGGCGCGGGCCGTCTCGAGGGCGCGGGGGCCGTCGACCTGGAGGACCTCGTCGACGAGAGAGCCGTCGTAGTTCGCCGGCACGAATCCCGCGCCGATGCCCTGAATCGGGTGAGGACCCTTCGGCCCGCCCGAGAGGACGGCGGACTCCGCGGGTTCGACCCCCACGACGCGCAGCCCGGGTCGGCGGGGCTTGAGCCCCCGGGCGATCCCGGTGATGGTCCCCCCGGTGCCGACGCCCGCGACCACGACGTCGACCTCGCCCCCGGTGTCGGCCCAGATCTCCTCGGCCGTGGTGACGCGGTGGGTCTCAGGGTTGGCCGGGTTGTCGAACTGCTGGGGCATGAAGCCGCCTCGCTCGTGGGCTATCGCCTCGGCGGTGGAGATCGCGCCACTCATGCCCTCGGCGGCTGGGGTGAGGACGAGCTCGGCGCCGAAGGCGCGCAGCAGCGCTCGGCGCTCGGCGCTCATCGACGCGGGCATCGTGAAGACGCACCGGTACCCGCGGGCGGCCGCGATCATCGCCAGGGCGATCCCGGTGTTCCCACTGGTGGGCTCGACGATGAGCCCCCCCGGGGCGAGCCGGCCGTCCTTCTCGGCCGCCTCGACCATGGCCAGCGCGGCGCGGTCCTTGACCGAGCCGGAGGGGTTGAAGTACTCGAGCTTCACCAGGACGGTGGCGTCGAGGCCTTCGGTGAGCCGGTTGAGGCGAACCAGCGGGGTGTGGCCGATAAGCCGCGTGATGTCGGGGGCGACGGGCATGGAACCTCCTCGGGACGGGCGCTGCGCTGGGGCGAGCCGAGCCTAGGGGTCGGGGTCGCTCGAAGGCGCGCCCCTACGAGAAGCGGGGACGAGCGTGGCGGCCCCACGACGAGACGGTCTCGAGCGGACGTGAGGTGCACGCGCTGAGGTCCCGGCGCGGCTCGAGGGCCGTGGCGGACGGGTCGGGGGCCGACGCAACCGCCGGCCGAGCCCCGTCGCGCGAGGTTCGGCGGGGTGCGTGAGTCCACGACCGGGCCGGGCCCTTCTCGCTACCCGTCTCTGGGATGACGCCACCGAGCCCCCGCGGCGGGGCCCGGCGCCATCGCGCCGCGAGGACTCGCGCCTAGGTGAACCGCACGACGGCCAGGGTGAGGGCGAGGACGGGCCCGGCCCAGCACAGGGAACGGAGCGCGTCCTCCAAGGGCGCGAGGAGCGACGCCCGCGTGATGGGGTGCGACTGCCCGTCCGGGTACTCGATCGTCCCGACGACCGCACGAGTCCGGCGTCGGAGCACGCGCGCCGGGGTCGAGAGCTGTCGCTGGATCCGCGCGAGCAGCGCACCGAAAATGGCGGCTCCGACGGCACCGGCACTCAGGGTCCCGTGCTGGGCGAAGTACGCGGTCAGCACCGGGAAGGCCCCCCAGCTGAGGACCAGGACGGTACCGGTGTGCAGGCGGCCACCGAGCAGCTCGAGGTTGTAGGCGAGTGCGACGGCGACGCCTACCACGATGAAGACCGCGAGGTAGGGGCTGACGACGACCATGCCCACGACGCCTAAGGCGACGGCGCCGCCGAGGCCGAGGCTCGAGGCGGCGACGAGTTGCCACCCGGGGATGGAGGTCGCGAGTGGGCGCCCGTGCAGCTCGTCGAGAGAGTGCGCGGCCACGCCGACCGCGAGGAGGAACGCGCCGAGGGTCGCGACCAGCGTGACCGCGTTGGTCGGTGCACTGAGGCAGGCGCCGATCGTCACGAGCGAGAGGTGCAGGGCCGTGTACGGAGGGTGCAGCACCGTCCACCACTCCCGCGCCCGGCGCGACTGCAGCAGTCTCGGCGCGGCGTAGAAGGCGGGGCCTCGCGTCGAGAGATCGGGACGAGTGTGCGCGGTCACTCGACGTCCGATCGAACGCCCGAAATGACGAGTCCGCCCCCGAGGCTCATCCGGCGGGTCCTCACCTCGGTGATGCCCGCGTCGCGCCAGGCCCGCTCGGTCCAGGAAATCGGATAGCGACGGTAGTGCGCCGAGATGCTCGGGCCGAGGAACCGCCCGACGTTCCACCACGCCCGTCCCCCGACGGCGAAGCCCGCGACGGGCAGCACCGCTCGGGTGTAAAGCCACCAGGCGATCCACCAACCCGGCCGCGCGGGGACGGCGAACTCGAGGCTCGCGATCGGCCCCCCGGGCTTGACCACTCGGGCGAGCTCCGCGAGCGTCGCCGCTGGGTCCTCGACGTAGCGCAGGAGGTAGGTGAAGGTCAGCGCATCGAACGTCGCGTCGGGGAAGGGCAGCTGCTCACCGCGAGCGACGACGAGTGCGACCCGTTCGTTGAGGCCGGCTGACGCGATGGCCGCCGCGCCCTGGCGCAGCATCGGTTCACTGAGGTCGATCCCGACGACTCGGGCCGAGGTCTCCCTCGCGAGTCGTCGGGTCACCGCACCCGGGCCGCACGCGACGTCGAGGATGAGAGCGGGTCGGGCGGCGGCCACGGGCTCGACCATGGCCGCTCGCCAACGGGGGTCCTGACCGAAGGACAACAGCGTCGCGAGTGCGTCGTACCGGGGTGGGAGTGGCGCGAACAACTCTCGGGCGAACGCGTTGGGCGCGTCGCGATAGTGCCGAATTGACCTCGCCGTGACTCTCACGAGGTGGACCTCGCGGAGTGTCGACGACGAGCGACCACCGTCGTCATCGCTCCCCCTTGCCGGACCCGAGCGCTGCTGCACGGAGGCCCCGACCGTGCACTGCGGTCACCTTAACGGCGACGGCCCGGCTCGAGGCGTGCGTCGTTGGTGGCGCGACACGGGACGATCACGGCCTGGCGGTCCCCTCACCGCGGGCGAGCGACTCCCCCCACTTCGTCGCAGCCGATGAAGGATAACGAGGTACCCCGGTCCGTCAAGTCCCCCGCCGGGGCGACGCCGAACGAGGGGTGGGTTCCTCCGCGGGGAAGATCGTCCCTCGGGGTCGCGCGACGACGAGCGCTCCTCGTCACACGAGAGTGCGTTGCCTCGACCGCCGCCGACGATCCACGTCTCGTGTGGTCGAGTAGCGCCGGGTTGTTCCCCCGCGAGCGCACCGACTGACGAGGAGTCCGGGCACCCGCCGGGGAGCCTCGGCGCCGTTGGCAAGGTCAAGACGTTGGAGAGTCATGGGGGGCTACGGCACTCGGGATCTCTGTTCCGGGCCCT
>JAKCEK010000175.1 GCA_021838005.1 Actinomycetes bacterium
GCCGTTCCAGACGACCCGCCACAACGCGGGCACCCCGAACTCGAGCCAGGTCACGCGCAACGCGAGCGGCCAGATCATCTCCTACGGTGACAAGTGGATCACTTACAACGCGCCCTCGTCCGCGCTCACCCAACTGGGCGAGGCCCTCTACATGGAGAACTGCGCGTCGTGCCACGGCACGAAGGCCAACGGCGTGCCGGCCGCCGGGACGGTGGGCGCGTACCCGAACCTGGTGGGCCTCGGGCCGGCGACGATCGACTTCTGGGTCGTCTCGGGCCGCATGCCCGCGGCCGACCCGACCTCGGTGCAGGCCCCGCGGGGCCAGCCCCGGCTCACCCCGACCCAGGCCGAGGCCATCGCGGCCTGGGTCAACTCGCTCTCGCCCAGCTACCCCTACATCCCGGACCCCCACCTCCATCGGGCGAACGTGGCGACGGGCATGGCCCTGTTCGCGCTGAACTGCGCCGCGTGCCACACCATCGAGGGTGACGGCGACGCCCTGGCCTACTCCACCTTCGCGCCGTCGCTGCGCCACATCCCGGCCTACCAGGTGGCCGAGGCGATCCGCACCGGCCCCGCCAACATGCCGCGCTTCACGGGCAACCTCTCGGACCAGCAGGTCAACGACATCGTGGCCTACGTCACCGAGTACATCCAGCACCCGCAGAACCCCGGAGGCTTCGGGCTCGGCCAGCTCGGTCCGGTGGCCGAGGGCTTCGTCGCCCTGGTGATCGGCGTCGGCCTCCTCGCCCTCATCGCCTACTGGATCGGAGAGCGCGCGTGAGCGACGAGTCCCGCACCCCGGTCGCCCTCGCCGGCCTGCGCGCCGACGACCCGCACCTCGAGCCCTCGGCGCGCAACCCGCACGTCGTCGAGGCGGTCATCGCCGCGCTCATGGTCGTGGGCACCCTCTGCACCGCTGGCTTCGGCGCGGCCTTCTGGGTGAACGCGAAGCCGTGGATCCTCGGCGCGACCTTGGGCGGGGGACTGCTCTTCCTCGGACTGGGGCTCATCGCCTGGGGCAAGTACCTCATGCCCCGGGGCCCCTTCGTCGAAGAGCGCCACCCGCTGGCCAACGACGAGGTGGAGCGTGAGGCCCTCGCCTCGGTCCTGGTGGATCGCGGCGCCTCGATCATCAAGCGCCGTCCGCTGCTCGGGGGCCTGCTCGGCGGCGGGATGGGCATCTTCGGGATCGTCGCGCTGTTCCCGCTCCTGCGCAGTCTCGGGCCGCTGCCCAAGGGCACGCTCTTTCACACCGACTGGCGCAAGGGGTCGTACCTCGTCGACCAGACGGGCCGGCGCATCTTCGAGGGCGACCTCGCCGTGGGTTCGATCGTCACGGTCTTTCCCGAGGGGACCGAGAACACCGACCGGGGACAGGCCGTCGACCAGACCGTGCTGATCCGCCTCTCCAACGAGAACTACGTGACCCAGAAGGGTCGGGCGACCTGGGGGCCGAAGGGCTACGTCGCCTACTCCAAGCTCTGCACCCACCTCGGGTGCCCGGTGGGTCTCTACGAGCAGCAGCTGCAGATGCTCGTCTGCCCGTGCCACCAGTCGATGTTCAACGTGACCGACGGGGCGATACCCACGTTCGGACCGGCCCCGCGTCCGCTGCCCCAGCTGCCCTTGTACATCGACGCCGAGGGCTACCTGCGCGCCCAGGCGGACTACGACCAGCCCGTGGGCCCGGGCTTCTGGGAACGGGGGCGCTCATGAGCGACGTCGCGGGCGCTACGACCACCAAGCGCGCGCGCCGCAGCGGCGCGGGACGCTACGGACGACTGGGCCAGGTCGTCAACGAGCTCGACGACCGCCTGGGCGTGGCCAAGGGCGGGCGGACCTTCCTCGACAAGATCTTCCCCGACCACTGGTCGTTCATGCTCGGCGAGATCGCGCTCTACTCGTTCCTCGTCCTGCTCGTTACCGGCGTCTTCTTGACCTTCTACTACATTCCCAGCTCGGCCATTGTCACCTACCACGGCCCGTACCTGCCCCTGGTGGGCCAGAAGGTGACCCAGGCCTACGCCTCGACGGTCGACCTCTCGTTCACGGTACGCGCCGGGCTCTTGATGCGCCAGATGCACCACTGGGCCTGCGACATCTTCGTCGGGGCCCTGGTCGTGCACATGGCGCGGATCTTCTTCACCGGCGCCTTCCGCAAGCCCCGTGAGCTCAACTGGACGATCGGGGTGACGCTGTTGACGCTCGCGATCGCCAACGGCTTCCTCGGCTACTCGCTGCCCGACGACCTCGTCTCGGGCACCGGCATTCGCATCGCCTACTCGATCATGCTCTCGATCCCCCTCGTGGGCACCTACCTCGCGTTCTGGGTCTTCGGCGGCAACTTCCCGGGCACGGCGATCATCCCCCGGTTCTTCATCCTCCACGTGCTGATCATCCCGCTCGTGATCCTCGGACTCGTCGGGGCCCACCTGGCCCTGCTGGTGCGCCAGAAGCACACCCAGTTCCCGGGGCCGGGCCGGGAGGAGAACAACGTCGTCGGCTCGCCGATGTTCCCGGTGTTCATGGCCAAGACCACGGGCTACCTCTTTGGCGTGTCGGGGGTCATTGCCCTGCTCGGAGCGTTCGCCCAGATCAACCCGATCTGGCAGTTCGGCCCCTACGACGCCGCGCGCATCTCCTACGCGGTCCAGCCCGACTGGTATATGGGCTTTCTCGACGGGGCCCTGCGCATCTTCCCCTCGTGGTCGTTCATGGGCTTTGGCCACACGATCCCCCTGGAGGTCACCATCCCCGCGGTGATCTTCCCCGGGTTGCTCTTCGGACTGGCCTACGCCTGGCCCGCGCTGGAGCGCCGGGTCACCGGTGACCACGCGATCCACCACCTCTTGGACCGGCCGAGCCTGCGGCCCAAGCGCACCGCCGCGGGCGTCGCGGTGCTGGCCCTGCTCAGCGCGCTGTTCATCGCGAGCTCGACCGACGTGATCGCGAACTTCTTTCACATCTCGCTCAATACGGTGCTGTGGGCGATGCGCGTCATCGTCCTTATCTCACCCTTCGTCGCGTACCCCATCACCTACAGGATCTGCAAGGAGCTCCAGGGCGTCCACGGTGCCGGGAAGCGCAAGACACCGAACCTGGTGGTGCGCACCGACGAGGGGGAGTACCTCGCCGAACCCACCCCGGCGTACCCCGAGGACGTCCACCAGGAGCTCGAGCCGACCCCCGTGCCCTCGTTCATCGAAGAGCCCGAGCCCGAGCCCGAGTCGGCCGCGCCGGGCGTGCGCGTCGTCGAGCGCTAGCCCCACTCGTCGGCCGACTCGTCTCGGTGGATGAATCGAGCACCCGGACCCGCGGCGGGGCGTGGTCGGTGCCTAACATGGGCCCGTGCCGGCCACCCCCGACCCGAAGTGGCCCCCGGCGACGTCGCTCGTGGGCCCCGGGGGCGAGGGTCGGGCCGCGGTCGCGGTCGTCGGCGTCCCGACCTTCGCCACCTCGGTCACGCCGAGGTCGTCGCGGTCGACCCCGGCGGCGCTGCGCGACGCGTTGGCGCGCTACTCGACGTGGGCGACGAGTGACGGG
>JAKCEK010000176.1 GCA_021838005.1 Actinomycetes bacterium
GCCGCGCTCGCCGGGACCCTCGCGGCCTACCTGGGCTCGGCGGCCCTCTGGCTGCGGGGCAGGCTGGACTCGGTGGGCGAGCTGGTGAACGTCCCCCTCGTCGATCTCGTCCACATCGTGGTGGACACGCCGATTGTCGCCTCTCTCGGGGTCTGGCTCTACACCGGCAACCGGCCGCCGCGCCGGCTGCGCGGCGCGATCGGGTCGGGCACCTCGTCGCGCCGCGCCCGCCCGGGCCGTCTGAGCGGACCCGTCGCCGCCGTGGCGTGCGGCGTACGATGGGCCGCCGGGCCGTCGGCCCGACGGGGGGAGACACGCATGAGCGGGGTGCGGGTACTGGTCGGCACCAGCAAGGGTGCCTTCGTGATGACGGCGGACGCGACGCGCAAGGACTGGACGATCGCGGGTCCGTTCTTCGAGGGCTGGGAGATCTACCACGTGAAGGGCTCGCCGGTCGACCCGAACCGGGTCTACGCCTCCCAGTCGACCGGCTGGTTCGGCCAGATCGTCCAGCGCTCTGACGACGGTGGCGCGACCTGGGACACGGTCGACAACCAGTTCACCTACGAGGGCGTTCCCGGCACCCACCAGTGGTACGACGGCACGCCCCACCCCTGGGAGTTCGCGCGCGTCTGGCACTTCGAGCCCTCGCTGCGCGACCCCGACACGGTGCTCGCCGGGGTGGAGGACGCGGCGCTCTTTCGCTCCACCGACGGCGGGGCCAGCTGGGGCGAGCTCTCGGGGCTGCGCAACGGCGGCACCGGCTCGCGCTGGCAGCCCGGGGCCGGCGGCATGGCGGTGCACACGATCATCGAGGACCCGACCAATCCCCAGCGCCTCTACGTGGCCATCTCCGCGGCGGGGGTCTTTCGCTCCGACGACGGCGGGGCCACCTGGCAGCCGAAGAACCGGGGTCTCGCCTCGGGGGAGATCCCCGACGAGGACGCCGAGGTCGGCCACTGCGTGCACCGCATCGCCCTGCACCCCTCGAGGCCCGAGACGCTCTTCATGCAGAAGCACTGGGACGTGATGCGAAGCGACGACGCCGGCGACTCCTGGCGCGAGGTGAGCGGCGACCTGCCCACCGACTTCGGCTTCGCCATCGACGTCCACGCCCACGAGCCCGAGACGGTCTACCTCGTGCCGATCACGAGCGACTCGGTCCACTACGTGCCCGACGGGGCGCTGCGGGTCTATAGGAGCCGCAGCGGCGGGGGCGAGTGGGAGCCGCTCACCCGGGGCCTGCCCCAGGAGCACTGCTACGTGAACGTGCTGCGCGACGCGATGGCCGTCGACCGGCTCGAGGAGTGCGGGGTCTACTTCGGCACGACCGGCGGGCAGGTCTTCGCCTCGCCCGACGGCGGCGACTCCTGGCAGGCCGTCGCCTCGAACCTGCCCCGGGTGCTCTCGGTCGAGGTCCAGACCCTGGCGTGAGCGAGATCCGCGTCGTCATCCCGGCGCACCTCAAGACCCTCGCGCGGGTCACCGGCGAGGTGACCCTCGAGGTCGGCGCGCCGGTGACGACCGAGCGCGTCCTCGACGAGCTCGAGGCCCGCTACCCGGTCCTCGTGGGCACGGTCCGCAACCCCGAGACGAAGGCCCGTCGGGCCTTCGTGCGCTTCTTCGCCTGCGAGGAGGACCTCAGCCACGATCCGCCCGACCGGCCCCTGCCCGAGGCGGTCGTCTCGGGCCGCGAGCCCTTCGTCGTGATCGGGGCGATGGCCGGGGGTTAGACGGGGCCCTCGCGCCGCGGCCTACGCTGCGGGCGTGACCCACCTCGCGAAGGTCCTCGTGGTCTCGGACTCGCTCGCCCGGGGCGAGCGCGAGGACCTCGCCGGACCGGCGCTGCGGTCGCGGCTCGAGGCCGCCGGCTTGGCCGTCGTCGAGGTGCGCGCGGTCCCCGACGGGGCCTCGTGGGTCGAAGGGGCGCTGCGCGCGCTCAGTGGGGGCTTCACCGGGCTCATCGTCACGACCGGCGGGACGGGGTTCTCCCCGCGCGACCAGACCCCCGAGGGGACTCTCGCCGCGCTCGAGCGCGAGGCGCCGGGCCTCGCCGAGGCGATGCGTCTCGCGAGCCCCCTAGGCCGACTCTCCCGGGCGCGGGCCGGGACGCTCGGGCGGGCCCTGGTGCTCAACCTGCCGGGGTCGCCGCGCGGGGCGCTCGAGTGCCTCGAGGCCGTTATCGAGGTCGTCCCCCACGCGCTCGACCTGCTCGGGGGCGGCGACGCCCCTCACCCGCCCGAGACCGGGGGGAGCACGGCGACCTCGTCGTAGGGGGCGACCGGGAGCTCGGGGTCGGCCGGCTCCCCGTTCACCCAGACCTGGCTCGTCGCGAGCACCGCGGCGAACGACTCGCCGAAGCGCGCGCGCGCCGCCTCGAGCACGGCCGAGACGGTCGCGCCCTCGAGCGTCACCTCACGGGTGCCGGCCGCCTCGCGGGCCGGTCCGAGGAGGAGGAGGCGCGCCATCACACCCCGGGCACGGGCCCGAGCAGGAGGAGCGGCACGGGAGCGCCCGCGGCGACGCCGTCGCCGTCGTCGAGCACGGCGAGCGCGTTGCACGAGGCGACCGCGTGCAGCAGGTGCGACCCCAGGCGGGCGGCCGCCACGACGTGCACCCGGCCGTCGGGGCCGAAGGCGGCCTTCACGTGGACGAGGTGGGTGCGCCCGTCGGGCCGGCGGGCGAGCGCGACGTCGCAGAGCCCCTCCACCCGGGGACGGTCGGGGTCGCGGTGGCCGGCGAGGGCGCGCAGCGCGGGGCGCACGAAGACCTCGAAGCCCACGAGGGTCGAGACGGGGTTGCCGGCCAGGGCGAAGAGGGGCTGGCCCCCGGGCGCGCGGCCGAAGGTGAAGGGCTTGCCCGGGCGCATCGCGACCCGCATCGACCAGGACCGGTCGGCGCAGAGCTCGGCGACGGCCCCCTTGACGAAGTCGGCGTCGCCGACGCTCACCCCGCCGGTCGAGATGACCGCGTCGCAGGTCTCGACGCCGCGTCGCAGGGCCGCCGCGACCGCCTCGGGACGGTCCGCGGCGTGGCCGAGGTCGACGGGGCGGAAGCCCTCGGCGCCCAAGGCGGCGAGCAGGGTGGGCCGATTGGTGTCGCGGATCTGGCCGGGGCCGAGAGGGCCCTCGTCGACGAGCTCGTCGCCCGTCGACAAGACCCCGACGCGCGCCCGGGGGTGGACCCGCAGGTGGGTCCGCCCCTGGCCGGCGAGGACGCCCCGGTGGGCCGGGGTCACCACGTCACCGGCGACGAGGAGCTCTTGGCCGATCGTCACGTCCTCCCCGGTCCGGCGGATCGACTCGCCGAGGGCGACGCGACGGCCGACCTCGACCGTGTCGCCGTCGCGCGTGGTGTCCTCCTGGCGACAGACGCTGTCGGCCCCGGGGGGCACGGGGGCCCCGGTCATGATGCGCGCGGCCTCGCCCGGGCCCACCGACGTGGTCGCGGCGTGGCCGGCGAAGACGGCCTCTACGAGTCGCAGTCGAGCCGGCGCCCTGAGGGTGTCAGCCGCGCGCAGGGCGTAGCCGTCCATAGAG
>JAKCEK010000177.1 GCA_021838005.1 Actinomycetes bacterium
GGCGTTCGCCCTCTCCATCGACGACTTCGTCACCTCTAACTTCGTGAGCGGCACGAGCTCACCGTTCCCGGTGCTCATCTACGCCTCCACGCGGGTGGGTATCCCGCCCCAGGTCTTCGTTTTCGGCAGCGTCATCTTCGCCGTGGGCATCGCCCTGGCGCTGTCGAGCCTGGCGATCGGCCGCAAGCGCACCTGAAGACCGCAGCACCACGAGTCGTCGACGCGGAGCCCGGTCGTCACGTCGTCGGGGCGCCCGGATTCGAACCGGGGACCTCGTGCTCCCAAAGCACGCGCGCTAACCAAGCTGCGCTACGCCCCGCGCCCGCCGACGCTACTACGCCCACCCGTCGGTCGAGGGGGCCCGCGGGCCGGTAGTACGGTCGCGGCGCGGGCTGCGACGTGAGGAGGGGTGATGGCCACGACGCACGGGTGGATCGTGGACGCCCTGGCCGAGACGTGGGAGTCGATGGAGCACGTCCTCGCCGACCGGCCAGCCGAGGACTTCGACGCGCCGACGGCCTGTGCGGGCTGGAGCGTGCGCGACGTGCTCGCCCACCTCGTGGGCTTCGAGCGGATGCTCCAGGGTGGGGCCCTCCCCGAGCACGAGGGCCCGTACCCCGACTACGTGAGGAACGCCGTCGGCGAGATCAACGAGGCGGTCGCGGCCCACTGGCGGCGCCGTCCCCTCAAGGAGCTGCTGGGGGCCTTCACGGCGACGACCGCGGGCTCGCTCGCGCGCCTGCGCGGACTCTCGGACGAGGAGTGGGAGAAGGTGGGCTGGAGCCCCGAGGGTGAACGGCCCTACCACCGCTTCATGGAGACCCGCGTGCTGGACAGCTGGATCCACCTCGGTGACGTGCGCGACGCCCTCGGCGTCGAGGGCGACGACCACGGTCCGGGCGAGGGACTCGTCCTCGGTCGCTTCGGCGCCGCACTGCCCTTCGTCTTCGGCCGGCGCGTCGCGGCGCCCGAGGGCTCGCGCCTCGCCGTCGAGCTGAGCGGCGAGCACCCCGTGCGCTACGTGGTCGGGGTCGTGGGCGCCCGGGGGGTGGCGCTCGCGCCCGAGGAGGGCGCCGAGAGTGCGCTCGAGACCACGACGGCGCTCTTCTGGCGCCGGGCCGCGGGGCGCGTCGAGGCGTCGCGTCTCCTCGGGGACCCGTCAACGACCGTGCGCGGTGACCCCGCCCTGGTGAGCAGCTTCGTCGAGGGCCTCGTCGTCATGATCTAGCCGGTGGGAAGCCGGTAGGCTGGGCGCTCCTATGCAGGCCACCGCCACCCCTCTTGAGAACCACCACGTCAAGCTGTCGGTCGAGGTCGACGAGGGGGAGATGGAGTCGGCCCTCGACGACGCCGCCCGAAAGCTCTCGCGTCAGGTCTCGATCAAGGGCTTCCGCAAGGGCAAGGTACCGAAGAACGTCCTCATCGCCCACCTCGGGGGCGTCCAGGGCCTCCGTTCGGAGGCCATCCGCGAGTCCCTGCCCGACTTCTACGCGCGGGCCGTCTCCGAGACGCTCATCGACCCGATCGCCCAGCCCGACATCACCATCACGGCCGGCGAGGCAGAGGGGCCCCTGGCCTTCGAGGCGAACGTCGAGGTCCGTCCCGAGGTCGAGATCACGGGCCACCGGGACCTGCGCGTGACCATTCCCTCGCCGGTCGTGACCGACGAGGAGGTCGACGCCCAGATCGACCGGCTGCGCGAGACCGACGCCGTCTTGAAAGACGTCGAGCGCCCGATCGTCACCGGCGACCTCGTGACGATGGACGTCGCCATCGCTCCGGTGGGCGAGGGGGATGCCGAGCCCCTGGTGATGCGCGACTACATGTACACCGTGGGCTCGGGGTCGCTCACCGACGGGGTGGACGAGCTGATTCTGGGACTGCGCGCGGGCGAGGACCTCACGGTGAACGGCCCGCTCGGACCCTCCCAGGTGGCGACCTACACGATGAACCTCAAGCAGGTCCACGAGCGTGAACTGCCCGAGGTGAGCGACGAGTGGGTCGCCGAGAACACCGAGTGGCCGAGCGCGGTCGAGATGCGCGACGCCGTCGTCGACCAGCTGCGTCGTCGGCGCGTCGTCGAGGCCCAGCTCTCCCAGCGCGACGCAACCCTCATCGCCCTCTCGGACCTGGTACCCGAGGACGTCGTCCCCGACTCCCTCGTCGAGGACGAGACCGGCTCGCGGCTCCACGACCTCAGCCACCGCCTCGAGCAGCAGCGCCTCACCCTCGAGACATTCCTCCAGATGACCGGCCAAGACCCCGAGCAGCTTCTCGAGACCCTGCGCGCGGACGCCCGTCGGGCGGTTCGGGTCGACCTGGGGCTGCGCGCCGTCGCCCGGGCCGAGGGGCTCGAGCCGACCGACGAGGAGATCGAGGCCGAGCTGGCCTCGACGGCCGAGGCGATGGGTGCGACACCCCAGGCCCTGGCCGCGAATCTGGGCGAGACGGGCCGGGCCGTCGCCTTTCGAGCCGAAGTCGCCAAGATGAAGGCGTCGCGCTGGCTCACCGAGCACGTGACCTACGTTGACCCCAACGGGGTGGAGGTGGACCCGGCCCTGCTCGCCTCGGACCAGGCCGCCGACGGCGACGCCTAAGGTGGTCGCGTGAACGACGCCCACCGCGCCCAGAACTACCTCGTCCCGACGGTCGTCGAGTCGTCGAACCGCGGTGAGCGGGCCTACGACCTCTACAGCCGGCTCCTCCGCGAGCGGATCATCTTTCTCGGCACGCCGATCGACGACACGATCGCCAACCTGATCTGTGCCCAGCTGCTGTTCCTCGAGTCCGAGGACCCCGACAAGGACATCAACCTCTACATCAACTCCCCGGGCGGGGACATCACCGGTCTCCTCGCGGTCTACGACACGATGAAGTACATCAAGCCCGCCGTGTCGACCTTCTGCTTCGGCCAGGCGGCCTCGGCCGCGGCGGTGCTGCTGGCCGCGGGCGCGAAGGGCAAGCGCTACGCCCTGCCCCACGCGCGGATCCTCCTGCACCAGCCCTGGGGCGGGGTGGGGGGCCAGGCCTCGGACATCGAGATTCAGGCCCGCGAGATCCTGCGGATGAAGGACATGCTCAACGACATGCTGGCCGCCGACACCGGCCAGTCGGTCGAGCGCATCGCCAAAGACACCGACCGCGACTTCATCATCGGGGCCGCCGAGGCCGTCGAATACGGCCTGATCGACGAGGTCATCACCACCCGGCCGTAGGTTCCCGATTCGGCGGGTGCCGACCCGTAGGATGGGGCGGCGGTCCGTGTCGGAGGTAGGCGTGGCGAAGTTCGGAGAGGGCAGCGACCTCATCAAGTGCAGTTTCTGCGCGAAGGGTCAGAAGCAGGTCAAGAAGTTGATCGCGGGCCCGAGCGTCTACATCTGCGACGAGTGCATCGACCTGTGCAACGACATCATCGCCGACGAGTTCGGTGACCGGCCGGAGTTCGTCCTCGACGACCTACCCACCCCGCGGGAGGTCTCGGCCTTCCTCGACGAGTTCGTGATCGGCCAGAC
>JAKCEK010000178.1 GCA_021838005.1 Actinomycetes bacterium
GGCCGCCGAGCTCGGCGCGGACGGGGTGGTCGGCGTGCGCCTCGACGTCAACTACTACGAGTGGGGCAAGGACGCCGCCGAGTTCATCGCGGTGGGCACCGCCGTCAAGGCCGAGGACGGGGTCTCACGGCGCAACGCGCTGGGCAAGCCCTTCACCTCGGACCTCTCGGGCCAGGACTTCTGGACACTGCACTCGACGGGCTACGCCCCCCAGGGGCTCGTCATGGGCACCTGCGTCTACCACATCGCCCACCGCGGGCTCGGCCAGACCCTGAGCACCACGGGCCAGAACGTCGAACTGCCGAACTTCACCCAGGCCCTCTACGAGGCCCGCGAGCTCGCCATGACCCGCATGCAAGATGAGGCGACCCGCCTCGGCGCCTCGGGGATCGTGGGCGTGCGCCTCGAGGAGAAGTCCCACCAGTGGGGCTCGCACACCATCGAATTCTTGGCTCTGGGCACCGCCGTCACCAAGGGCCCCGACCCGGTCGACCTCGTGACGCCCGTCACGATCATCTCACTCGACCACTGATGGCGCCCTCGAGCGACCTCCCCGAGGCGGCGAGTCGGCGCCTCGCCGGAGGCCCCTTCTCCTCGGGGCTGAGCGTCGCCGACTTCGCGGCCTGCCTCTCGATGGGCCTCGAGCCGCTCGGGCTCGTCCAGGGATTCTGCGCGATGCAGTGGGGCAACTACGGCGGCGGGTTCCTCGCCGCGGCGATGACCCCGCCCACGGTGGCCGCGGGCGGCTACGCCGAGGTGTACCAGTGCCCCCACGGCTTCGTCTCGGGCGAGCACCGGGCCTGGGGCCAGAACTACGAGCAGACCTGGGTGGAGGCGGCCTGGCGGACTGGCTTTTCGAGCGCGCTCTCGCGCATGGTCGAAGAGGCGACCACCCTCGGCGCCCACGGCGTGGTGGGCGTGGTCGACACCGAGACGCCCCTCGTCGAGGCCGGGATCGCCGAGTTCCACCTGCGCGGCACGGCCGTAGGGGTGCAGGGCCACGCGGCCCCGACGGGGAGCCCCTGGACGACGTTCCTCGCCGGCCAGCGCCTCGCGAAGGTCTTCGAGGCCGGCTACGCGCCGGTGGGGGCCGTCGCCTCGACCTCCTCGGTGCGGGTCTGGGCCAACTGCGTGACCGAGTACGCGCTCGAGGGCACCGGGGGCGTCTGGTCCGGTGGCGGCCAGATCGCCGAGGTCGACCAGGTCGTGCGCGCCCACGGCGTCGCCCGCGAGCTCGTGCGCTCCCGCGTGCGCGCCGATCTCCACGGCGACGCCCTGCACGGCGCCGACCTCTACGTGCTCACCCGCGAGCACGGCCCCGGCGACCTCGAGATCCAGGTGCGCCTGAAGGGCAACCGGGTCCGTCGGGTCGCCCCCTTCACTCCCCTGCCCGTCCCCCGGCTCACGGTGGCCCTCTCGTGAGGCCCACCCCCGAGACCCCCGACCTCAAGGCCGTGGTGCGCCACGCCGTCGCCGCGCTCGAGGCGCCCGGGGCCGAATCGGTGCCGACGACCTCGGACCTCACGATCGACGAGGAGCTCGCCCTGCACTCGATCGGCTGGGAGCCGGTGGAGCTCGTGAGCGGCGTCTCGCTCGTCTCGATCCCGGTCGGCTGGTGGAACTGGGGCCAGGGCGAGATCACGGCCGCGGACGAGGCCCACCGCCACGCCGTCGCCCACGCCATCGCCCGGCTGCACCGCGAGGCGGCCCGGGCCGGGGGTCACGGCGTCGTGGGCGTGCGCATCGAGCGCGCGGTGCACCCCACCCACGTCGAGGTCGCCCTCGTCGGCAGTGCGGTCCGGCCGGTGGGGGCCCCCGCGCGCCCCGAGGACGAGGTCTTCCTCTCGGACCTCTCGGGGCGGGACTTCACGCTGCTGTCGATGGCCGGTTGGGAGACGGTGGGACTCTGCGTCGGGGCGAGCTTCGTCTTCGCGCCGCGCCGCTCGGTCGGCGCCGTCCTCGGCCAGCAGACCCAGAACGTGGAGCTGACCAACTTCACCGAGGCGATGTACGCGGCCCGCGAGACGGCCATGACCCGGATGCAGGACGCCGCGTTGGCCCTTCGCGGCACCGGGGTCGTCGGGGTCACGATCACCGAGGGCCCCATGAGCTTCGCGAGCCACGCCGTCGGCTTCGTCGCGATCGGCACGGTGGTGCGCCCCGGTCCGGCCGGCCACCAGAGGGTCGCCCCGATCACCGTCGTGAGCCTCAACGACGCGGTCGTGTCCTTCGACGCGCGCACCCTGGAGTAGTCGCTCGCCGGTTCGCCGCGACCTCGACCACGGGTCCCCCGGTTAGAATAGAGACCCTGCGCGCGACTCCGAGGGGTGGACCACGACGACCGGTGTGACGACGACGGGTCCGCCCAGCGCCCGCGCCGTCGGCGCCGACCCCTACAAGGGCAAGTGGTCAACGCTGTCGAACACGACGCTCGGGATGCTCATGGCCTCGATCGACGCGTCGATCGTGCTCATCTCGCTGCCGGACATCTTCCGGGGCATCCGGCTCAACCCGCTGCTGCCCGGCAACACCGGCTACTTCTTGTGGATGCTGATGGGCTACATGCTGGTGACGGCGGTGCTCGTCGTCAGCTTCGGCCGGCTGGGGGACATCTTCGGGCGCGTGCGCATGTACAACCTGGGCTTCGCGCTCTTCACGGTCTTCTCGGTCATGCTCTCGATCACCTGGATGCACGGCTCCGCGGCGGCCGTCTTCATGATCGTCATGCGTGTCTTCCAGGGCGTGGGCGGCGCGTTCTTGATGGCGAACTCGGCCGCCATCCTCACCGACGCGTTCCCGCCGAACCAGCGCGGCCTGGCGCTCGGCACCAACATGGTGGCCGCGATCGCCGGCTCGTTCATCGGCCTGGTGCTCGGCGGACTGCTCGGGCCGATCGACTGGCGCTGGGTGTTCTTGATCTCGGTCCCGGTTGGGGTCCTCGGGACGATCTGGGGGATGATCAACCTCAAGGACAACGGCGTGCGCCGGGCCGCCCGGATCGACTGGGTCGGCAACTCCATCTTCGCCCTCGGGCTCATCGCGTTGCTCGTGGGGATCGTCTACGGCATCGAGCCCTACGGCGGGCACCCGATGGGCTGGACGAGTCCCTTCGTGCTCGCCGCCCTCTTCGGGGGCGTGGCGCTGCTCGCGCTCTTCGTCTGGGTCGAGACCCGGGTGGAGGCGCCGATGTTCAACGTCCAGCTCTTCAAGGTCCGCCCTTTCGCCGCGGGCAACGCGGCCAGCCTCTTCGCGTCGCTCGGCCGGGGCGGGCTGATGTTCATCCTGGTCATCTGGCTCCAGGGCATCTGGCTGCCCGAGCACGGCTACACCTTCGCGCGCACGCCCCTGTGGGCGGGGATCTTCATGCTGCCCCTCACGGCGGGTTTCCTCATCGCCGGGCCACTGTCGGGCTATCTGTCGGACCGCTTCGGCTCGCGGCCCTTCGCCGTCGGCGGCATGGTGACCGCGGCCCTCAGCTTCTTCTTGATGGAGCTGTT
>JAKCEK010000179.1 GCA_021838005.1 Actinomycetes bacterium
GGTCGCCCGACGCGACCGGATGTCCGTCGACCCCGACGGCACGCCGCGTCCCGTGGGGCCCTCGCCGCTCCTGCTCTACGGCTACGGCAGCTACGAGATCTCGATCGAGCCCGGTTTCTCCTCACTGCGACTAAGCCTGCTCGACCGCGGCGTCGTCTTCGCCGTCGCGCACGTGCGCGGCGGGGGCGAGATGGGGCGCTCCTGGTACGAGATGGGCCGACTGGCCCAGAAGCCCACGACGTTCAGCGACTTCGTCGCGGTCGCCCGCGACCTCGTGGCGCGCGGCTTCACCACTCCGGCGACCCTCGCCCTGCGGGGCGGGTCGGCCGGGGGACTCCTCATGGGCGCAGTCATGAACGCCGCGCCCGAGCTCTTTCGGGCGGTCATCGCCGAGGTCCCCTTCGTGGACGTGCTCACCACCATGCTCGACGACTCGCTGCCGCTCACGGTCGGCGAGTGGGAGGAGTGGGGCAACCCCGACGCCAGCGCCACGGCGTACCGGACGATGAAGGGCTACTCCCCCTACGACAACGTGCGCGAGCGCGACCAAGACGGACGTCTTGTGCGCTACCCCGACCTCTACGCCACGGGGGGCCTCAACGACTCGCGTGTGGGGTTCTGGGAACCGGCCAAATGGATCCTTCGCCTGCGTGACGCCAACCCCGAGAACCACGCGGTCCTCAAGACGGAGATGGGGGCCGGCCACGGGGGGCCATCGGGTCGCTACGACGCCTGGCGCGACGAGGCCCAGGTCCTTGCGTGGATCCTCTCGCGGATCGCCCCCGAGGCCACGCTAGAGCAGTAGGGCCGCGCGCGCGAGAGCCAGTCCGTGCGACGGGCCGGTCGCCCCGTGGTGCACGTAGTACGCCACGACGGCCGCGACGAGCGCCGCCACCACGACGACCCCGAGCAGAACCGCGCCCCAGCGCACGAGCCCGGACCGGCGCGCGGAGTGGGCGAGGAACCAGGCCTCGTTGTGGCGCCGCGCGGTGGGCACGACCTCCTCGGGCGCCGCGGCGTCGCTGAAGATGTAGCTGCGCTCGGGGTCGAGGCGCGGCCGGGTCGTGGGCGCGCGGGGGTGGGGCGACTCGCCCGGTTCGAGGAGCCGGAAGCCGCGCGACGTCTCGTAGGGCGACGGCGGTGGCGCGACGAGGCGGCCCTCCACGGGGCCGGACGGCGCGGTAGCGTCGCCGCGCCTCACCCGGCGCACTCGGGCCACCAACGCCCCGAGCACGGCGATCACCACGACCGCGACGAGGACGACCAAAAGGACAGTCACCAGCGACCCCGAGGGCGCAGTCGCTTCACGTACCTCACCCCACGCAGCGTACCGAACCCGGCCGCTCAGGCGAGGTGACGATACGCGCTGCGGAAATAGACGAGCGGGGCGCCCGAAAAGGTCTCGACGTGCTCGAGGTCGACCACCACGACGTCGTGGTCCCCGTGGCTCTCCACCAGTCGGACCCGGCCCTCGAGGTGCGCGAGGGCCCCGGCCAGCAGCGGGGAGCCCCCGGGGGCCCGGGGCCACTCGCGCCCGGCGAACTTGTCGGCGCCGGTCGTCGCGAAAAGACGGGCGACGGCCTCGTGATCCTCGGCCAGGACGCTCACCCCGAGCACCCCGACCGCCCGCATCCGCGCCCACGACGCCGAGGCCCTCGACGCCGCGAAGAGGACCGACGGCGGGTCGACCGAGAGCGACCCGAAGGCCTGGCAGGTGAATCCGGCCGGCCCGTCGGGCGTGGCCGCCGTCACGATCACCACGCCCGTCGCGAAGTGGCCGAAGGCCCGCCGGGCGTCGTGCTCGTTCGGGCCGGTCACCGCGCCACCCTAGGGGCGCCCGCGAGGGCGAACCCCTCACGCGCCTGCGTCACGAGCCCGTCGGCGATCAGGCCGTCGAGGACGCGACGCCGGCGCGCGGGCTCGAGGCCCACGAGGTGGCGGTGCATCTCAGAGGTCGTCGCCGGGCCGTCGCGCAGGCGCTCGATCGCCCGACCCCGCCACTGCCGGTCGGAGCCCGCGAAGGGCGCCTGGCGCCTCGTGACGTGGGCGCTGGCCGGGGCCGGGTCCTCGCCGCCCACCGCGCGCCAGGCGCACACCCGCGCGAGGGGACAGCCCCCGCAGCGGGGCCGCGCCGCGCAGAAGAGGGCGCCGAGGTCGATCATCGCCTGATTGAACCGTCGCGGGTCGCGTCGCCCGAGCAGGGCCGCGGCCTCCTCGCGGGCCTCGCGGACGGCGAGCGGCCGACCGGCGACCGCCCGGGCGAGGACCCGAGCGACGTTGGTGTCGACGACGGCCACGTGGGCGCCGAAGGCGAAGGCCGCGACGGCCCGCGCCGTGTACTCCCCCACGCCCGGCAAGGCGCGCAGGTCCTCGACCGCCGTGGGGATCCGGCCGTCATGGCGCTCGACGATCATGCCGGCCGCGCGCTGGAGGTCACGGGCACGCCGGTGGTAGCCGAGACCCCGCCAGGCCGTGAGGACCTCCGAGAGGGGGGCCACCGCGAGGGCGGCGGGCGTCGGGTAGCGCTCGAGGAACGCCCGCCAGGGGCCCGCCACCCGCGCGGCCGGGGTCTGTTGGAGCATGACCTCGCTCACGAGCACCGCCCAGGGCTCGCGCGCGCCGACCCACGGGAGGTCGCGCGCCAGGCCCGGGGCCGCCCGCGACACCGCGCGCGCGACCCGGGCCCGGTCAGTCGCCCCAGACGTCGTCACCGTAGGGACGGCGACGCGCAGGCGCCTCGTCGCGGCGCCACACGAGGACCTTGCGGCGAAAGAAGCAGACCTCGACGCCGTCTTGGTTGAAGCCCTTGGTCTCGACCGCCACGACGCCGCGGTCGGGCTTCGTGGTTGAGGGCGTGACCGACAGGACGCGGCTCTCGGCGTAGATCGTGTCGCCGTGGAAGGTCGGGTGACGGTGGACGAGCGACTCGACCTCGAGGTTGGCGATGGCGGCGCCCGACACGTCGGGCACGCTCATGCCCAGCACCAGCGAGTAGACGAGGTTGCCGACGACCACGTTGCGACCGTGGACCGTCTCGTGCTCGGCGAACCACGCGTCGATGTGCAGCGGGTGGTGGTTCATCGTGATCATGCAGAAGAGGTGGTCGTCGGCCTCGGTGATCGTCTTGCCGGGCCAGTGCCGGTAGACGTCGCCGACGGCGAAGTCCTCGAGGTAGCGGCCGAAGGGCCGTTCGAAGATCGCCACGGCCGCTAGGGCTCGACCGGCGCGGGCGTCGGGCGGGTCGTGAACGAGACGAGCCCCCCGGGCAGCGTGTCCCCGTCGACGACGAGCCGCCAGGAGTAGCGCGCCCCCTCGCGCAGGGGGATGGGTCCGAAGTTGATCGCGATCGGAACGTCGACGGGCGTCCCGTCGGGGACGTCCTCGGGCGGGGCCACTGAGAAGTCGCCGCGGACCTCGACGAACTGGGGGCCGTCGGGGGTCTCGAAGGCGACGGGC
>JAKCEK010000180.1 GCA_021838005.1 Actinomycetes bacterium
GGAGCACGCCGGCGCCGCCCTCGGCCGCCTCATAGAGCAGGACCTGGGTGCGGTCGTCTCGGTCGGGAAGGCTGACGACAGCGAGCTCGGAGTCCTCGAGGTCGTACTCGGCTTGAATGGCGATCTTGAGGGCAGCCTGGAGGCTCGCCATGAACGCCGGGGTGGCCTCGACGACCGCGGGGTCGAACACGAGCACGTTGCGGCGGTCCTCGACGAAGGGGACGACCGGCTTGAGGCGCCCGGTGAGCGGGTCGTCGTCGGTCGCGTCCTTGTCCTCGGGTCGTGGTGCCCACCGGCCGCGTTCGAGGTCGAGCATGAAGCCCTGCTCGTTGCGGTCCTTGCGCCGGGCCCAGCCGACGTTGATCAACGTGAGGGTGGCGGTATGCCCGTAGGCGAGGTGGGCGAGGGGCTCCCCGCCGGCGTCGGTGACCGCGGCCGTCTTGACGCTCGGGCGCCCGTCGATCTCGGCCCAGCGGTAGGCGGAGCGGATCTCGTAGCCCCTGCGCTGGCGTTCCTCGGCGTTGGAGTTGATCCGGTCTTGGCGGCGCGTCGACACGCTCGTCATGCGAAACAGCGACCGGTAACGCCACTTCGAATCCGCGAGTTCTGCGTCGCAACGCTCGCAGCGGTCCGGGCCCGCGCCCCCCGGGGCGGGGTGGAGGTAGCCGCAGCGCCCGCACTGGATCGCCGAGCTGGTGACGACCGGGTCGTCGGTCGTCGGATCGGTCCCGCTCGCGACCGGGATCATCACCCGGTTCACCCGGTACACCGACCCCTCGTGGTAGACGAGGGCCTGCGGGCCGAACTCGGAGATGGCGACGAACCGGGGGCGGCTCAGGTACTCGTCGACGGCGCTTCCCCGCCGGGCCGGGATCCACGCGGAGAGCGGAAGGCGGGGGAAGTTGTAGCCGGGGAGGAACCCCTCGGACGCGAAGTACCGGTAGGAGTAGAAGTCGGACTGGAAGTCGGTCGACGTCTCGTTCAACAAAAGGTCCATCTGGGCTTCGGCCTCGGCACGCAGACGCTTCGCGCGTCCCTTGTCGTCGACGCTGCGGCTGCGGTCGAGCACGACCGCGTTCTGGGTGGCCTGCTGGCCCTCCGCGGCCCGGAACAAGTCCCGCCAGCGTCGACACGCCTCATCGAAACGGGTCGGAAGAGCGGCGAGCGTGTCGGACAGCCACCTCTCGGTCCACCAGTCCGTCTCGGCGAGCTCGTCGGCGATCGAAGACAGGACGCGTGTCGCACGGTCGAGGCCCCGTCGGCGAGCCCCGGCGTTGGCGAGATCGTCGCGCTTTGCGGCGAGGAGGTCGAGGCTCGGGGGCGTCCCGGTCACCTCCAGCACATCGGAAAGCGAGCGGCCGAGGTGCATACCTGCTTCGGCGAGCCAGATGGCGTGCACGTGGCTGCGGACCAGGTCCTCGTTGCCGAGATCGAGACGAGGCGGGTGGACCTTGCCCGACACCATCAAGGTCGGGCGGCGAAAGAAGTACTGGTCATGGGCGCTCCCCGTCGAGCAGTAGCTGATGACGAGCGCCGGCTGACCAGACCGCCCGGCGCGCCCGGAACGCTGCGCGTAGTTGGCGGGAGTCGGTGGGATGTTGCGCATCCCGACGACGTTCAGGTCCCTGATGTCGATGCCGAGCTCCATCGTCGGCGAGCAGAACAGCACGGGCAGCTCGTCGTTACGGAAGCGGTCCTCGCGCTTTCGGCGTTCATCGGCGGTGACCTGGGCGGTGTGCTCGCGGGCTTCGAGACCGGCGAGGGTGGCCGCGACGGCCTGGTAGAACTCGACGAAGAACGTGTTCGACACCCGGCCGACCGCCCCGGCTCGCGGGACCCGGATGAGGTCTCGTGCCGGCTCGCTGCCGTCACCGGCCCTCCAGCGCAGCGCGGTGGCAGGGATCTGATAGCCGGTGTCGGGCCCGTCGTCGGTGTCGCGCTGGAGCACCGCTTGGATGAACCCGCCTACCTGGAACACCTCGAACAGATCGGCGAGGACGGCCTTCACGTCGGCGGTCTTCAGCGTCGTGGCGAACGCCCGGCGCCGCAGGTGCTGGCCGATGAGGCTACGGGTCGACACGCAGATCCAGTTCTGGGCGTCGTTGCGCGCCCGCGGCCGCAAGAACACGACCCGGCTCTTCTCCAGCTGGTAGCGCTCGGCCTCGTCGATCGCCCACGGCGCGATCAGGTTCTGGTTTGACCGGTTGTAGAGAATGTCGTGGTTGACCGGGTCGAGCTGGTCGACCTTGACCGCGAGCTCACGGCGGAGATGGTCGAGCACCGCCCGGGCGACCTCGGCGCGCACCGCCGGCTTCGCCGCCGCCAGGACCTCATGGCGGCCCGCCCACTCGTCCTCATTCGCGCACATCTCGTCGAGATGCGCGTAGTCGACCTTCAACAGGCCGGCCTGTTCGAGGTTGGGTGCGGTGACCCGCCACCCCGCACGTAGGTCCACGTAGAGGCGGTAGGAGAGCACCTCGCGAAGCGCCCGGTCGATCTCGTCCTTAGCGCCGTAGCGGGCCTCGGGGTTCTGCGCGTACTCGTCCATCGGAAGACAGAGCGCTTCTTGGACCGCCGGGGCGAGCTCGGTGTAGTCAAGCCCGGAGTCCCCAGCCGCCGCGATCGCCCTGAACAGCGCGGCCCGCAGCAGGCTGACCTGGACGAAGTCGTTGAAGTGACCGGCTTGGAGGGCGGCGTCTTGGCGGTTGTCGGTGAAATTGAGGAGCTTGCGGGGCACGTCGCGGCCATGCGCTTCCAAGAACCGGAGCACCGCCAGGGTGAGCATCGTGGTGGCCGTCGAGCGGCCCTCGAAGCCAAGGGTGCTCATCTTGGTGATGTCCGAGCGGAGATTCGGCGCGTAGGTGGCCCCCGACCACAGGCAGAACCGGAACGGGGTCGGCACCATCCAGGCCTTCATCGCCCCGGGCGCCGATCCTGGGTGCACCGCACCGTCGGGGGTCACCCACAGCGCCTGGGGGAGGTGCTTCGTGACGTCCTTTCGGATCCGGGGATTGCCGTGACGGTCCTCTTCGACCCAGTCAGACGGCAGCCGGTCGAGCTCGGCGGTCACATCATCGGGCCACGGGTCGGTCGTCGACGCATAGAGGAACCCGAGAGTTCGCTCGCCGTCGAGGTCGTCGGTGTCGCCGAGGTCTCGGGGCACGAGCCGGTCGCCGTCTTTGTCGCTCACCCGCTCGACGACGAAGTACTCCTGGCCACCGTCCCGGCAGAACGCCAGCGGGTAGAGACGCTTGGCGCGATCCCCAGGGGAGTACTGCTGCTCGGTGAGGGTGACGACGCGTTCGTCCTCGGCCTCGATGGTCGCGTACGCGCTCGATCCCCGGGAGACGAACTGGTGCAACTTGAACGCGAACAGCGGTCGACCGGTCGCCGGGTCGAGGACCTGGCTGCCGGCGATGAGCGCGGC
>JAKCEK010000027.1 GCA_021838005.1 Actinomycetes bacterium
GGGGCGCCGGGAGCCGCTCGAGGGGCGCTCGGGGCGCTCGGCGTCGCGGGGGGCCCGGGGGCGTCCCGCCGTGCGATCGCCGTAGGGGCGAGGGGGGCGCTCTGGACGCTCGCCCTCGGATTCTCCCCTCGCCTTGGGCGGACGGTTCGGCGTGCCGGGCGCGCCGCGTCCTTCGCCGCGAGGGCGCGAGGCCCGACCCGCCCCGCCCCCGGGACGCGCAGAGCCGGGTCGTCGAGGGGGGTTTGCGGGAGCCACGCGCCAGTCTACCCCTGGGCCTTGGGCGCCTCCTCCGGCGACGGCGGGTGCGCCGGGCGGGTCCCGGGCCCGGGCGCGGGGCCGACGCGACTAGTGCGCGCGCGGGACGATCACCGCGTCGAGGGCCACCACGCCACGACCCTCCTCGCGAACGAGGACGGGGTTGAGCTCGATCTCGTCCAGCTCGTCGCTGGCTTCGAGCGTGCGCGAGAGCAGCGCCACCGTCGTGACGAGCGCCTCCACGTCAAGGGCCACGGCCCCACCGACCAGGGCCCGTGAGAGGTGCAGCCCCTTCAGGGCGCCCCGGATTTCGGCCCGCCCGGCCGCCGCGCTCACGACCGCGACGTCGCGGACCGATTCGACGGCGGTCCCGCCCGAGCCCACGACCGCGACCACCCCCCAGCTCGGGTCGCGCCGGACGCTCACGATCGCCTCGACGCCACCGGTGACGGCCTCTTCGACGAGGACGCCCTCCACGCGGGCTCGCGGGACCGAGACCCTGACCCGGGCGAGCAGTCCGTCGAAGGCCGCCGCGAGCGCCCTCGGCTCTTCGACGACGGCCACGCCCCCGGCCGCGGACTTGTGCACGATGTCGCTGGAAGAGACCTTGAGCACCACCGGGTAGCCGAGCGAGGCTGCCGCGTCGCGTGCGCCGGCGACATCGTTCACCAGTCGGCCCGCCGGGACCGCGATCCCGATACCCGCCAGGAGCGCCTTGGCCGCGTGCTCGCTCAGCGCCTCCCCCTCACCCACGCCCAGGGTCGCGCCGGGGAGAAGAGGCTCGCGGGCGGCTCGGGCCCGCCTCGCCTCTCCCAGGTCCACCAGGTGGCCGAGGGCCACCAGGGCCCGCTCGGGCGAACGAAAGAGCGCCACGTCGGCGTCGAAGATGGCGAGCACGTTCTCTTCGGGCAGGGGGCAGTCCCCGCCCATGATCGCGTAGAGCACCGGCTTGGTCGCCCCCGCGATCACCGGCACCAGCGCGCCGATCTGCTGGGCACCTTGGAGGGGTGAACCGGGCATGACCGCGAGCACGACCCCCGCGACCTCGGGCGCGCCGAGCAGCACCGACGTCGCGCGCGCGTAGAGGCTGGGGTCGTTGAGGCCCGACGCGGTGATGTCGACGGGATTCTCCGCGACCGCGAACGGCGGCAGCTCGGCCGCGAGGGCGCGCGTCGCTCCTTCACCGAGGGTGGCGAGTGAGAGCCCCCGCGCGTCGCCATAGTCCAGTGAGAAGGTCTTCATCGCGCCCGAGTCGGTGAGCAGGCCGACGCCGAGTCCGCTCGGCGCCGGGCACTTGGTCACCACGTCGGCGAGGTCGATGAGCTCGTCGATCGACTCGAGGACCACGACGCCTTCGGCCGAGAGGACCGCGCGCGTCACCGCGTAGTCCCCGGCCAGGGCCCCGGTGTGAGTGACCGACGCCGCCCGCGCGCGCTCGCCGCGCCCGAGGTGCACGACGAGGACGTCGACCCCGCGCTCGCGGGCCCGCCGTGCGGCCGCGAGGAAGGCAGCGGGTCGGCGAATCTGCTCGACGAGCATCGCCACGACGACCGTGGCGTCGTCGTCGACGAGGGCGTCGAGGTAGTCCTCGATCCCGATCACCGCCTCATTGCCGGTCGAGACGGCGTAGGTGACCGTGACGTCCTTGGCCATCGCCGCGTAGGTGAGCGCGAGCGTCATCGCGCCGCTCTGGGCGACGACGGCCAGGCCCCGGGGGCGGACTCGGCGATTCGGCGAGGCGTCGCCGAAGGTGAGCGGCACGCGCTCGACGAAGTTGACGAGCCCGAGACAGTTCGGGCCCGCCACGGCCAGGCCGTGCTCGCGGGCGAAGTCCGCCAGGGCGCGTTGGTCCGCGGCGCCCTCGGGCCCGGTCTCGGCGTAGCCCGAGGAGAAGACCACGGCGCCGCCCACGCCGCGCCGGCTGAGGGCCTCGAGCGCGCCGGGGACGGACGCGCGCGGGATGGCCAGGATCGCCGCGTCCACCCCTTCGGGCAGCTCGTCGATCGAGCGCAGGCAGGCCCGAGCGCCGATCGACGCGCGCGACGGGCTCACGGGGTACACCTCGCCGGTGAAGCCGAAGCGCTCGAGAAGCACCAGCGGCGCGCCCCCGACCGAGGTCGCCACGTCCGAGGCGCCCACCACCGCCACCGAGCGCGGCCGCAGCAGGCGGCCGAGCGCGACGGGGTCGACCCGGGAGCGAGCCGCCGGCTCAGTCCCCACGGGTCTGCTCGGCCCGCGCGCCCAGTCCGGGCCGGAAGCTCTTCGTGTCGAGGAAGCCCTCGAGGCCGTGTTGCTTGGAGCGCTCCGGGTCGGCGAGGATCCCCTGGTCGAACTTGGCGTAGAGAAACTCCTCGGCGTCATCCCACGCCATGAGGCGGGCCTTGCGGAACCCGCCCTTGGCCGCCCGCATCACCGAGGGGCTCACCGCGGCGATCTTGTGGGCCACTTCGATCGTGCGCTCGCGCAGCCGCTCGCGGGGCACCGCCTCGTTCACCAGGCGCATCTGGGCCGCCCGCACGCCGTCGATCGGCTCGCCGGTCATGATCAGCCACAGGGCGTCGCGGGTGGAGACCGTCTCGGCCAGCGAGCGGCTGACCAGTCCCCCGGGCGGAATGCCCCAGTTGACCTCGGAGAGACCGAAGACCGCGTCCTCGGCCGCGATGGCGAGGTCGCAGCACACCAGTGGCGTGATCGCCCCACCGAAGCACCAGCCGTTCACCATGGCGATGGTCGCCTTGGGGTAGTTGATGAGCCGACGCCACTGCCACTCGGCGCTCTCGCGCCGCACCCGGGTCTGGACGTGGGGCGGGGCATGGTCGACGTCGCGGAAGTACTCCTTCAGGTCCATCCCGGCCGACCACGACTCCCCCTCGCCGGTCAAGACCACGACCCGGACCCGATCGTCGGCCTCGAGGCGCTCGAGCGACTCGGTCATCTCGAGGTTGAGCGTCGGGCTCATGGCGTTGCGCTTCTCGGGCCGGTTGAACGAGAGCCACCCGATGCCGTTGTCGACCTCGACGCGCACCGTCCCCTTCGCCGTCGTCCAGACCGTCGCCTCGGACTCCGCCATACGACCCCCCTTCGACGGTCCGCGGACCGGCGGCGTCGGTGCGCCGCGTGTAGCAAGGTACTTGATACTCGGCTCGCCCACAAGCCCCGCTCTCGCCTCCCCGGTTCAAGCGACGTGCGTTGGTACGCTCGGACCGTGGCCCGACCGACGACGACCGCCGCGGGTGAGCCGCCCCAGGCTCGCCTGACGTACCTGGTCAAGCAGCTCGAGCGGGCGATCCGGATCGCCATGGACGAGATCACCCGCGAGTTCGGCGTGACCCCCATCCAGTACACCGCGCTCAGCGTGCTCGTGCGCAACCCGGGCATGTCCTCGGCCCAGCTGGCCCGCCGGAGTTTCGTGAGCCCCCAGGCCTGCTACGAGATGATCCTCGTCCTCGAGCGCAACGGCCTGGTCACCCGCACCCCCACCGAGGCGAACCGTCGGGTGCTCGGCATCGCCGTGACCCGGCGGGGGGTGGGCGTCCTCACCAAGTGCGACCGCCGCATGGACGAGCTCGAGCGGCGCATCTTCGCCACGCTCGGCTGCGACGAGCGGCGCCAGTTCCGCGACGCCCTGACGCACTGTCTCACCTCGATCTACCCCGAGATTCGCCGGCCGCTCTGAGCCGGTAGGGCGGTCGCTACTTGTCGCGGACCCGATAGCCGACCGGCAGCAGCTCGAAGCGGGTCTTGTCGCGCACCAGCCCCCAGACGCCGCCGGGCTGCCACAGCGCGACCGCGACGGCCAGGGCGCCGAAGATGATGAGGTACCACGCCCCCAGCCCCTGAAGCGACTGGTAGAGCACGAAATAGACGATCGTGCCGATGATCGGTCCCTCGACCGTGCCGATGCCGCCGATGATCGTGGCGAAGAGCATCTCGGCCAGCCAGTTGATGTTGAACGCGTTGCCGGGCTGGACGAAGGGCTGACTGATCGCGAGCACGGCCCCGGCCGCGCCGCAGCCCGTCGCCGCGATGACGAAGATCCACCGGCGCGTCGAGGTGACCTTGGCCCCCGAGCTGCGCGCGGCCGTCTCGCTGTCGCGCATCGAGGCGAGCACCAGGCCGAGGCGCGAGCGCAAGAGCAGGTACGTCCCCACGCTCACCACGAGGGCGGTCAGCCACGTCGCGAGGTACGAGTCGTGGTTGTACGCGGTCGGGCTGAGGTTGGCGAGGCCCGGCAACGGTCGGCCCGTTCCGCCCCCGAGGTAGGCGATCGACAAGATGACGAGCATGGCGCTGTCGGCCACGACCCACGTCGCCACCGAGAAGTAGCCCCCGCGCAGCCGAAAGAGCACGAAGGTCACCGGCACCGCGATGGCCCCGGCGATGAGGGCCGCCAGCGGGATGGCCGCGAACGGGCTCATTCCCTTGAGGGCGAGGTAGAGCAGCGCGTACGAGCCGAGCCCGATGAACCCCTGCTGGCCGATCGAGACCATGCCGGCGTAGCCGGCGAGCAGGTTCCACATCGTGGCCATGATGAGCAGCAGGAAGAAGTTGTTGAGCACCGACACCCAGGCGACGGGCAGGATCCACGGCGCGGCCGTGAACAGGGCCGCGACGACGACCGAGCCCCCGATGAGGATCGCCGGGTGGTAGTTGGCTCGCACCACGGTCCGACCGACGTCGGGTACCAGGGTCGCGCTCACGCGAGGGCCTCCTTCTTGCCGAAGAGGCCCTGGGGCCGCAACGCGAGGATCGCGAGGAACAAGAGGTGACCGGCCAGGACCTGGTAGGCGGGGTTGTAGTGGGCGCCGATCTGCTGGGCTACCCCGAGCAGGATCCCGCCGATGAGCGTCCCCCACAGCGATCCGATCCCGCCGATCACCACCGCCTCGAAGGCGTAGAGCAGGACCTGGGAGCCCCCGGTCGTCGGGGTGAGCTCGGTCAAGATGCCGTAGGAGATCCCCGCCAGGGCCACGGTCGCCACGGCGATCGCCGCGGCGATGCCGAAGATGTGCCGGTAGTTCGCCCCGCAGATCTGCGCGGCCTCGCGGTCGTCCGAGACGGCCCGGATCAGCCGGCCGGTGCTGGTTTTGGACAGGTAGACCTGCAGCACTCCGAGGACCGCGACGGCGACGATGAGCACCACGAGTTGGAACCACGAGACGTAGATGACCGAGTTGACCTGCCACGAGTTGCCGATCAACGAGCCGATGTTCACCGACTGGCCGTTGGCCGTGTAGATCTCGAGCAGGAGGTTCTCGATCAGCACCGACAGCCCGAAGGTCACGAGCAGGGTGGTGAGCGGGCTCCGGTCGAGGGCCGCCTGCAGGAGGGTGCGCTGGAGCACGTAGCCGACCAGGGCGAAGATCGGCACGACCACGACGAAGCCCCAGACCTCGGCGACGTGCAGGTGGGGCACCAAGAAGACGGCCGTGTAGCCCGCCACGACGGCGATGTCGCCGTGGGCGAGGTTGATGATCCGCATCACGCCAAAGAGCAGGGAGAGCCCACAGGCGAACAGGGCGTAGAAGCCCCCGAAGAGGACCCCCTGGACGATCACGTTGGTCCAGGTCACGACCGGCCCCCGGGTGGGCTGTGGTGGAGGTCGGCTCCGAAGTAGGCCTCTTCGATGTCCCGCGCGCTCAGCTCGTCGGGTCGACCCTCGAGCGAGGTCCGCCCCTCGAGCAGGCCGTGCACGCGGTTGGCCACCTTGAGGCCCTGGCTGACGTCTTGTTCCACCAGTAGAACGGTGACGCCCTGGGCCACGATGGCGGGGATCACCTCGTAGATCCGCTCGATGACGATGGGGGCGAGGCCGAGCGAGACCTCGTCGAGCATGAGGACCCGGGGGTTCGCGACGAGGGCCCGGCCGATCGCGACCGCCTGCTGCTCGCCGCCAGAGAACTGCGCGACGTTCGCGCGCCGGCGCTCTTTCATCCACGGGAAGATCTCGTAGACGGCCGGGATGTCGAAGGTGCCGGGAAGCGCCTTGTGCGCCCCGACGAGCAGGTTCTCCTCGAGGGTCAGTGACCGGAAGAGCCGTCGCCCCTCGGGCACGAGGGAGATCCCCCGGCGGACCCTCTCGTGGGCCCCGAGCCGGGAGATGTCCGCGCCGGCGAAGCGCACCACCCCCGCGCTCGGGCGGTGCAGGCCGGCGATCGTGCGCAACAGGGTCGACTTGCCCGCCCCGTTGGCGCCCACGACCGCGAGGACCTCACCCTCGGCCACGTGGAACGAGACATTGTCGACGGCGCAGAGCTGACCGTGGTGGACGACGAGTCCCTCGACGTCGAGCAGGGCGCTCACGACACGGCCTCGTTGATGATCGCGCCCCCGAGGTAGACCCGTCGCACGGCCTCGGAGTTGAGCACCTCCCGGGGCGAACCGTCCGCGACCAGCTCTCCGCCGGCGAGACAGACCAGCCGGTCGACGGTCGAGAGCAGGGCCCGCACGACGTGCTCGATCCAGACGATCGTCACCCCGTCGGCGCGGATGCCCCGGATCACCTCGGTCAGTTCGACGACCTCGAGGTCGGTGAGCCCACCGGCGATCTCATCGAGCAGGAGCAACTCGGGCCCCGTCGCGAGGGCGCGGGCCAGCTCGAGTCGCTTGCGGTGCAGCAGGCCGAGGGCCCCCGCGGGCCGGTTCGCCAGGTCGATGAGCCCGGTGCGCACGAGCGCGTCGAGGGCGCGCTCGGACCCCTCGAGTCCGTGCACGCGCGCCCCCTGATGCACCGCCACGAGGGCGTTCTCGAACACCGACAGGTGCTCGAAGGGCAGGGGGATCTGATAGGTCCGCCCGATCCCGGCCCGGCACCGGGCGGCCACCGCGGCCCGGGTGATGGGGCGCCCCTTGAAGAGAATCTCCCCCGCGTCGACCTTGACGTCGCCCGCGATCATCGAGAAGAGCGTGGTCTTCCCCGCCCCGTTGGGCCCCACGATGCCCACCGCGTCGCCCGCCTCCAGCTGAAGGGAGACCCCGTTGGCCACGACCACCTGGCCGAAGCGCTTCGAGACGTCCTTCAACTGGAGGAGGGGCACGGTCGTCTAGTCCTCGGCGCGGTACTCGTGCGGGTGGGGCCGACTAGGAGTTCGTCGGCTCCAGCGACGCCTGGAGGGGGATGTGGGGGTTGAGGGTGTTGTCGACCACGTAGGGCGACCACGGCCACTTCTTGCCCCCGACGAGCTTGGTCGAACCCGGCTTCCACTGGACGCCCACCGGCTTGATGATGCCGATGCCCTTGGCCGGCGCGGTCTTGGCGGAGAAGTTCAACGGACCGCACATGCCGACGTAGTTGACCTCCTTGAGGGCGTTCGCGACGGCCTGGCGGTCGTGGGGGTTCTTCACCTTATGAAGCGCCTCGACGACGATCTCGAAGAGTGAGTAGGTCGAACCCATCGACTGGACCCACTGGGTCTTGGTGACCTCCTGGTAGCGGGCGGCGAACTTCGCGGCCGTCATGCCCGTCAGCGACGACTTGTAGGGCGAGTTCGGCGTCCACCAGGCGTCGGTCGCGATGTTGTTCGACAGCGATCCCAACGCGTAGACGTCGGTCGGGAAGAGCATCACCTTGGCGACGGTCGCGAGCTTTGGCTTAAACCCCTGCTGGTTGGCCTGCTTCCAGAAGGTGTTGAAGTCGGGCGGCAGCGGACAGTTGACGAAGAAATCGCACGGCTTGCCGTTAGAGCCCGCCTTGAAGGTCTGGATCATCGAGGTGTAGTCCGTGGTGCCGTCGGTGTAGGCCCCGCCGAAGACCTCGACCCACTGCCCGTGCCCCTCGGCGCCGCTGATGGCGTTGAGCGTCGGGGGCCACGCAGCCGCGAAGGCGTTGCCGTCCGCGTCGTTCGGGAACATGGCGGCGTACACGTTCGACGCGTTGAGCCGCTTTTGGATCTTCAGCCACATCGGCATGAAGGTCCCGACGAACTCCGGGATGCCGAAGAAGAACATGGTGCAGAACTTCGGCGACGCGCCGACGGCGTTGCCCGTCTGGCCGATCGAGTTCGACGCGTTGACCCCGGTCCACCACGCCTCCCACGGGCAGACGGTCGAGACGCACGGTATACCCGCCTGCTCGCAGACCGCCGAGACCGGGATGGTCGTCTCGGGCGCCGAGGAGGTGACCACGATGTCCACCCCGGTCGACTGGATGAGCTGGGTGGTGACCTGGCTCGCCACCGAGGGGTTGGACTGACTGTCCTTGACGGTGATCTCGAACGTGTAGTTCTTGCCGCCGATCTTCATTCCCTTGGAGAAGACGCCCGACGCCTTCACCAGACCGATGACGTAGCTGTCCGGACCGGCGAAGTCCGCCAGCGCGCCCGTCTTGGGGGTGACGTAGCCAATCTTGATGACGTTGGACTTGCTCGCCGCCCCGGCCGCCGCCGCCTTGGCGAGGCTCGCGACCCCGCCGGCGAGGGCCGTGGCCCCTATCGCCTTGAGTCCCAGGCGCCGCCCAAACTCCACGCCGCCCCACCCCGGGATGACGAGACCCTCGTCCCCGTGAGTCTGCTCACCGCTCATAGTATTGCCCCCCCTAGCACGAATGCCTTTGTCTAGCACGCGACGCTCCTCGCCACGTGGTCACTGCCACCCCAACCGCCACTCGACCGCTCAGCTCGACGCCACCAACTCCTCTCGCGCCATCTCGTCCAGGATGCGACGGGCCGCCAGGCCCCCGCGGTCGATCTTGATCGAGACCTCGGTCGCCTCGTGCCCTTCGTCCAGGCGAGCCTGCAGGACGTTGAGCGCGTCGACGTCCTCTTGGACCACGCCGGTCTGCATCTTGGCGAGGAAGTCGTCCACCGTGCGGTCCTCGACGGCGAAGTCCCGCGAGAGCGCCCAGAAGTCCCACACGGACCGCTCCGTCGCCGGGGTGAGCCCGTAGAAGATCTTCATGTGGAACGCGTGGTCGTCGTTCCCGTCGGGCAACGGCGGACGTCCGGTGGGCGCGAGGCGCGCGTTGAGCTGGTAGAAGCCCGGCGGGTAGTACTCGATGTCCTGCCAGCGATCGACGAGGCCCTCGAGGCCGGTCGTGTTCGCGTAGAAGGGCGGGCAGGCGACGCCGGTCATGTGCCGGTAGACCTCGACACGACGGGCCGCCTCGTCGACCTCCACCTCGATGGGGGTCTCGGCGACCTCCGGGGTGCCGATGGAGCCGGCGTGCAGGTACGTCTCGTGCGAGAGATCGAGCAGGTTGTCCACGAGCAGGCCCACGTTGGCCTCGATCTTGGCGACCCCCGCGATGACGGCCCGCTCGTCGGACGCCTCGAGCCACGATGCGTCGGGCAGGCGCGCGTCGTCCGGCTCACCGGCGCCCATCCAGATAAAGACCCACGCGCCGAGCTCGACCAGCGGGTAGGTGCGCACGTGCAACCGGCTCGGGATCCGGTCCTGGCCGGGCACCGCGACGCACGAGCCCTCCGCGTCGAAGGTGAAGCCGTGGTAGCCGCACACCAGGTGCTCTCCGACCACTCGCCCCAACGAGAGTGGGTAGCCCCGGTGCGGACAGGTGTCGCGCAGGGCGACCACCGCACCCGCGTGGTTGCGGTACAACGCGACGTGCTCGCCCAGGAGGGTCCGGCCCATCGGCCGGTCGGTCAACTCGGCCGCGAGCGCCGCGACGTACCAGTGCTGACGAATGAACACTCCCTGTCTCCCCCCACGAACCCAGGAGCGAGATGGACGTCGTCGGCCATCGGCTGGAGACGACGCTAGTGACTGTGTGCTATTGAGTCAAGTACATTGAGATAGAGAGGGGCTCAGATGGGACTCATGGACGGCGCGCCCTGGGGGGGCAAGATCTTCACCGGCGAGTGGATCGCCGGATCGGGCGGCGAATACCGCGTCACCGAGCCCGCGACCGGCGAGACGCTCGGGTCAGTCGGTCTCGCGACGCCGGCCGACGTCACCGCCGCGGCGGCGCGAGCCGTCGAGGCCCAGCGCGCCTGGGCCGACCTGCCCTTCAACCAGCGCGCGGCGGTGCTGCGCCGCGCCGGGGACGCCTTCGTGGCGAATCATCCAGAGATCGCCGACTGGGTCGTTCGTGAGTCCGGGGCCATCGGACCCAAGGGCGACCTCGAGGTCCACGTCGCGGCCGAGGAGTGCTACGAGGCGGCCGCCATCGCCTCGCACCCGATCGGGGAGATCCTGCGCTCGGAGATGCCCCGGCTCAGCTTCAGCCGCCGGGTGCCCGTGGGCGTGGTGGGCGTGATCGCGCCGTTCAACTTCCCCCTCATCTTGTCGATCCGCTCAGTCGCGCCGGCCCTCGCCCTCGGCAACGCCGTGATCTTGAAGCCCGACCCGCGCACCGCCGTGTGCGGGGGCGTGGCCCTCGCGCGGGTCTTCGAAGAGGCCGGGCTGCCCGCCGGGCTCTTCAGCGTGCTGCCCGGCGGCGCCGACGTCGGCGAGGCGCTCGTTGTCGAGCCCTCCGTGCGGGTGATCGCCTTCACGGGCTCGACGGCCGCGGGGCGGATCGTCGGATCGGTCGGCGCCCAGCACCTCAAGCGCGTCCACCTCGAGCTCGGCGGGAACTCCGCCCAGATCGTCATGGGCGACGTCGACGTGGAGAAGGCCGCCTCGGTCGGGGCGTTCGGCTCGTTCTTCCACCAGGGGCAGATCTGCATGACGACCGGGCGCCACATCGTCGACGCGACGATCGCCGACGCCTACGCGGCCGCCCTCGCCGAGCACGCGAAGAACCTGCCCGTCGGCGACCCCAAGACCGGTCAGGTGGCCCTGGGCCCGCTGATCGACGAGCGCCAGCGCGACCGGGTCCACGCCATGGTCTCGGACACCGTCGCGGCCGGTGCGACGGTCGCGGCCGGGGGAACCTTCGAGGGCCTCTTCTACCGGCCGACCGTCCTCACTCACGTGCCGCTCAGCGCCCCGGCCTACGCGGACGAGGTCTTCGGCCCGGTCGCGCCGGTCGTGCCGTACCACTCGATCGACGAGGCGGTGGCCCTGGCCTCGGCCTCGCCCTACGGCCTCAGCTTCTCGATCCTGGCCGGCGACGGCCTCCGGGCGCTCGAGGTCGCCAGCCGTATCCCGTCGGGGGCGATCCACATCAACGACATGACCGTGGCCGACGAGGCGACGATCCCCTTCGGCGGGTTCGGGGTCTCGGGCAACGGCTCGCGGATGGGTGGCTTGGCCAACCTCGAGGCCTATACCGAACGCCAGTGGGTCACCGCCCAGAGCGAGCTGCCGGCCTACCCCTTCTAGGCCATCGACCTCGCGGGCTCACCCGCCCGCGAGGTCGATGCTCGACAGGTCGACGTAGTTGCGGGCCAGGGTCTCGGTGGCCGATCGAACGGTGACGGCCTGGCGCAGGCGGGCGAGTTGGACCCCGTTCTCGAAGTCGTCGCTCGGGTGGGGATGGAGCATCTGGGTCATGTACGTCGAGAACTCCTCGGCGCGCCAGATCCGCCGCAGGCAGGCGTCGGAGTAGGCGTCGAGGAGACGCCCGTCGCCCTCGAGCACCGCGGCCGCGAGGGCCGGCGCGAGCCGGCGCACGTCGGCGAGCGCGAGGTTCATCCCTTTGGCGCCCGTGGGCGGCACGATGTGGGCCGCGTCCCCGGCGAGCACCAGGCGCCGGTAGCGCAACGGGGCGCGCACGATCGAGCGCATCGCCGTGAGCGAGCGCTCGACGACGTCCCCTCTTCGATCGTGGGCATCTCGGCCGTCGCCAGGCGGGCGTTCAGCTCGGCCCAGATGCGGTCGTCCGACCAGTTCTCGAGCGACTCGCTCGGATCGACCCCGAGATAGAGACGGCTGATGGTGGGCGAGCGCATCGAGTAGAGGGCGAAGCCCCGCTCGTGGCGGCAGTAGATCAGCTCCTCGGTGGCCGGGGCGGCCTCGGCCAGGATGCCCAGCCACGCGTAGGGGTAAGTGCGCGACGCGACAGAAAAGACACCCTCGGGCACGCAGCGCGTGGCCACGCCGTGGGCGCCGTCGGCGCCCACGACCCAGTCGGCCTCAACGCGCACCGGACCCTCCGGACCCGTCGCGACCACGACCGGCCGGTCCGCCTCAAGCCCCTCGATGGCCTCGACCTCGGTCTCGAAGAGCAGCGGCCGGTCCCGCTCGAGCCGCAGGCGGTTGAGGTCCTTCACGAGCTCGGTCTGTCCGTAGACCGTGATCGGGTGGCCGTCGGAGAGCTCGGCCAGGGGAACGCGATGGGAGCGCCCCTCGAAGCGCAGCTCGATGCCGTGGTGCACCAGGCCCTCATCGCGCATGCGCTCGCCCGCCCCGACCTCAGCGAGGAAGTTGGCGATGCCGAACTCGATGACCCCGGCGCGCACGCGCTGCTCGACGTAGGCGCGGCTGCGCCGCTCGAGGACGACCGTCTCGACCCCGGCGGCGTCGAGCAGGTGGCCCAACACGAGTCCGACCGGTCCCGCACCGACGATCGCCACCGGAACCCGAATCGTCTCCACGAACCCTCCCGCTCGTCGGAGAACCTATCGCGCGCGGCCAGGGGTGTTTGCCAGGTGCCTTGCGACGTGCCACAGTGGGGAGCGCCACGGCGTCAGCGTTGAGGACGTGTCACCAGCGAAAGGAACCAATGGCCGTCGTCGTCACGAACACGCCGCGCACCCCGCTCGCGATCGTCGATGAGCTCGCCGGCCTGGGGGTCGCCACCATCCACGAGGCGCAGGGCCGCACCGGCCTCCTGCTCCCCCGCCTGCGGCCGATCTACCGGCCCATCCACGTCGCCGGAACCGCGCTCACCTGCGAGGTCGCGCCCGGCGACAACTGGTCGATCCACGTCGCCGCCGAACAGGCCCGCCCCGGCGACGTGCTCGTCGTGACCCCCACGAGCCCGTGCGACGACGGCTACTTCGGCGAGTTGCTCGGGACCAGCCTCCGGGCCCGGGGAGTGCGCGGACTCGTCATCGACGCCGGCGTGCGCGACGTCGCCGAGCTGACCGCGATGGGCTTCCCCGTCTGGTCGGCAGCGATCAGCGCCCAGGGGACGGTCAAGGAGACCCCCGGCAACGTCCAGACTCCCCTCGTCGTCGCCGGCCAGCGTGTCGAACCCGGCGACGTCGTCGTGGCCGACGACGACGGCGTGGTCGTCGTGGCGCGCGCCCGGGCCGAGGAGGTGCTCGCCGCGTCGCGGGCGCGCGAGGCGAGCGAGGCCGTCAAGCGCGCCCGCCTCGCCGCCGGGGAGCTCGGTCTCGACCTCTACGCCATGCGCGAACGCCTCGCCGAACGGGGCCTCACCTACCGAGAGCACGACGAGGCATGAACGACCAGCGGGCACTCGCCTGCTCGGTGCTGCGCGGGGGCACGAGCAAGGGCCTCTACTTTCGCGCCGAGGACCTCCCCCACGAGCGCGCGGCGCGTGACCGGGTGCTGCTCGCCGCCCTGGGCTCACCGGACCCTCGGGAGATCGACGGGATGGGCGGAGCCCACCCGCTCACCTCGAAGGTCGCGGTGGTGCGCCGCTCGGCCCGCCCCGACGCCGACGTCGACTACCTCTTCCTCCAGGTGTGGCCCGACCGGCCGGAGGTCTCCGACTCCCAGAACTGCGGCAACCTGCTCGCCGGTGTGGGGCCCTTCGCCCTCGAAGAGGGCCTGGTCGCCCCGACCGGTGAGGTCACCGACGTGCGGATCTGGATGGAGAACACCCAGAGCCTCGCCGTCGCGCGTGTGGAGACCCCCGGGGGTGTCGTACGCTACGGCGGCGGCGCGCACATCGACGGGGTGCCCGGCACCAGCGCGCCGATCCCCATCGAGTTCCTCGACGTCGCCGGCTCCTCGTGCGGGGCGCTGCTGCCCACGGGCCGGGTGCGCGACGTGGTGGAGGGTCTCGAGGTGACCTGCGTCGACAACGGCATGCCGGTGGTCGCCCTGCGCGCGACCGACCTCGGACTCTCGGGTGAGGAGACCCCGGCCGAGATCGAGGCGCGCCGCGACGTGCGCGAGCGCGTCGAGTCGCTCCGGCGGGCCTGCGGCCCGCTGATGAACCTCGGGAACGTCGCCGACTCGACGGTCCCCAAGGTGAGCCTGCTCTCGCCCGCCCGCCACGGCGGGACGCTCTCCACCCGGACCTTCATCCCCCACCGGGTCCACGAGGCGATCGGGGTGTTCGGGGCCGTCTCGGTGGCCACGGCCTGCGTGCTGGCCGGTTCGGTCGCGGCCGAAGTGGCCGGGCTCGCCGCGAGCCCCGGCGAGACGACCCTCGAGATCGAACACCCCACCGGCTACTTCTCGGTGACCCTGGAGCTGGCCACGGGGCCCGACGGGCCGACGGTCGTGCGCGCCGCCTTGTTGCGCACGGCGCGGCTCTTGATGCGCGGTGAGGTGTACGTGCCCGCCGGAACCTGGGGGGACCGGTGATCATCGACTGCCACGGCCACTACACGACGGCTCCCGCGGCTCACACCGCCTGGCGCGCCGGGCAGGTCGCGGCGTTCTCCGAGGGCCGTGCCGCCCCGGGGTACCCGTCGATCGGTGACGACGAGCTCAGAGAGACCATCGAGCAGAACCAGCTACGCCTGCAGCGCGAGCGCGGGGCCGACCTCACGCTCTTCTCGCC
>JAKCEK010000181.1 GCA_021838005.1 Actinomycetes bacterium
GGCGATGTCGCGTACCCCCACCCCTGGCCTCTCCGGCGGGGCCGCGCGCCCGAGGTCCACGAACCTCCACCACCGGCGGGGTCGCGCGAGCCCCGCGGTCGACCCCGTTCGGGGTGGCGGTCGGTGAGAGTGTCCCCGGCCCCCGCGTGGCGCCCCGGCCCGGCCCGCGGCGGTGAGATCTCGAACCCGCGGGCGCCCGCCCCGATCGCGTGCGCGGGCCGTAGGATGCACGAAACGACTAGGGGGATCCCATGCCCACGCGCAGCGCACGCACCGTCTGGACCGGGGGTCTGCAGGACGGCTCCGGCCAGACCGAGCTCGTCTCCAGCGGCCTCGGCACCTACGAGGTGTCCTTCCCGCGCCGTAGCGCCGAGGCGGCCGAGGGCTACACCAGCCCCGAGGAGCTGATCGCCGCGGCCCACGCCTCGTGCTACGCGATGGCCCTCTCGGGCGGCCTCGGCCGGGCCGGCGCGACCTCGATCGGGCTCACCGTCGACGCGGCGGTCTCCCTCGGGCCCGACCCGGCGGGGGGCTTTCGCATCAGCGGCGTGGCGCTCACGGTGCGCGGCCGCGTCGAGGGGATTGATGAGGCGGCCTTCGTGGCGGCGGCCGAGGCGGCCAAGGCCGGCTGCCCCGTCTCCAAGGCCCTGACCGGCACCGAGATCACCCTCGACGCCGCGCTCGACTAGGTCTCGAGCAGCCTCTCCAGCGCCGGCAACGCGGCCTCGATGGCGCGCACGTCGCGCGCGTCGAGCCGCTCGAGTCGCGTCGCCAGGGTCGCGGCCCGCTCGACCCAGAGCCGCTCGAGGGTCTTGCGGCCCTTCGCGGTGAGGGCCACCACGCAGGCCCGGCGGTCCTCGGGGTCGTCGCGGCGCTCCACGTAGCGGCGCTCTTCGAGGGCGGCAACGAGACGGGTGGCGACCGACGGGTCGACCGACTCGGCGGTGGCCAGGGCCGAGATCCTGAGGGCCCCGTGGTCCTCGAGGGTCGCCAGGGCCGACAGGAGTGACGGGCTGAGCCCGGCGTCGGCGTCGCGGCGCATGATCTTGACGAGCCGGGTCACGACGAAGCGCAGCCGCGCCGCCGTGGGGGCCTCGGTGAGCGCCGGGCTCATCGGACCACCTCGCCCTCGAGGGCCGGCTCGCCGGGCACCGCGGAGGACACCTCGGCCAGCTCGCCGACGAGCGTCTCGGGGGCGGCCCCGGCGCCGTGGACGTAGCGCTTGCCGCGCAGCGCCGAGAAGGCCGCCCCGACGAGGGAGAGCGCGAAGGCCGTCATGAAGACGATGACCAGCCCGTGGTGAAAGGGGTCCTGGATGAGGCCGGGGAAGAACCGCTTGCCGGTGAGGACCGTCCACTGGGCCGCGCTCACGTGGGCGCTCGCCGGGCTGACGAGGAGGGTCTTGAGCGGGTTGTAGCCGAGGAACGACGAGAAGAGGCTGCCCACCGCCGGCAGGTGCGCCACGACCGTCGCCTGGGGGACGGGCACGCCGTGGCTCGTGAGACCCCGGAGCATCGCCGGGGGCAGGGCGTTGGTGAGTCCGACGATCATGAGCGAGAAGAAGATGCCCATCGAGAGCACCATGCCGGTGTTCATGAAGGCGGCCTGGATGCCCGCCGCGCCGCCGCGCTGGTCGGCCGGCACCGAGTTCATGACGGCCGCCTGGTTCGGGGCCGAGAACATCCCGCCACCGACGCCGTTGAGGGCGATCAACAGCGCGAAGACCGGGTAGCCGAAGTCGGTCGGCACAGCGAGCAGGCCGACGAAGCTCGCCGCGAAGACCACGAGGCCCGTCGTCGACAGGATGCGGGCGCCGTGGCGGTCGCTGAGCCACCCCGAGATCGGCCCGGCCACGAGGAAGCCGATGGTGAGCGGCAGCAGGAAGATGCCGGCCCACAGCGGGGTCGAGGCGAAGCTGTAGCCGTGCAGGGGTAGCCAGATGCCCTGGAGCCAGATGATGAGCATGAACTGCAGTCCGCCGCGGGCGACGGCCGAGATCAGCCCGGCGAAGCTGCCCATGAAGAAGGCCCGGATCCTGAACAGGCGCAGGTTGAACATCGGCGCCTCGACGCGCAGCTCGATCCAGAAGAAGGCGGCGAGGGTCACCACCGCGAGGGTCAGCGAACTCACCACGAGCGGCGAGGTCCAGCCCATCGACTTAGTCCCGTAGGGCTCGATGCCGTAGACGATCGCCACGAGCAGCGCCGTGAGACCGACCGCGAAGGTGGCGTTGCCCCACCAGTCAATTCGCGAGGGCGTGCGCACGCCGTTGTCGCGCAGGCTGACGTAGCTCCAGACCGTCCCGATGATCCCGAAGGGCACCGACACCCAGAAGACGAGGCGCCAGTCGATGGCCGAGAGCAGGCCGCCGGCGATGAGGCCGACGAAGGAGCCCCCGATGGCCGCGACCTGGTTGACACCCATGGCCATGCCGCGCTGCTCGGTCGGGAAGGCGTCCACGAGGATCGCCGCGGAGTTGGCGAAGAGCATCGACCCGCCGATGCCCTGGACGATCCGCCAGGCGACGAGCCAGATGGCCCCGGTCCCCCCGTGGAAGGGGTCGAGGGCGAGCAGGACCGAGGCCACCGAGAAGACGAGGAAGCCGAGGTTGAAGATGCGGACGCGCCCGACGATGTCGCCGAGACGTCCGAGGCTGATCACGAGCACGGCCGTGACGAGGAGGTAGCCCATCATCAGCCAGAGGAGGTAGCCGACGTTCGAGGGCGTGAGCGGGTTGAGGTGGATGCCGCGGAAGATCGCCGGGAGCGAGATGAGGATGATCGAGGAGTTCACGACGGCCATGAACACCCCGAGGGTGGTGTTGGTCAGCGCGATCCACTTGTAGCGCTCGGGGTGGGCCTGCGCGACGCCGAGTCGGGGCATGGGTCCTCCGGGAATAGTTGCTTGACCTCAAGCAAGTATATCCAGCCCGGCCGGGGCCGTCACGCCAGGCGCACGGTCCCGTCCTCGAGCAGGGGCCAGTGGGGGTTATGGGCGACCTCCCAGCGGTGCCGGTCGGGGTCGAGGAAGCTGCCGGAGTAGCCGCCCCAGGCGGTCGGGGCCCCGGGGCGGTCGACCGTCGCCCCGGCGCGTCTCGCCCCGGCGAGGACCCGGTCGACCTCGCGGGGGGAGCGGACGTTGTGGGCGAGGGTGATCCCGTCCCCGCTGGACCCGTCGGGCCGACCGGGGTCCTCGTCCATCGCCGATCGGGCCCACAGGGCGAGCACGATCCCGCCCACCTGGAAGAACGCGATGCCCTCGTCGGGGCCCGACGGGCTCGTCCAGCCGAGGGCCTCGTAGAAGGCGCGGGCGCGGGCGAGGTCGTCCACCGCGAGGGTCACCAGGGACAGCCGGGGCTCCACGTGGTCACTATCG
>JAKCEK010000028.1 GCA_021838005.1 Actinomycetes bacterium
CACCCGTATCCAGGCGATGCTCGGGCCGGACTACGTCGTCAAGCCCTCCGTCGGCCACGTGCGCGACCTGCCCCAGAGCGCGGCCGAGATCCCCGCGTCGGTCAAAGGCGAGAGGTGGGCCCGCCTCGGGATCAACGTCGAGGACCACTTCAAGCCCGTGTACGTCGTCTCACCCGACCGCAAGAAGGTGGTCGCCGACTTGAAGGCGGCCCTGAAGGGGGTCGGCGAGCTGTATCTCGCGACCGACGAGGACCGGGAGGGCGAGGCCATCGCCTGGCACCTCCTCGAGGTCCTGAGGCCCGTCGTCCCGGTGAAGCGGATGGTCTTCCACGAGATCACCCCCGAGGCGATCACCAAGGCCGTCCAGGCGACCCGCGACCTCGACCTGCGCCTGGTCGACGCCCAGGAGGGCCGGCGCTTCCTCGACCGACTGGTCGGCTACGAGGTCTCCCCGGTCCTGTGGCGCGCCGTCGACAAGGCTCGCTCGGCCGGTCGGGTGCAGTCCGTAGCGATCCGCCTGGTGTGCGAGCGCGAGCGCGAGCGGATGGCCTTTACCGCGGCCTCGTGGCACGACGTGACGGCCACCCTTGGCGCACCCTCGCCCTTCGAGGCGACCGTCGAGTCGCTCGACGGGTCCGCGCTCGCCACCGGGCGCAACTTCGACGCGCGGGGCCGCCTCGACGACTCGGGGGTCACGACTCTCTCGGGGCGCACGGCGCTCTCGTTGGCCGAGCGCCTCGTGGGCTCGGAGGCGACGGTCACCTCGGTCACCTCCACCCCGCGGACCCAGCGTCCCCAGCCCCCGTTCATGACCTCGTCGATGCAGATCGAGGCGAGCCGCAAGCTGCGCTTCGACCCCGAGCGCACGATGCGCGCCGCCCAGCGCCTCTACGAGCAGGGCTGGATCACCTACATGCGCACCGACTCGACCACCTTGTCGGACGAGGCCCTGCGCGCCGCCCGGTCCCAGGCGGCGGCCATGTTCGGCGACGACTACGTCGCCGACGCGCCGCGTCGCTACGACCGCAAGGTGAAGAACGCCCAGGAGGCCCACGAGGCCATCCGCCCGGCCGGCGACGCTTTTCGCGACCTGGACGAGGCCGACGCCCAGCTCGCCGGCGACGAGCGTGCCCTCTACGAGCTGATCTGGAAGCGCACGATCGCGAGCCAGATGGTCGACGCCCGCCTGACCCAGGATCGCGTGCGCCTGCGCGCGTCCGTGGCCGGGGTCGAGGGCTTCGCCGACCCGGTCGAGGTGGCGCTCCTGGCCACCGGACAGCGCATCGAGTTCGCGGGGTTCCGGCGTGCCTACGTCGAGGGGGCCGACGACCCCGAGGCCGAACTGGCCGACCAGGAGCGGCTCCTGCCCGCTCTCGCCGAGGGTCAGACCGTCGGGGTCGTCGCCGCCGAGGCGAGGGACCACGAGACCCAACCGCCCGACCGCTTCAGCGAGGCGACGCTCATCAAGAAGCTCGAGGACCTGGGCATCGGCCGGCCCTCGACGTACGCCTCGGTGATGAAGACGATCGACCGGCGCGGCTACGTCTGGAAGAAGGGGAAGTCTCTCGTCCCGGCCTTTCGCGCGTTCGCGGTCGTGAACCTGCTCGAGACCTACTTCAAGGACCTCGTCGACTACCAGTTCACCGCCGAGATGGAAGACGACCTCGACCAGATCGCCCAGGGTGCCGAGGACCTCGAGCCGTGGCTCGCTCGCTTCTACTTCGGCGACCCCGAGGGGGGCACGGCGTTCCGCCGGGAGGGCCTCGCCCGGGCGGCCCACGAGCCCAAGGAGTTCGACTTCGCGGCGATCAACTCGCTTGAGCTCGGGACGGCGCCCGACGGCGTCGCGGTTTACGTGCGCTCGGGCCGCTACGGCCCCTACCTCGTCCACGGCGAAGACCGCGTCTCGATCCCCGAGGCGACCGAGCCCGACTCGCTCAGCGTCGAGCGGGCCCTCGAACTCTTGGCGGCCCCGTCGTCGGACCGCGCTCTGGGAGTGGCGCCAAGCGGGGAGACGGTCTATCTCAAGGCCGGCCGCTACGGCCCTTACGTCCAGCTCGGCGAGCTCGTCGAGGGGACGAAGCCCCCGACGGCGTCGCTATTCGCGTCGATGTCGTTAGAGACCATCACGCTCGACGACGCCCTGCGCCTCCTCTCGCTGCCCCGATTGGTCGGGACCCACCCCGAGGGCGGGGAGATCCTCGCCCAGAACGGCCGCTACGGCCCCTACATCACCTGGGGTAAGGAGACCCGCTCCCTCGAGAGCGAGGAGCGGATCTTCGCCCTCGACCTCGAAGACGCCGTGGCGCTCCTCGCCCAGCCCAAGGCCCGCGGCCGTCGGGCCGCGGCCGGCCCCCTGCGCACGCTCGGGGCCGACCCGGTTACCGGTCGCGAGGTCGTCGTGCGCACCGGACGGTTTGGCCCCTACGTCACCGACGGCGAGACCAACGCCACCCTTCGCCTGGGGGACACCCCCGAGAACATCGTCCTCGATCGCGCGTGCGAGCTCCTGGCCGAGCGCCGCAACGCCGAGCCGTCGTCGCGGCCCCGCCGAGCGGCCCGCGCGACGAAGGCCCCCGCGAAGAAGGCCGCCGGGGCGAAGAAGGCGACGGCGAAGAAGACGACGACCGCGAAGAAGGCGGCGGCGAAGAAGGCGGCGGCGAAGAAGGCCGCCGGGGCGAAGAAGGCGACGGCGAAGAAGGCGGCGGCGAAGAAGAGCGCCGGGCGGGCGGCCAACGACGCGCTCTCCCGGGCGGTGGGCGGGGAGGAGGCGTGAGCGTCTTCGTCGTCCTCGAGGGAATCGACGTCAGCGGCAAGTCAACTCAGGCGCGCCGACTCGCCGAGCACCACGGTGCCCGGTTCACCTTCGAGCCGGGCGACACGGCCCTCGGGGCCGAACTGCGACGGTGGGTCCTCGACGCGTCGACGCCGATGGAGCCCGAGACCGAGGCGCTCGTGATGCTGGCCGACCGCGCCCACCACGTGCGCACCGTGGTCGAACCGGCGCTCGTCCGGGGTGACTCGGTCGTGAGCGACCGATTCTTCGCCTCGACCCTCGCCTACCAGGGCTACGGGCGCGGCGTCGACCTCGGGCGGCTGCGCGCGGCGAGCGAGATCGCCGTCGGCTCGTGCTGGCCGACGCGCACCGTCTTGATCGACGTCTCGCTCGAGGTCGCGGCCGAACGTCGGGCGCTCGACCACCGGGATCGGTTCGAGGCGCAGGACCTGCCCTTCTTCGAGCGCGTACGAGCGGGCTATCACGAGCTCGCCGGACTCTACGGCTGGGTCGTGGTTGACGGCTCGGGCGACGTGAACGAGGTGGCCGCCCTCGTCGAGGACGCGGTCGACGGCCTCGCGTGGTGACCGACGTCTTCGGCCGGCTGGTCGGCCAGTCGGCCGCGGTCGACGCGCTGCGCCACCACGCGCGCCAACCGGTCCACGCCTACCTCGTCCTCGGCCCGGCCGGGTCCGATGTCCACGACGCCCTCGTGACCTTCGCCGCCGCCCTGCAGTGCCCGGCGCACGGCTGCGGGGCCTGCGCGGCCTGCCGTCGGGTGCTCGAGGGCGCCGACCCCGATGTCCATTGGGCCGAGCGCGCGGGCCTCGCGTGGCGGGTCGACGAGATCCGCGAGGCCGAGCGCGTCGCGCGTCGCCGGCCCCTGGGCGTGGGCTATCAGATTGTGGTCCTCGAGGACGTCGAGCTCGCCGTCGCCGGGGCGTCGCCCTCGGCGCCAGCCCTGCTCAAGTCGCTCGAAGAGCCGCCGACGCGTACCGTCTTCCTCCTCGGTGCCTCCGAGCTGCCCCCAGGGCTCGACACGGTGGTCTCGCGCTGCGTGCTCGTGCGCCTCGTCGCGCCCACCGACGCCGACATCGAAGAGCGTCTGCGGGCCGAGGGCGTGCCCGCCGACGCGGCCCGCGCGGCGGCGAACGCGGCGCTCGGCAGCCTCGAGCGCGCGCGCGTGCTCGCCGGTGACCCGGCCCTCGCGGCTCGCCTCGCCTGGTGGCGGGCCGTCCCCGACCGCCTGGGCGGGACCCCGGCCGTCGCCAGTGCCCTCGCGCGCGAGGCCGGTGAGCGCCTCGACGAGGCGATGGCGCCGCTCGAGCGCTCACTCGTCGAGTCCGCGACCCGCGAGCGCGAGGAGGCCGGTCAGTTCGGGGGGCGCGCGACGACCCGGCGCGAGTTCGAGGCCCACGCGCGGCGTGAGCAGAGGCGCTTTCGCGTCGACGAGCTCACCCTGGGCCTCTCCACGATGACCGCCGTCTACCGAGAGCGGCTCGCTCGCGACCTCGAGGCGTCCCGCGATGGTGACGCTCGGGCCGACCATCGGGTCATCGGGACGCTTCGGAGCATCGACGCGCTCCTCGAGGCGCAGCGCCGGCTCACCACGACCCTGGACGAGGGGCTCTTGCTGCACGACCTCCTCTTCGCCCTGAGCGACTTCTAGCGCCGACGAGTTGTCGAGGGCGATGGGGTAGTCTTTCCCCCTACGCCTGGGTAGCTCAGCCGGCAGAGCAGCGCATTCGTAATGCGCAGGTCGTGGGTTCGATTCCCACCCCAGGCTCCGAAGGGGTGTGCGTCGGCGTCCCCGGATCCCCACCGATGATCGGGCGACGCCGTCGCTCGATTCTCGCCTCGACCGCGGCACCCGCGGCGCGCGTCGGTAGGGTGAGCGCGTGCAGCGCCGCCCACCGAGCCCGAGCGATCCCATCGGCTCGCGTACGGGGGTGTGGCTCACCTACCTCGACTACCTGCGTGAGGAGGCCATCGCCGTGGTCGAGTCGGTGACCGAGGACGAGGCCGCCACCAGCCGGGTGGCGTCGGGCTGGACGCCCCTCGAGCTGCTCGGCCACCTGCGCCACGTCGAGCGCCGCTGGATCGTCTGGGGGTTCCTCGGCGAGGCGGTCGACGACCCGTGGGGTGACCAACGTGACGGCCGCTGGGTCGTGGAGCCCGGCGTCACGCGCGCGGAGCTCGCGCGGGCGCTCCGCGCCCAGGGCGAGGTCACCCGGGCCGTCGTCGAGTCCCACGACCTCGACGACCCGGCGCGACCCGGCCCCCGGTTCCTCGAGGGCGCCCCGCCACCGACGCTCGAAAGGATTCTCTTCCACCTGCTCCAGGAGTACGCCCGTCACGTGGGCCACCTCGACCTCGTGGCCGAGGCGTGGTCCTCGGGCGTCCGCCCCCCCGGGGCCGACGATCAGCCCAGGGCGTAGACCACTTTGACCTGAACCGAGAGCGAGGTCGTCCCCCTTTGGATGGGGAGGGCGGCCGCGGCCGAGGCGAAGCTGGTCGGGGCGTAGACGATGGGGCTCGACTGGCTCTCCTCGTCGACGATCGACAGTGGCGCGCCGAGCGACGTGGCGCTCGCCGACGTGACCTCGAGGGCCGCCGCGTGCGCGTTGCGCACGGCGGCGCGGCGCGCGAGGCCGAGCAGGCGGGACTGGCTCGAGATAGAAAAGGAGACTCCGTTGAGCTGCACGTCGTTGCCCACGGTCCGGGCCGCGGCGTCGAGGGCCGCGCCGGCCTCGCTGAGCCGGTGCGTGGTGGCCGTCAGGGTGTCGTTCACCGTGAAGCCGGTCACCCGGCCCTGGCTGTTGGTGTTGGGGTAGATCGCGAGGTTGGAGGTCTGCAGGCCCGCCCTGGTCAGACCGTGGGCGAGCAGGGCCGACTCGAGCCGGGCGACGTCGGCGTTGTTCTGGGTGAGGGCGGCCACCGCTGAGGTCGCCGTCGTCTGGACGCCGACGTCGACGGTCATCGTGTCGGGCGCGCCCTGGACCGTCCCGGTCCCGGTCACGGTGACCGTGCGCCGGGGACCGGGGGGTCGGCTGACCAGGGTGACGGCCACGGCTGCGGCGGCCACTATGAGGACGAGGACCCACGCGGCGAACGCGCGGCGGTTCGCGCGCGGGGGCGGGGGTGGGACGGCGGGCTCTTGCATGGCGCTCCTCGACGGGCTCGTCGAGCCCTCACCCAGAGATGTCGGGACCTCGAGCGGGCTTACCGAAGTTGTGGAGACGTTGTCCCCGAGATGGACCGGGGTCGATGTTCTCATCAGGAGTAAGGCGTATTCTTCCAACGACGCACCGGTTGCTGATGGGGGACTGAGTGAAGGGACCAGGCAAGGGCACACGCGACTCGGGGCGCGACAGCGCTCGCGCGCTCGCACGCCTGGGGGCGTCGGAGCGGTGGTTCGAGGCCCTCGTCGCGAACTCGAGTGACCTGCTCGTCGTGCTCGACGCCGACGCGGTGCTCACCTACGCCAACCCCGCCTCGCGCGCGCAGATGGGCTTCGAGGAGGGCTCGCGCACCGGCCACAGCGTTTTCGACCTCATCCACCCCGAGGACCACGAGATCGCCGCCGCGGCCCTCGTCGACGTCGTCACGACCGGTGGGCCGAGCGCCCCGTTCGTCATCCGGATCGTGAACGTCGAGGGGGACTGGCGCCTCGTCGAGGCCGTCCTGACCAACTGCCTGGACGACCCGGCCATCCGCGGCGTCGTCGTGAACGCCCACGACGTCACCGAGCCCCTCCACCTGACCCGAGCCCTACGGGTCCTGACCGACGTCCACCGGATCCTCGTGGGCGCGACGAGCGAGGGCGACCTGCTGGCGCGCGCCTGTCAGAGCCTCGTCGCCCAGGGGGCGATCAAGCTCGCGTGGGTGGGCTCGGTCGAGCGCGAGCCCCGGCCGCGCATCGCGGCGGTGGCCCGCGCGGGGCGTACGGCCTTCCTCGAGGACGTCGGCGCGGAGGATGCCGAAGCCGAGTTCGACCACGGGATCATCGGCGAGGTCCTGAGGACCGGGACCGCGCGGGTCGTCAACGACGTGCGCCGCGCCCCCGAGCTCTCACGGTGGTGGGGCCGCTACGACGCGACCGGCCTGGTGAGTGGCTGCGCGTTGCCGCTCTCGATCGGGACCGAGGTGGTGGGCGTCCTCGTCCTGCACTCCGACGAGGTCGGCTTCTTCGGCGACGACGAGGTCGAGCTGTTCGGCGGCCTGGCCCAGGACCTCGCCTACGGCGTCGGGCGGCTGCGCGACGCGGCCGAGCTGGTGAGCGCCCAGGAGCGCCTGCGCACCAGCGAGCAACGGTTCCGCCTGGCCTTCGAGGCCAACGCCGCGCCAATGCTCTTCAGTGACCTCCAGGACAGGGTGATCGACGTCAACGACGCCTTCTGCCGCATGGTCGGACGTCGCCGCGAGGAGATCGTGGGGCGCGAGACGCAGCCCTTCACCCACCCCGAGGACGCGAACGTCACCCGAGAGTGGCGACAGCGCATCACCGCGGGCGACGTCGACCAGGCCCGCTACCTCAAGCGCTACGTCCACCGCGACGGGCGCGTGGTCACGGCCGAGATCACTCGGTCGGTCGCGCGCGACGAACGGGGACGGATCCTCTACTTCGTCTCCTCCGAGCGTGACGTCACCGAGGAGAGCCTCCGAGCCGCTCGCCTGTCCCACCAGGCCCTCCACGACCCGCTCACCGGGCTCGCGAACCGCACCCTGCTCGAGGACCGGCTGGCCCAGGCGTTCTCGCGCGCCGCGCGCCAGGGCGGTTGCGGGGCGATCTTGCTCATCGACCTCGACGACTTCAAGCAGGTCAACGACACCTACGGCCACCTGGCCGGCGACGCGCTGCTCGAGGCGGTGGCCCAACGGCTCTTGGGCGTGGCGCGCGCCAGCGACACCCTGGCGCGCTTCGGGGGCGACGAGTTCATCTACCTCGCCGAGGGTCTCGCCTCCCCGGCCGAGGTCGAGGTGGTCGCCCGCCGGTTCCGCGACGCCCTGGGCGCGCCGTTCGCGTTGGAGGCCACCGTGTGCCGCCAGCGCGCCTCGATCGGCGTGGCCGTCTTCGACGGCAGCGAGGCCACCCCGAGCGAGGTGCTGAAGGACGCGGACCTCGCCCTGTACGAGGCGAAGAGCCGGGGCAAGTCCTGCTACGTGCTCTTCACACCGGCCCTGCGCGAGGAGGCCGCGATCTCCCGCTCTCTCGCCCGCGACCTGCGCGACGCCCTGGAGGCGGGCGACCTCGAGGTGCGCTTCCAGCCGGTCGTGGACCTCGCGAGCCTCGCGGTGGTCGGCTTCGAGGCCCTCTTGCGCTGGGACGACCCGATCCGCGGGACGGTGCCACCCAGCCAGTTCCTCGGCTGCCTCGACGAGGGCGACCTCGCGGTCGCGCTCTGCGCCTACACCCTCGAGGGCGCCCTCGAGGCCGCGCGCCAGTGGCCCACGCGAGCGGACTCGCCGCGTCCCTATCTCGGGGTCAACGTCACCGGTCGCCAGTTCCTCGACCCGGGCTTCGTCACCCAGGTCGACGCGGCCCTGGCCCGGCACGGTCTCGACGGCGCACGCCTGGTCATCGAGGTCTCCGAGGAGGCCGCGCTGCGCGACCCCGACGGATGCGCGGCGACCGCCGGGGCGCTGCGCGCGCTCGGGGTGCGCGTCGCGCTCGACGGCTTCGGCACGGGCGTGACCTCGCTCGGGATGCTGACCGACCTCGCGCCCGACGTCATCAAGGTCGACGTCTCGTTCGTGCGCGAGGTCGTCGCGAACCCGGCCGCCGCACCGATGCTCCAGACGATCCTCGAGCACGCCGCCCGCCTCGACCTCGGGGTCCTGGTCGAGGGGGTCGAGGACGAGGCCATCCTCGCGCGCGTGCGCGCGCTCGGGGCCCGCTACGGCCAGGGCTTCCACTTCGCCCCGGCCCTCGACGCCGATACGGCGCTCTCGGTCGCTCGCGCGGGGCTCGGGGCCCTTCAGCCGACGAGCGACCTGACGACCTGGGTGAAGTCGGCCGAACGCTCGGTCCAGTCGCGGTAGCGGTCGAAGCTCGGCGCCGCGGGCGAGAGCAGGACCACGCCGCCGTCGACGAGGGCCCCTCGGGCGCGCGCGACCGCCTCAGCCATCGTGGTGGCGTCGAGGACCCGGTCGGCGGTGCCGAGCGCCTCGAGCGCGCGGGCGATCCGTACGCCGGCCGGTCCGGTCGTGACGACGGTGGTCGGCGCGGCGCGACCGGCGAGCGCGCCGGCCAGACCCGCGTAGTCGACGCCGCGGTCGAACCCGCCGGCGATGAGGGCGAGGGGCTCGCCGGCGAACACCTCCAGGGCGGCGAGGGTCGGCAGGGGCGAGGTGGCGAGCCCGTCGTCGACGTAGCGCACGTCGTTCCCGCCGCGGCGCTCGGTGGCGACCACGGTGAGCCGCCCGGGCAGGGGGGTGAAGCGCGCGGCCTGGGCGCGCGCGGCGGCGCGCGCGGCCTCGACGCTGACCCCGGCGAGCGTCGCCGCGGCCGCCAGGGCGAGCGCCACGTTGTGGTCGTTGTGGGCGCCCACGAGGCCGAGCTCGCCGGCGAGCCCCCCGTGGTCGGCCTCGACCCAGGTCACGGCCCCGCCGACGAGGTCGCGGCGCGCGCGCAGCGACTCGACGTCGGCGAGCAGGGTGGCGTGCTCGCCCGGGGCGCGCGTGACGGCGAGCTTGTCCTCGTGGTAGCGCTCGAGCGAGCCGTGCCAGTCGAGGTGGTCGCTGCCGAGCGCGGTCACCGCGACGACCGCCGGGGCGACCTCGAGGTCGACGCTCTGAAAGCTCGAGACCTCGACCACGACGGCCCGGCCCTCGGTGTCCAGGTCGGGGTCGTAGGGCGGGCGGCCCAGGTTGCCGGTGGCGAGCGCCGGGCGCCCGAGCGACTCGAGCACGAAGGCCGTGAGCGCCGTCGTGGTGGACTTGCCCTTGGTCCCGGTGACGGCGACGACCCGTGAGCGGTCGGCGTCGAGCAGCCACAGGTTGAGCGCGGAGGTCACGACGGTGCCGCTCGCTTCGAGGGCCAGCACGTCCGCGCGCCGGCGGGGCACCCCGGGGCTCTTGAGGACCACGGCGCAGCGCGCCAGCGCCTCGAGGCCGCCCTCGGTGGTGACGAGCGCCCCCTCGCCGAGGTCGCGGTCGTCGACCACGACGAGCTCGCAGGTGCCCTCGAGTCGGGCCCGCGCCGCGCGGCCCTCCACGCCGTAGCCCCACAGCCCGACGCGTCGGCCGGCGAGGTCAGCGAAGCCAGTGGGCCGGGACACGGCTCACCCCCTGGGGCTCGAGCAGCTCGAGGAGCGAGCGCGAGGGGTGGCACTCGCGCGCCACCGCGGCGAGGGGCTCGGCGTCGGCCCACTCGGGAAGTGAGGCCGCCTCGAGGGCCGCCGCGGCGCTCTCGTCGGGGTCCCCGACGCACTCGAAGGGCTTGGGGGAGTCGCCGAGGCCCACCAGGGCGCGCAGCTGGCCCTCGCGGGCCGGGTCGGCGAGGGGCTCGACGCCGAGCAACTCGCGCAGGTGGGCGCGCTCGACGAAGGGCGCGAGGGCGAGACTGACGAAGAGACACTTGTCGCACCGGCCGCACCAGTCCGGGGCTCGGTCCTCGGGTCGCTGGGCGAAGGCGCGGTTACAGCTGCGAAAGACGGGGAGGTAGCGCTCGAGACGGCTGAACTCGCGCGCGACCCAGATCTCGCTACGGTCGCGCAAGACACTCGCCACGGTGAGGGCCGGACCCACTCGCTCGGCCAGCGCCGCCGCGACGAGCTCCTCGGCCGCGAGGGACTTGCTCCACTGGTGGTTGACGGCCCGCCCGTCGACGACGAGGTTCGGCGCCGAGGCCGAGTGCTCGTTGCTCATCGCGACGCCGCCGCGCCCGGTCGCGAGGGCCGCGACGGCGCCGAGGAGGGTGACCATCGCGGTGACGGGCACGTGGCCCCGCCACAGCGCCGGGTCGCTCGAGAGCTGGGGGTCGAGGGTGCGCGTCGCGCGCACGACCTCGAGCCCGGTGAGGGCGGCGGTGGCCTCGAGCGGGGCGAAGCGCCCGCTCGAGGGGCTGACGACGAACAGGGCCCGGTCGAGGTCGCGCGAGAGGTGCTCGACGGTGACGACCGAGTCGATGCCCCCGCCGAAGGGGACGAGGACGCTCCCCGGGTCGAGGGCGGGGGCGACCCGCGGGGCGGGGCCGCCGCCCACCAGGGGGACGTCGGCGAGCGAGAGGCCGTGGGTGAAGGCGAACTCGCCCAACCCGTCGACGAGCGCCGCCTCGACCAGGCGGCGCCCGGCCGCGCCGACGGGCGTCGAGGCCAGATCCACCCGGCGGGCCGCGCCGGCCTTGTAGTACGACAGGCCCGCGACGAGGTACCAGAGCTCGGCCACGGCCACCACGTCGGGACGATCGAGCCGGCCCGTCCCCTCGAAGGCGACGGACTCCTCGAACGGGCGGCCGTCGAGGCTGTAGCGGCCCCGCAGGGTGTCGCGGCCGACCTCGAGCCCGACGTAGGCGAAGACCTCGGCCCGGGCCGGCGCTGAGCCGTCGGTCATAAGGTCTCCATGCTACGGGCGTCGGCGAACGACGAGCGCGAAGCGCCCCGTCGGCCGCTCCGCGCGGTCGGAGAAGAACGTCCCGCCGCCGTCGGTCACCTCGGCGGTCACGAGGACGTGGTCGCTCGCGACCCCGAGGCGCTCGAGCTGCTCGACCGCCGTGGCGCGCAGGTCGAGGCGCCAGCGGCCCGGCCCGTCGGGGGCGAGGGCGCCGGCGTGGTCGACGAAGCGCCGGGCCACGTCTTCGCCGATCTGGTAGGCCGCGCCCGAGATCGACGGGCCGAGAACGGCGACGACCCGCGCGGGGTCGTCGAAGCGCGCGAGCGCCGCGGCGAGGGTGCCCGCGGCGAGGCCCCGCCAGCCGGCGTGGACGACGGCGACGCGCCGTCCCGGGTCGAGCAGCGCCACGGGCACGCAGTCGGCGACGAGCACGCCCACGGCCCGCTCACACCCCTCGTCGACGAGCGCGTCGGCCTCGGTCGACGGGGTCGCCGTGGTCGCGTCCGCGACGCGCGCGCCGTGCACCTGGCGCACGAGGACGATCGGCGCGCCCAGCGCCGTGACGAGGCGCCGACGGTTCTCGGCGACGGCGGACGGGTCGTCGCCGACGTGGGTGGCGAGGTTGAACGACCCGTAGGGCGCGTCGCTCACCCCGCCGGGACGCGCGCTCACGACCAGGTCGACCCCGAGCGCGTCCGCCTCGGCGAGCCCGTAGAGGGGCAGGCCGCCGACCGAGCGCCGCTCCAGCGTTACCCGTCGCACGTGTCGCAGATCCCCGAGAGCTCGAGCACGTGGCGCAGGTCGCGAAAGCCGTGGCGTCGCCCCACCTCATTCGCCCACGCCTCGAGGTCGGGAGCGTCGACCTCGATGGTGCGTCCGCAGCGTCGACAGGCGAGGTGATGGTGGTGGGCGTCGACGACACAGCGCCGGTAGAGGCTCTCTCCCCGGTCGGTCATGACGACGTCGACCTCACCCGAGCGCACGAGGCTCTTGAGCTGGGAGTAGACGGTGGCCAGCGCGATGCGCCCCCCGCCGTCGGCGATGACGGCGTGCAGCTCCTGAGCGCTCACGAATCCGTGCAGGCGTGAGAGGGCCCGGACCACCTCGCGACGCTGGGGGGTGTTGCGCGTCGTCACGGAGCGAGCGTACCGGCCTTCGCGTTGCTAACTGGAATCATTTCAGATAGTCTACCTGGAATGATTCTGAGTAATGCGTCGCGCCGGCGTGGGCCGCGCCTGGGGCTCGCCGGCGGGCTCGCCCTCGCGGGGGCGGCACTGGCCGGCTGCGCGGCCGCGGTGCCACCGGTCGCGCCGGGCACGATCGCCGTCGTCGCGGCCGAGAGTCAGTACGCCGACGTCGTCTCCCAGGTCGGGGGTCGCTACGTCTCGGTCGCGGCCGTGATGGACAACCCCAACGCCGACCCCCACGGCTTCGAGGTGTCGCCGAGCGTCGCGCGCGAGGTGGCCCGGGCGCGCCTCGTCGTCCAGAACGGCGCCGGCTACGACGACTTCATGCGCGTGGTGGAGTCGGCCACGCCGAGCCCGCGACGGCGCGTCGTGGTCGCCCAGCGGGTGCTGGGGCTCGCGACGTCGATCCCCAACCCCCACCTCTGGTACGACCCCGCGACGATGCCGGCGGTGGCGGCGGTCATCGAGGCGGACCTCGGCCGGATCGACCCCGCGCACCGGGTGTACTTCGCCGCTCGCCTCGCGCGCTTCGACGCCGCCATGGGGGAGTTGCGCGCGAGGATCGCCGCCTTCCACGCGCGCTACGCGGGCCGGCGGGTCGCGACGACCGAGCCCGTCGGGGACTACCTGCTCTCGGCCCTCGGCCTCGTGAACGCCACCCCGTTCCGGTTCCAGGCGGACGTGATGAACGGGGTGGACCCGGCGCCCCAGGACGTGGGGACCGTCGAGGCGCTCGTCACCGGCCGGCGGGTCTCGGCCCTGCTCGTGAACGCCCAGGTGTCGAGCCCCGTGACGACGACCCTCACGGGGCTCGCCGAGAGCTCCCACGTGCCCGTCGTCGCGCTCTACGAGACGATGCCGCGGGGCTTCACGTACCAGCGTTGGATGGCGGCGGAGATCGAGGCGATAAAGAGGGCGCTGGCCACGGGGCGCTCGACGAGGAGGCTGAACTAATGGGTTGTGAACCACTGCCGGGGGGCCGCCGGGAGCTCGTGCACGTGCACGGCGTCGGGGTCTCTCTCGGGGGGCGCACCGTCCTGCGCGACGTCGAGTTTCGCATCGCCGAGGGCGAGTTCGTCGGGCTCATCGGCACCAACGGCTCGGGCAAGACGACCCTGCTGCGGGTAATCCTGGGCCTCCAGGCGATCACGGCCGGCGAGGTCATCGTCGCCGGCCGTGAGGGTCGCCGGGGTGGGCCGATCGGTTACGTCCCCCAGCGCGTCGCCTTCGACCACGACGTCCCGGTGCGCGTCGCCGACTTCGTCGCCCTCGGGGTCGACGGGACGCGGCTCGGTCTCGCGCGCCGGGACCGGGGTGTGCACGAGCGGGTGGACGAGGTGCTGGCGTCGCTCGAGCTCGGCGCCCTGGCCGGCCGTCGGCTGGGTGCCCTCTCGGGCGGTGAGCAGCAGCGGGTCCTCATGGCCCACGCCCTCGTCAGCCGTCCCCGTCTCTTGCTGCTCGACGAGCCCCTGGCTAACCTCGACCTGCCCCGGGTCCACGAGACGATCGCCGTCCTCGAGCGCATCAGTCGCGCCGAGGGCGTCGCCGTCGTGCTCTCCGCGCACGAGATAAGCCCCCTGGTGCCGGTGATGGACCGGGTGGTCTACATCGCCCAGGGTCGCGTCGCCTGTGGGACGACCGACGAGGTGGTGCGTCCCGAGGTGCTGAGCGCCCTCTACGGCCACCACGTCGACGTGCTCAACGTCCACGGCCGTGTGGTGGTCGTCGAGGGTGAGCCCGGCGACCCCGGCACCCACCCCGAGGTGGTGGTCCGGTGATCCACTGGCTGGTCGAACCCGG
>JAKCEK010000182.1 GCA_021838005.1 Actinomycetes bacterium
CGCGTCCTCACCCACTCGCGGCGCGGTCTCTCCGAGCCCCCGGTAGAGGCCGTCGAGCACCCCGAGCAGGGCCTTCTCCCGCGCGGACGCGATTACGGCTCCTCGGGTCGGAAGGCGTTGGTGATGGGCATGCGCCGGTCGCGCCCGAAGGCCTTGCGCGAGATCCTCACCCCCGGGGGGGTCTGGCGGCGCTTGTACTCGGCGTGGTCGACCAGGCGCACGATCCGGCGTACCAGGGCCGGGTCGTGGCCGAGCGCGATCATCTCTTCGGCGGTGGCGTCCTCGTCGACGTAGAGCTCGAGCAGCGGATCGAGGACCTCGTAGGGGGGCAGGGACTGGACGTCGAGCTGACCGGGCCGCAGCTCGGCCGAGGGCGGCTTGTCGAGCACCGACGCCGGGATGGGCTCGGGATCGCCCAGCTCTCGGGCCCGCTCGTTCCTAAAGCGCGCCAGCTCGTAGACGGTCACTTTGCTCACGTCCTTGATGACCGCGAACCCGCCGGCCGAGTCGCCGTAGATCGTGAAGAATCCCACCGCGAGCTCGGACTTGTTGCCGGTGGTGAGCACAATCGCCCCGGTCGAGTTCGAGATCGCCATCATCACGACCCCGCGCACACGGCTCTGGAGGTTCTCGTCGGTCAGCCCCGGCGGCTCCTCGCCCAGGGCGTCGGCGACGAGCGTCGAGAGCGCGGCGTGCGCCGGCCCGATCGGCAGGGTCGTCAGCTCGATGTCGAGCCGCTCGGCTAGGTCGACCGCGTCGGTCACGGAGCCCTCCGAGGAGTAGCGGCTCGGCAGGGCGATCCCGCGCACGCTGCGCGCGCCGACCGCGTCGACCGCGATCGTGGCCACGAGCGAGGAGTCGATGCCCCCCGAGACGGCGACGAGGGCCTCAGTGAAGCCGTTCTTGCGCAGGTAGTCGCGGGTCCCGGTGACCAGGGCCTGGTAGACCTCCTCGATCTCGGTGAGGCGCGGTTCGACGCGGTTGAGCAGGTGGGTCGGGGACTCGCCCCGCGACGTGGTCATCACGACGACGCCGGCCGAGGATTCGCGCGCCTCCACCTGGGCGACGAGGATCTCCTCGCGGAAGGCCCCCGCGCGCGCGACGACGTCACCTCGCGCGTCGACGACCACGCTCTGCCCGTCGAAGACCAGCTCGTCCTGGCCACCGGTGAGGTTCACGTAGGCGATGGGACACCCCGTCTCGCGAGCCCGGGCGCGCAGCATCTCCTCGCGATCGTCCTGGCGCCGGCGCGCGAACGGCGAGGCGTTCGCCACCACCAGGGCGGTGGCCCCGGCGCGCACCAGGTCGAGGGCCGGCCCGTCGTCGAGCCAGACGTCCTCGCACACGAGCAGCCCCACCGCCACGCCCCTCACGTTGACCACCGCCCCCGCGCCCACACCCGAGTGGAAGTACCGGCGCTCGTCGAAGACGTCGTAGTTGGGCAGGTACCGCTTCGCCGAGACCGCCACGACCCCGCGCTCGTCGAGGGCCGCGAGCACGTTCGCGACGTGGGCCCGCTGCTCGAAGCCCGGGACCCGCGCCACGTCGCGCGCGTCGCTCGAGGGCTCGAGGGCCACCCCGTAGGCGCCCTCGGGCACGGCCGTTCCCACCAGGACCGGCGGCAGTCCGTCGGAGGTGGCGAGCGCCTCGAGCGCGACCTGGCACGCCTCGACAAACCCCTCTTTCAACAAGAGGTCCTCGGGCGGGTAACCCATCAGGGCCAGTTCGGGCGTGACGACGAGATCGGCGCCGAGCACCTGGGCCTGGCGACGCGCGCGGGTGATGGAGGCGACGTTCGCTTCGAGGTCCCCGACCACGGCGTCCATCTGGGCGAGGGCGAGGCGCACGGTGGCCACGGGTCGAGCCTACCGGCGGCGACCCCGGCGACCCCGGGCGAACTATTCACACCCCCGAAACAGAACCGGGGGTGCCCGACGCGAGGGGGCCGCCAGACTGGACTCACCGACTGAGTGAAGGAGCACCCGTGGCGTACCAGGCCGAGTACATCTGGATCGACGGGACCGAGCCCACCCACGAGTTGCGCTCGAAGACCAAGGTCGTCGCCGACGGCCAGACGCCGCCGGCGTGGGGCTTCGACGGCTCGAGCACGAACCAGGCGACCGGCGACCACTCCGACTGCGTGCTGATGCCCGTGTTCACCTGTCCCGACCCGCTGCGCGGCCCCCACGACGTCCTGGTGCTGTGCGAGGTCCTCACCGCCGAGCTCGAGCCCCACCCGACCAACACCCGGGCCCACTGCGTCGCGACGGCGAAGGCGTACGCCCGCTTCGAGCCGCTCTTTGGCATCGAGCAGGAGTACACCTTCTTCCAGGACGGGCGTCCCTACGGCTGGCCCGACGACGGCTTCCCCGCCCCCCAGGGTCCCTACTACTGCGGCGTCGGCGGACAGAAGATGCCCGGCCGCGACATCGTCGAGGCCCACACGGTGGCCTGCCTTCGCGCCGGGCTCTCGATCGAGGGCACGAACGCCGAGGTGATGATGGGCCAGTGGGAGTTCCAGGTCGGGGTGCTCGACCCGGTCGCGATGGGCGACCAGCTCTGGGTGGCGCGCTGGCTGCTCAAGCGCATCGCCGAGGAGTACGGCGTCGAGGTCAGCCTCGCCGCGAAGCCCGTCCACGGGGACTGGAACGGCGCCGGGGCCCACACGAACTTCTCGACCAAGCAGATGCGCGCGGCCGGCGGCTGGGACCACATCATCGCCGCGTGCGAGGCCCTCTCGACCCGGGTGGACGAGCACATCGCCGCCTACGGCGACGGCATCACCGAGCGGCTCACCGGCGCCCACGAGACGGCGCCCTACCACACCTTCTCCTACGGCGTGAGCCACCGCGGCGCGTCGGTACGCATCCCCGCGGGCGTCGCGCGCGAGCAGCGGGGCTACCTCGAGGACCGCCGGCCCAACGCGAACATCGACCCCTACGTCGTGACCGCCCTCATGGTCGAGACCGTCTGCGGGGCGGCCGCGGCCGCAGCGCCGGCGAAGAGGGCGCCGACGAAGAAGGTCGCCGCCAAGCGCGCGCCCTCGTCGCGCGCCGTGGCGAGAAGGGCGCCCGCGAAGCGGCGCTAGGCCGGCCCCGGCGGGGCCGGCCGGCGGGGTGCGAGAATGGCACCGATGCAGAGTCAGGCCCAGTACGTGCTGCGCACGGTCGAGGAGCGGGGCATCCGCTTCGTCCAGTTGTGGTTCACCGACGTCCTCGGGCGCCACAAGGCCTTCCACGTCACCCCGGCCGAGCTTGAGGACGCCCTCGACCAGGGGA
>JAKCEK010000183.1 GCA_021838005.1 Actinomycetes bacterium
CTTCTTCGAGCTGGTCAAAGAGGCCGGCCCGGCCCGCTCGGTCGTCGTGACCTACCTCAACACCACCCTCGCCGTGGTGCTCGGCGTCGTGGGGCTGCACGAGCCGCTCACCGCGGGAATCGCCGTGGGCTTCCCCCTCGTGCTCGTGGGCTCGATCCTGGCCACGACCCGACCCCGCGCCCGCGACGGGGCCCTCGCCGAGGCTCAGGCCGCGTAGGTCGCCGAGACCCGCACCGCGTCGCCGACGACCAGCCAGGCGACGCCCGCGCCCTCGACGAGCGTGACGGCGTCGCCGAGCTCGAGGGGTCCGTGGTGGATGACGGTCGCCGACGCGAGTGGCCCGGGCACCACCTCGGTCACCGCCTCCCAGACGGCCGCGTTGTTCACGTGGCCCACGACGTCGAGGTCGCTGCGACGCGTCGGCCACGGTCGACGGATCGCGCCCTCGGTCATCGCGGGCACCCCCACGCGGCTCGAGACCCGCCGGGCGCGCGCCGCCTCCCCGTAGGCGCGAAAGAACGACTCGCGCATCCGCACCGGCCGTCCCTCGACGTCGGTGGGCACCCACAGCGCCGCGGTCTCGATGACGGCGGCGCCGCCCACGAGCACGTCGGTGCGCCGCTCGGCCCAGGCCGGGCCGGTCCCGGCGCACCAGGTCGCCAGTTCGAGCTCCTCGAGGTACCCGGGCCAGTGCGCGCCCGCCACCCGGCGCAGCGCCGTACGACGCACGAGCCAGACGTCGTCGATCTCGGCGACGAGACCGGTGTCGTTCCAGTCGTCGGTCGCGACGTCCTGGAGGTAGCGCGCCAGCGCGTCGACCCTCACGCGCCCGTTCGGGTCGACGTCGCCCAGACGCACCGTCGCGGCCCCGACGTAGCGACGTGACCCGTCGACCCAGGCCGTGAACTCCATCAGCGCAGACTCGCTCCCAGGGCCCGGCCCGACTCGATCAGTCCCTCGCGCAGCGAGGTGACCTCGCGCTCGTCCAGCGTGCGTTCGGGTGAAGAGAGGCGCACGGTGAAGGCGAGGCTGCGCGCCCCCGAGGGCACCGCCCCACCCCGATAGACGTCAAAGAGCGCGACCGCCTCGACCCGCTCGTCGGTCGCGGCCAGCGCGTGGGCGAGGTCCTGGGCGTTGACCTCGTCGGGGGTGACGAAGGCCAGGTCGATCACCGCGCTCGGGAACCGGCTCGGCACGCGGATCGTCCGCGATGCCGGGGTCGCGCGGGCCGGGTCGGCGAGGGCGTCGAGATCGAGCTCGACGAGCCCCGCGCGCCGCGGGACCTCGCCGCCGGCGAGGGCCTCGACGAGCGCGGGGTCGACCTCGCCCACGACACCGAGGCGCGCGCCGCTCGCCCGGTCGACGAGGGCCGCCGCCCGGGTGGGGTGGACGCCGGGGGGCGCGTCGGCGAGGGCGCGCACCACCACGTCGGCGAGGGCCAGGCGCCCGAGCAGGGCGCGCGCGAGGACGGTGGCCGCGAGGGCGTCGTCGCCGGGGCACCCGAGCACGATCGTGACCCGCTCGCCCTCTTCGGGCAGGGCCACCTCGGGGTGGGTGAAGACCGTCCCCACCTCGAACAGGGTCACCTCGCCCCGGCCGCGCTCGAGGTTGCGCAGCCAGGCCCGCGCCACGCCGGTCACGCACGTGCCGCGCAGCACGGACTCCTCGGCCGAGAGCGGGTTCGCCACGGTGACCGGCGCACCGACGTCGACCAGGCCGTGCTCGTCCGCCGAGACGAGCGACGGGGTCCACACCTCGAGCCCGCCCAGGGCGACCACCGCGTCACGCAGACGTCGGCGCATCCGCTGGCGGTTGGTCAGTCCGCCCACCTCGGGCCAGGACGGCACGCGCCGGGCGAGCCGGCCGTAGCCGTAAAGGCGGGCCACCTCCTCGATCAGGTCGGCGCGGCCCTCGAGGCCCGCACGGACGTCGAGGCGCCGCGCCGGGGGACGCACGACGAAGGGGTCCACCCCCTCGACCTCGAAGTCGAGGCCGACGAGCAGGCGCCGTACCTCGTCGGCGTCGATCGCGGTACCGAGCAGGTCCGCCACGTCGGCCGCGGCGAGCGTCAGGGTCGGTCGTTCGCCCAACGCGCCCGTGAGGTCCAGGGGCTCGGCGAGCCACTCGAGCCCGGGCGAGCTCTCCTCGAGGACGGCCACGAGACGGGCGACGGCCCGCAGCGCGAGCGTGGGGTCGACCCCACGCTCGAAGCGGGCCGAGGCCTCGGTGCGCAGCCCGTGGCGCTTGGACGAGCGCGCGATGGCCATCGGGTCAAAGCAGGCCGCCTCGAGCAGGACCTCGGTCGTCGCCTCGGTGATCTCGCTCGCGGCCCCGCCCATGATCCCGGCGAGCCCGAGGACGCGGTCCTCACCGTCGACGATCACGCAGTCCTCACCGGTGTCGCCCAGTCCGCGCCCGGGCGTGGCGAGACGGCGCTCGACCCCGTCGAGGGTCGTGAGCGTCTCGCCCGGGCGGGCCCGGCGCGCGCCGAGCGTGGCCCCGGCCACCCGGGCCAGGTCGTAGGGGTGGGTGGGCTGGCCGAGCTCGAGCATCACCAGGTTCGAGGCGTCCACGACGTTGGAGATGGGCCGCATCCCGGCCGCGCGCAGCCGGGCGACGACCCACGCCGGGCTCGGCGCGACGCTCACGTGGCGCAGCACCGAGACCGTGAGCCGCCCGCACAGCTCGGGCGCCTCGATCCGCGCCCCCGCGACCGTCGCCGTCGCCGTCGCGCCGTGGGGGCTCGCGAGTCGCGGGGCGCGCAGGGCGCGCGCTAGGCGCACCGCGAGGTCGCGCGCGACGCCCTCGACGCACCACGCGTCGGGTCGGTTCCCCTCGACCGAGACGTCAAAGACCACGTCGGGGGTGAGGCCCAGGACCTCGACGAGGCGGCGACCGGGCTCGGCGCCGACCTGGTCGTTCAGGATCAAGAGGCCGTCGTGGTCGTCCGAGAGGCCGAGCTCGCGGCCCGAGCAGAGCATCCCGTGCGAGGTCACCCCGCGCATGGTGCGCCGGGCGATGGCGAGACCGCCGGGCAGCGTCGCCCCCACCGGGGCCAGGGGAACCCGGTCGCCCTCGCGGAAGTTCCACGCCCCGCAGACGATCTCGAGCGGCCCGTCGCCGGCCTCGACGACGACCCGACGAATCCGGTCGGCCCCGGGGATCGCCGCGATCTCCTCGACGCGCGCCACCACGACGTCCTCGAGGCCCTCCCCGACGCGCTCGATCCCCTCGACCACGAGGCCGAGGT
>JAKCEK010000184.1 GCA_021838005.1 Actinomycetes bacterium
GAACGAAATGATTCATTTCGTTCCTGGACTCGTGGACGAGAGCTACTTGTAGCGGTAGGTGATGCGACCGCGGGTCATGTCGTAGGGGGTGATCTCCACCTGCACCTTGTCCCCGGGGAGGATGCGGATGCGGTGCATGCGCATCTTCCCGGAGCTGTGGGCGAGGACGGTGTACCCGTTCTCCAGCTCAACCCGGAACATGGCGTTCGGCAGGGGCTCCACGACGGTGCCTTCGACGGTGAACGCGTCTTCCTTCTGCTTGCTCAGGTCCTTCTCCTTGCTCGGGCACCACGGCGCGCGGGATCAACGCCCGCGCGGGAGACCCCGCGGCGGCCCGCGAGGTCGGCTCATAAGTCTACCGGAAACTCCCGGGAGCGCAAAAACGTCGGCGACCCGGAGCCGCCCACCCAGGATAACGGCGCCTGGGCCCGGGCCCGCCGGGACTACGCCCCCTCGAGTCCCCCGGCGAGCCCGGCGAGCCATCCGAGGAGGCGCTCCTCGTCGCCCCGGGGGTCGGCCGCGCGGGTCCTCGCCAGGCGCTCGGTCGGTCGCGGGCGCCGATCGAAGAGGAACGACCCGCTGAGGGTCGCGGCGCCCGGGGCGCCGGCGAACCACAGGCCGGTGTCGGCGCCCTGGTCAGGGCGGCGCAGGAGGGGTCGCAGGATCCGGTGGAAGCGGGGCAGGGAGCGCTCGAGCCCCGGGGTGTCGGCCCACCCGGGGTGCAGGGCGACGACGGCCACCTCGTCCGCCGGCCACCGGTGCGCCCAGGCCCGCGCCAGGACGACCTGGGCCCGCTTCACCCGGGCGTAGGCGCGCACGCCGTCGAAGGGCCCCTCGAGGTCGGCCAGGCGCGCGAGGTCGAAGGGCTCGGCGTACATGCCGCCCGAGGCGACCAGGATGACGCGGCCCGGGGAGGCGGCGCCCAGCGCGCCTCGGAGAGCCTCGGTGAGGACGTAGGGCGCGAGGAGCTGGACCGCGACGGTCGTCTCGACCCCGTCGCGCACCGCGCGAGCCGAGGCGATCGCCCCCGCGTTGTGGATGAGGACGTCGAGGCGCGGGACGGCCGCGGCGAGCTCGCGCGCGAGGGCCCCCACCGCCCGCGGGGACGCGAGGTCGCACACCCACACCTCGACCGCAGGACTCCCGCTCGCCTCGACGAGAGACGCGCGCACGGCCTCGGCGCGCGCACGATCTCGGGCTACGAGGTGGGTCCGGGCGCCCAGGGCGGCGAGCCCGCGCGCGTAGGCGAGGCCGAGCCCCGAGGTCGCCCCGGTCACCAGGGCCACGCGCCCGTCGAGGCGGGCCGGCGGCTCCCAGTGCTCCACTCGGCGCCGCACCCCGTAGCCGACGCGGGTGAAGCTGCCCACCACGCTCGTCTCGAGGGCGGCGTCGACTTTCCGGGCGAGGCTCACGGGTTCACGAAGCGCTCCAGGCCGGCCCGGGCCCGGTCCCCGATCCGGCGCAGCGCGAGGGCCAAGAGCGGCTCCGCCAGGGCGAAGCCGCCCCGGCCCTCGAGGCGCGCGTCGTAGGTGACGACCGCGCCGTCGCCGTGGGGGGCGAAGGTGATCGTGTCGATCGAGCGGTACCGGCGGGCCTCGGCGGCGTGGACGACCCTCTCCCCCTCGACGAGCTCGGTGACCTCGTAGGTGAGAGGGACCGACCGGCGCCCGACGCGCGCGACCAGGGCGACCCGGCTGCCGACGCGCACGGGGCCCGTCTCGAGGCGCCGGGCCGAATCGATCCCCGGGTCCCACGACGCCGTCGAGGAGAAGTCGGCGAGCCGGGCGAAGGCCTCGGCGGGCGAGAGCGAGGAGCGGATCGTGGTGCGGTAGCGGGCCATCAGTGGGCCTTTCGGGGTCGGGACCGACCGGGAAATTTTAGCACTAAAATCTCCTCGACCGGCGACGCCGGACTCCAAGCAGCGAAAGGGGCCGCGTGCGCATCGCCATCGTCGGGACCGGGGTGGCCGGACTCACCTGCGCCCACCTCCTCCACCCCCACCACGAGGTCACCGTCTTCGAGGCCGACGGTCGCCCCGGGGGCCACGCCCACACCCACGACGTCGAGGTCGCCGGCGCGCGCGTGAGCGTCGACACCGGGTTCATCGTCTACAACGAGCGCAACTACCCACTCCTCACCCGTCTCTTCGCCGATCTCGGCGTCGCGACGCGTCCGAGCGACATGGGCTTTTCCATGTCCGACGAGCGCTCGGGCGTCGAGTGGAGCGGCTCGTCGATCGGCGCCCTCTTCGCTCAGCCCCGCAACGCCCTGCGCCCGGGTTTCTGGCGCATGCTCGCCGACGTCGCGCGCTTCAACCGTGAGGTGCGCCTTTTGCTCGACGACGGCGACGACGACCTCACGCTCGCCCAGTACCTCGAGGGTGCCTTCTCGCCCGAGTTCCGTGACTGGTACCTCGTGCCGATGGGAGCCGCCATCTGGTCGGCCGATCCCGCGACCTTCACCGAGTTCCCGGCGCGGGCCCTCGCGCGCTTCTTCTTCAACCACGGGCTCTTGGGCCTGGGAGGGCGGCCCCAGTGGCGCACGGTGGTGGGCGGGTCGCGCACCTACGTCGAGCGCGTCCTCGCGCCCCTCGCCGGCCGGGTGCGCCTGGGCGAGCCCGTCGGCAAGGTCGTGCGCCGGGCGACCGGCGTCGAGGTCGCCACCGACGCCGGCGCCTCGGAGGCCTTCGACCACGTGATCGTGGCCACCCACAGCGATCAGGCCCTCGCGCTGCTGAGCGACCCGACCCCGGCCGAGCGCGAGGTGCTCGGCGCGCTGCGCTACCGCTCGAACGACGCCGTCGTGCACACCGACCAGCGCCTGCTGCCCACCCGGGCGCGCGCCCGGGCGAGCTGGAACTGGCACCAGGGGACCCGCGTGGCCGGTCCGACGCTCACCTACGACCTCTCGCGCCTCCAGGGGCTCGACACGCCCGAGCCGCTCCTGCTCACGCTCAATCGGGTCGACGCCGTCGACCCCACCCGCGTCCTCGCCGAGATCCGCTACGACCACCCCGTCTACGACGGCGCGGCCCTTCGGGCCCAGCGTCGTCACCGCGAGGTCAGCGGGGTCGACGGCGTCTCGTTCGCCGGCGCCTACTGGGGCTACGGCTTCCACGAGGACGGCGCGCGCAGCGCGCTCGCGGTCTGCGAGACTCTCGGCGTGACCTGGCCCGAGGCGCGCCCGTGAGGAGCGCCCTCTACGAGGGGCGCCTCGTCCACACCCGCCACGCCGG
>JAKCEK010000029.1 GCA_021838005.1 Actinomycetes bacterium
CCCTAGTGGGTCGCTGTATCCCCCGCTGCACGCGGGCTGCGCCTGCGCCGTCGTCCCGGCCTAGGGCCCGTAGGCTCGTCGCGTGCGCAGCCCGACCGACCTCCCGCCGCGCCCTCGACGGCTCGGGCGGGTGTCGCGCCGGGTGTGGGTCGGGGTGGCGATCCTCGTCCTGCTGGTCCTCTTCTTCTCGCTGCGCAACATCGCCACCGTGTGGACCAACGAGATGTGGTTCGCCTCGATCGGTCAGTCGTCGGTCTTCTCGACCCTGTTCTGGGTCCGGGTGGGCCTCGGGCTCACCTTCGGCGCGGTCTTCTTCTTCCTCTTGTGGCTCAACCTCCTGCTCACCGACCGCTTCGGGGCCCGGGACCTGACCTTCGAGCCCGAGGACGAGGTGGTCCGGCGCTTCCAGAACGCGGTGCGGCCCTACGCGAAGCGGATCTACGCGGCGATCGCCCTGGTCTTCGGCCTCGTCGCCGGGCTCAACGCGACGGGCGAGTGGCAGAACTACCTCCTGTTCGCCCACTCGCGGCCCTTCGCCGCGACCGACCCCCTCTTTCACAAGAACATCGGCTTCTACGTCTTCACCCTCCCGTTCGTCTCGTTCTGCGCCACGTGGCTGCTCGTCACCTTGATCGTGACGCTGGTCGTGACGGCGATCTTCCACCTCTTGAACGGGGGCATCCGCGCGGCCAACGTCTCGCCCCGCGTCTCGCCGCGGGTCAAGGCCCACCTGTCGGTGATCGGCGCGGGGATCGCCGTGATGAAGGCGGTGGGCTACCTGCTCGCCCGCTGGGACCTGGTGCTGTCGACCAACGGCTTCAACGAGGGCGCGGGCTACACCGACGTCCACGCCCGGATCCCGGCCCTGACGATCCTCTTCTACCTCTCCCTGGCCGCGGCGGCGATCCTGCTCTACAACGTCCGCTCCCGGGGCTGGTCGCTGCCCGCGGTCGCGGTGGGGCTGTGGGCCTTCGTGGCCCTGGTGATCGGTGTCCTCTACCCCACGTTCCTCCAGGCGCTCAAGGTCAGCCCGAACCAGGAGAACCTGGAGGCCCCCTACATCCAGCGCGACATCACCGCCACGCGCGCGGCCTACGGCCTCGACGCCGTCGCCTACCACCCCTTCGCGGGGGCCTCGTCGATCACCCCGGCCGAGGTCACGGCGGACCTCGCGACCCTGCGCAACGTCCGGCTGTGGGACCCGTCGAGCAACATCTCGCTCAACACCGTCACCCGGCGCCAGGCGATGCGCTCGTACTACACGTTCCCGAGCCTGTCGGTCGACCGCTACTACGTCAACGGCAAGCTCACCCCGGTGCTGATCGGCACCCGTCAGATCGACCCGTCGAACCTCCCGAGCCAGAACTGGGTGAACCAGCACCTCGTCTACACCCACGGCATCGGGGTGGCGGTGGTGGCCGCCAACACCGTCGACTCGGCGACCGGCAACCCGATCTTCGAGGTCGGCAACATCCCGCCGACCTCGACCGGTGGGCTGCCCGTCCTGACCGAGCCGGACGTCTACTTCGGCCTCAACCAGTCGGGCTGGGTGGTCGCCGACTCCAAGCAGCCCGAGCTCGACTACCAGGTGAACACCGGGGCCAACGCCGGTACCCCCGTCTACACGCACTACCGCGGGGGCGGCGGGGTGCCCGTCGGGGGCCTCTTCTCGCGTCTCGCGCTGGCGCTGCGCCTGGGCAACTTCAACTTCCTGATCTCGAACCAGATCACCTCGACCAGCCGGGTCATGTTCGTCCGCGACGTCCGCCAGATGGTGAAGCAGGCGGCGCCCTTCCTCAGCTTCGACTCCAAGGCCTACCCGGTGATCGCCAACGGCCACGTCGACTACGTCCTGAACGGCTACACCACGACCGCGCAGTACCCCTACAGCGAGAACGCCGACCTGCTCACCCCGGGCGTGGGCGGGCTGCCCAGTTCGTTCAACTACGTGCGCGACTCGGTGGTGGCCGTCGTCGACTCCTACACCGGGTCGATCCACTTCTACGTGATCCACCCGAGCGACCCGATCATCCAGGCGTACCGCTCGGCCTTCCCGACGCTCTTCGAGCCGATGAGCGCGATGCCGGTGACCATCCGCGACCACCTGCGCTACCCCTCGGACCTTCTCTCGGTGCAGGCGGCCGTGCTCGGTCGCTACCACATCACGGGGGCCAGCTCCTTCTACGCCGCCTCGGACCGCTGGGAGGTGACCCCCACCACCGGCGCCGGGTCCCCGGCGTCTCTCATCTCTTCGACCCAGCTCGTGGCGAGCAACGGCCAGGTCATCGGCACCCAGCTCTCGCCGATGAGCCCGATCTACCAGGTGGGCGCGCTGCCCAACTCGACCGGCCAGCAGCTGCTCGCGATGCTCGACTTCGTCCCGGCGGGGAACTCGTCGCGGGTCCAGGGGCTGAGCGCGATCCTCGCCGCCACGAGCGACCCCAACGACTACGGCCAGCTCAACGTCTACGAGACTCCCCGGGGCACGACCGTGACCGGCCCGCTCCAGGCCGACTCCGAGATCCAGCAGAACTCCAAGGTCAGCTCGATCATCACACCGCTCGACCAGCACGGCTCCCAGGTGCTGCTCGGCAACAACCTCACCGTGCCGCTCGACTCGAGCGTGCTCTACATCCGCCCCCTCTACGTCACGAGCACCTCGAATCCGATGCCCGAGCTGCGCTACGTGATCGCGGTCTTCAACCAGCAGGTGGGCATCGAGCCGACCCTCGCGGGGGCGCTCGGCGACGTGCTCGGTCCGGCGGCGCGGGCGGTGGGGGGGTCGGGCTCGACCGGCTCGGGCGGCTCGTCGACGACGCCCGCGGGCGGGTCGACGGCGCCGGCCGCGGCCAGCGTGGCGGGCGAGCTCCAGCGGGCCGCCGCCGCCTACGCCGCGGCCCAGAGTGCGCTCGCCGCCGGTGACCTCGGGGCCTACCAGCGTGACGTCGAGGCCATGGACCAGGCCATCCAGGCCGCCCAGAACGCGCTGGGCAAGGGCTAGCCCCGGCGCGACGCGAGTCCGAAGAGCCCCTCGGGGTCGAAGGCGGCCTTGACCCGCCGCTGGAGCGCGACGAGGGCGGGGTCGGTGAGCTCGAGGTAGGCGGCCCACTTGTCGCGGCCGAGCCCGTGCTCACCGCTGATCGCCCCGCCGAGGGCGATCCCCGCCCGGTAGAGCTCGACGAGCAGGCGCTCGCGCACCGCGTCGTCCCCGCAGAAGACCGAGAGGTGGACGTTCCCGTCGCCCACGTGGCCACATCCCGTGACCAAGGCCCGGTGGTCGGCGGCGACCCGCGCGACGTCCTCGAGGTAGCGCGCGACGTGGGCGCGCGGCACGACGACGTCGACGATGTCGTTGGCCCCGGCGGCCTTGGCGAACCAGAAGGCCCGCTCGCGCCCGGCGATCAGCTCCTCGGCGGCGCGACCCTCGAGCACCAGGGCGTCGAGGGCGCCGGCCGCCTCCAAGAGGGCGTCGCTCGCGGCGAGGTCTTCTTCGAGCTGGGCCGCCGTGCGGGTCTCGAGGACGAGCACCAGGTAGGCCGTCGTGGCCGCCACGCGCTCGGGCGAAAGGCCGAGGGTGAAGGCGGTCTCGCGCACGAGGACGGCCATGGTGAGGGCGTCGATGTACTCGAGCAGCGACGGGGCGAGCCCCGCGCGCAGCAGGCCGGTCACGGCGCCGGTGACCGCGTCGAGTGAGGCGAAGGGCGCGAGCACGGTCACGCGGTGGTCGGGTCGCGGGGTCAGGCGCACGGTCACCTCGGTGACCAGGGCCAGCGTGCCCTCACTGCCGATGACGAGCTGGGTGAGGTCGTAGCCCGAGGAGAGCTTCGCCACGGGGGCCCCGGTGCGCACGACGGTGCCGTCGGCGAGGACCAGCTCGAGCGCGAGCACGTGGTGGCGGGTGACCCCGTGGCGCACCGCGCGCATGCCGCCGGCGTTGGTGTTGACGTTGCCGCCGAGGGTTGAGGAGGTCTCGCCCGGGGCGACGGGGTAGTGGAGCCCGAGGGGCGCGAGGTGCTCGTTGAGCTGGCGCAGGGTCACGCCGGCTTCGACGACGGCGACCTGGTTCGCGAGGTCAACCTCGACGATCCGGTCCATCTGGTCGAAGCAGACGACGAGGGAGCCGTCGGGGGGCTCGGCCCCGCCCGACAGGCCCGTGCCCGCGCCCCGGGCGGTGACGGCGACGCCGTGGCGGCGGGCCCAGCGCACCAGGGCGACCACGTCGTCGCGGTCGGCCGGTCGCGCCACCGCGTAGGGCTCGGCGTCGCGGGGGTGCAGGCTCTCGTCGTGGAGGTCGTCGGGCGAGAGCGATCCGGGGTACGTTACGGCGATCCCCAGGGCGTCGAGCTCGGCGCGCGCGGGGGGGCCGAGCTCGGGCACGACCCGCACCCTAGTGCGCGAGGCGGGTCCCTTCGGGACCCGCCTCGCGCACTCGCGGGACTACAGGGCGGTGTAGTTGACCCGCACCGTGGTCCGGTTCGTGAAGTGCAGGATCAAGAAGTGGCGGCCCCGTGCGAACTTCGCCGAGGCGAAGAGGTGAAGGATCAGCCGGGTCGGGGAGGCATTCACCACGACGACGCGCGCCCCCGGGGCGCTCACCGTCGGGCGGCCGACGAAGTTGGCGCCGAGGACGGTGATGACGGCCAGGTGGCCCGGCACGGCCGTGCCGTGGACGCCGTGCACGACGGGGCGCAACGAGCCCGACACGCTGAGCGAGAAGGTGAAGGTGCCGGTGTCGCCCGCGGCGTCACTCGTCGTGCCGCTCACGGTGTAGGTCCCGGCGTTGAGCGGCCCCGAGGTCGTGACCTGTCCGGTCGTCGAGACGTTCACCTTCGAGCTGCCGGACTGGGTGTAGGTCACCGCTCCGGTGGCCCCGCTGGTCACCAGCTGGGTCGAGAAGTGGCTCGAGGACGCCGCGGTCGTCGCCCCCGACAGGGGCAGGTTCTGGCTGATGACGCCCGACTTGACGGTGAAGGGGAACGAGGCGCTGATCCACCCGGCCCCGTTGACGGCCGGTCCGCAGGCGCTGGTCGTGGACCCGGGATACGGCGTGAGGTCGAGCTCGCAGAGGAAGACGTCGTAGGTCGTGCCCGAGGCGGCGTTCGCCGGCACGGTGATGGTGCCGCTCAGGGCGGGCGGGACGAGGGCCTTGCCCGTGTAGCAGTCGTTGGAGATCGCCACGTTCGACGTTGACGAGAGCAGCGGCGTCGTCGACGCCGGGGCGTACCACAGGACGCTCAGGGTCGGGGTCGGCACGTTCCCGTAGCCGCCGGCGGCGCACGACGCGGGCGGCGTCGCCGCGGCGGCGAGACCCTCGTTGGCCTGGATCAGCTGGATGGCGTCACCCCACCAGTAGCCCGACGCCCCCGCGGCGTCAGAGATGTTGACCGTGGACCCGGGCGCGCCCGTGCTCTGCAGGGCGCTGATCGTCGGGTTGGCCGGGGTCGTGAGCGCCTGGCTCGCGTACTGCAGGAGGAACTCCGCGCCGGCCACCGGGGTGTTCTGGGCCGTCACCGCGGCGATCGCGCAGCCGAAGATGCCGGCGTTGACCTGGGCCTGGGTGGGCGGGCACTGGGCGTTCGGGTCCGACGCGCTGTAGGTGGCGGGAATGGCGACCGTCGCGGTCTCGCAGCTCGATCCGGCCGGGCAGTGGGTGTCGGTAGCTGAGGGCGTGAACTGGGCGAGGGCGCTGGTGTCGACCTCCCCGGTCGGCACGACGTTGGCCGCGCCGAGGCTCGCGAGCAGGGTCGCCTCGACCGCGAGGGCGGCCTGGGAGGACTGGTTGCAGTCCAGGGTCACCTGGGTCGAGCCCCCGACGGCGCCGACGATGATCGTGCCGTTGACGACGAGGCCCGGGCCGGCGCTGATCGCGGCCGAGCAGACCGGGGCCGCCGTCGCGCGACCGGCCGTCGCGGCGCCGGCGGGCACCGCGGACACCCCGGCCACGACCAGCAGGGACGACGCCGCAGCGGCCATCACGGCCAAAGCGCGGGACCCGAGGCGGCCCCTCCTCGATAGCAGTCTCATTGAGACCCTCCATTCGCGTACTGGGCGGGCGATTCCCCGGCCAGGTCGATGTTACCGAGGGCGGCGCTGGTCAGGTCGGTCGCGCCTGAGGGGGTCCTTCGCCCTCGTCCTTGGACCAGGCCACGACCGGGCCGCGGACGCCCACCACGACGCGCTCCCCCGGACCCGGCAGGCTCGAGGGGTTGGCGACCCGGGCCACCACGACCGGCGCGCCGGCCACCTCGGGTCGCAGGCGCACGACGGCGTCGTGGCCGTAGAACTCGGTGGCGAGGACCTCGGCGAGGACGCGGGCCGTCGGCCCACCGACGACCACCTGCTCGGGGCGCACCAGGACCTCGACCGCGCCCGCGGCGACCGGCGTCGCGATCTCGACGTCGCCCAGGGCGGTCGTCGCCCGGCCGTCGCGCGCGGTGCCCGCGAGCTGGTTGACCTCGCCGAACTGGCGGGCGAGCTCCGGGGTCGCCGGTTGGGCGTAGAGGCGCGCGGGCGTGTCGCACTGGGCGACCCGACCGCCATCGAGCACCGCCACCCGATCCGAGAGCGAGAGCGCCTCGTCCTGGTCGTGGGTGACCAGGACGGCCGCGGCGCCGGCCTCGCGGATCACCCGACGCACGTCGGCACGCACGACGCTCCTCAGGCTCACGTCGAGCGAGCTGAAGGGCTCGTCGAGCAGGACGAGCCGGGGCTCGACGGCCAGGCCCCTCGCCAGGGCGACGCGCTGCTGCTGGCCGCCCGAGAGCTCGTGGGGGTAACGCCCCGCGAGGCCCGCGAGACCGACGAGATCGAGCAGGTCACTCACGCGCCGGCCTCGTCGGTCCCGTCGCGTCAGACCGAATCCGACGTTCTCGGCCACGGTGAGGTGGGGGAAGAGGCTGCCCTCTTGGGGGACGTAGCTGACGTGACGGCGCTCGGGCGCGACGAAGGTCGCCACGTCGTCGACGATCTGGCCGTGCACGCGCACCGACCCCCCTTCAGCGCGCTCGAAGCCGGCGATCACTCTCAAGAGCGTCGTCTTGCCGCTCCCCGAGGGGCCGAGCACCGAGAGGAACTCGCCCTCGTCGAGCGCGAGGTCGACCCCGGCGAGGACCACCCGCCCGCGATACGACTTGACCAGGTCGCTGACCTCGAGGTCCCTCACGCGAGCACCATCGCGACGTCGCCCCCCTGGCGCTGCGTGGGGAGGCGGTCGAAGAACCGACCGAGCATGTACGCCGGGACGGCCGCGACCGCCATCATCACCAGCGCGTAGGGGGCCGCCTGACCGTAGGCGAGGTTCTGCTGGAACGCCCAGAACTGGGTGGCCAACGTCTGGACGCCCGTGGGGATCAGCAACAGGGTCGCCGTGAGCTCGGTCACGACCGAGAGGAAGACGAGGGAGAAGGCCGCGGCGAGCCCCGGGGCGACGAGGGGGAGGGTCACGCGCACAAAGACCCGAGCCCGGCCGAGCCCGAGGGTGCTCGCCACCTCCTCGAGCGCGCGCGGGGCCTGGGCGACCGACGCACGCACCCCGACCAGGGCCAGGGGGAAGAACATCAAGGCGTAGGCCACCACGAGCAGGGGCGCGCTCTGGTAGCCCAGGCCGCCGAGGTGCTGTTCGGTGAACGAAGAGAGCGCCAGCGCCACCACCACCCCGGGCACCGCGAGGATGAGCAGCGTCGCGTTCGACAGCGCTCGGCGCATCCGAGTGGGGTGGCGCACGACGAGCAGCGCGAGCGGGAGGGCCATCAGGGTCGCGAGCAGGCCCGCCCCGGCCCCGTAGGCGGCGGTGTGCAGGCCCGCGCCGATCAGCGATTCGCCGGTCAGGCCGCTCGAGCCACCGGCGGCGATCCAGTAGAGCGTGGCGCCCACGGGCACGCCGAGCGCCGCCACGACGAGGGCGCCGACCCCCACCAGGGCGGGGGCGGTCGCCCGGCCGAGCGCCTGGGGAGCCAGTCGGCGTGCGGCCCCCCGGGCGACGCGTTCGCCGCGGCGCTCACGCACGGCGGTCTCGCCCGCCAGCACGACGAGTGACAAGGCCACCAAGACCAGTGAGAGTGCGCTCGCCGCGGCGAGGTTGAAGCCGGCCGAGTACTCGCTGAAGATCTCGGTCGTGAAGGTCTGGTAGCCCAGGATCTCGAAGGCGCCGTACTCGGCGAGGATGACGAGCGCGACGAGGAGGCAGCCCCCGAGGATCGCGCGGCGTGCCTGGCCGACCGTGACCCTCCAGAACCGGGCCACCCGGCCGAGTCCGAGGCTGCGGGCCACCTCCTCGAGGGCGGGGTCGCTGCCGCGCAGGCTGGCCGCGACCGGCAAGTAGACGAGCGGGTAGACCGCGAGGGTCATCACCAGCACGGCGCCCCAGTAGCCGGCGATCCCTGGCGCGATCGAGGTCCACCCGAAGCTGACGACGAAGTCCGGAATCGCGAAGGGGATCACCAGGAGCGCTCCGAACACGCGGCGTCCCGGCAGGTCGGTGCGCTCGACGAGGTAGGCGGCGAGCGTCCCGACCAGCGCGCACAGCGCGGTCACGACGACCGTGAGGCGCACCGTGTTCCACAGCAGGCTCAGCGAGAGGGACCGGAAGAGCAGGTCGGCCACGCTCGCCCATCCGGCGCCCGACGCCTCGACGAGCAAGAACACCAGCGGGCCCGCGAGGGCGACGACGACGAGCCCCGTCGCCCCGAGCAGCAGCACCGGTCGGCGCGCCCGGCGGGGCCGCGCCGACCGGTCGACCTGCGCTCCGGGGAGCGTCGTCGTGGCGGGGCTCACAGCAGCTGGACCTCGCGCAGCAGGGCCACGGCCTCGTCGCCGGTGCCGAGCTGCGCGATCGTGATCGGGTCCGGGCGCAGGGCGTCGAAGGGGGTCTCGGGCTGGACGGTCGCCACGCCCGAGGCGATCGGGTACTCGAAGCTCTCGGAGTGGGCGATGATCTCCTGGCCGGCCCTCGACACCAGGAATCGGACGAAGGCCTCGGCGGCACGGCGGTGGTGCGAGGAGGCGAGGACGCCGGCCCCCGAGACGTCGACGACGTAGCCGGGGTCGTGGGGAGCGAACGGCGCGATCCTCGAGTGCATGGCGGAGGCGCCCAGGGCGCTGCGCAGGCGGTACCAGTAGTACTGGTTGATGACCCCGAGGGCGACCGCACCGCGGTTCACGGCGAGGGTCAGGGCCTCGTTGCTGGGGTAGAGGTGTCCCCCGGCGTTGGCCTTGAGCCCCTCGAGCCAGGCCAGGGTCCGGGCGCGCCCGACTCGGCGCAGCACCGCGGTCACGATCGGCTGGAAGTCCGTCTCACTGGGGGCGAGGCCGAGCAGGCCGCGGTAGCGGGGCTGGGCCAGGCGCAGGACGCTCGTCGGCAGGGCGCGCGCACTCACGAGGGCCGGGTTGTACACGAGGTCACTGACCCGGGCCGAGACGCCCACCCAGTCGCCCCGGGGCGAATCGAAGCGCGGGGGCGTGGCGGCGAGGACCGACGAGGGGAGCCGGGCGAGCAGACCCCGGTTCTGGAGGTACTCGAGGGCCGGGGAGTTCTCGGTGAAGACGACGTCGGCCGGCGAGCGCGCACCCTCCTCGACGATCTGGGCGTCGAGGGTGTTCTCGTCGTCGCTGCGCACGAGCACCTGGACACCCGGGTGGGCCTTCTCGAAAGCGCCGACCAGCGCGTCGGTCGTCTGGACGTGCTGGCCGTTGTAGAGGGTGATGGTGGTGGCGGCGCTCGAGGAGCCGCACGCGCTGAGAGCGACGGCCGCGCCCACCAGGGCCAGGAGAGCCCCCGACCCACGTCGCGCCGACGAGAGACGTCCGCGCCGACCTCGCGGGGACGTGTCGTGGGCGCGTAGGACGTGGCGGCGAGACGGCGCGACCGGGACGTTCACTTAGGTCAGGCTAATCAGACTCCCGTGTTGAGTGCCCGCCCAGGACACCTCCGAGGACCGCACGAGCGTCCCGGCGCGAACCCGGTCCCGCTCCGCCGGCGCCGACGTCGGGCCGGGCACAGGTGAAGGCGGGCGCGGTCGCGACGGCCGGTCGTCAGGTCGGACGAGTGCCCGTCCGGGTGGGGCGCGATCCGACGCGCGCCGGAGCGGTCGTCACGGCGTCGGCGACCACGAGGACGACGGCGGCCCGGCCCACCGTCGAAGAGATCAGCCCAATCGAGATCGGCGCGGTCAGCCCACCGGCCCCGGCGATCCCTCCGACGGCGAGAACGTCGATCGCGGTGCTCGCCAAGAGCATTGGGCTGGGGTACGGTCGAGCCCAGAACCGGCTCGGAGTGCGCCTCAGGTGGAGGATGGCCTGGGCGACGCCCACGACGGGCCAGACGAAGACGAGCGTCTCGGTCTGGTGCAGGTTGAGTGCGAACCGGTACGTGCTCAGATGGACCGCGGTGCTCGCCCCGACCAGCGGGACGCCGATGCTCGCCCCGGAGGCGATTGGCGACGCGACGACCACCGGTCGTGATCCCGCGACGGCACGACCTGGTCGTTAGAGAGTCATGGTGGCGATGTCGGTGGCGAACGTCAACACGACGATCAGGGTCGGCGTCGTGACGACGACCCCGGCCAGGACGACGACGCCGGCGAGGAAGAGGGGGATACCGATCTTTCGGGCGAGCACGGTGACGACGGAGGTCGTCAGGGTCTGGACGATGCGTCGGCTGGCCTGGAGCGCCATCATCACCTCGCCCCGGCCGGGGCGCGTGAGGACCAAGTGGGCCGCCCACTTGGCGACGTCGGTCGAGTCCACGACGGCGTCTTCGACGTCCGCCGGGCGCAGGGCCGGCGCCTCGTTCACGCCGTCGCCGGTCACGCTCACGACGTGACCCGCTCGCTGAAGCGACGAGGAGGTAGAGCGTGTCCTCGGGCCGCACCCCGGCGACGACCTCGTAGCCGGCCACGTTCGCCGGGTCGGGCGCAAGGTGGAGGGTCGCCGCGGGCGCGGGCCGAAAGGGGGCTACGCCTCGCTAACCTCGATGCCCAGCTCGTCGAGCAGCGCGCGCACGCGCGCGTCGATCTCCCCGACGATGTGCCGCACCGTCTCGAGGTCGCGTCCGGCGGGGTCGTCCACCACCCAGTCGAGGTAGCGCTTCCCGGGAAAGAACGGGCACGCCTCACCGCAGCCCATCGTCACCACGACGTCGGCCACTCCCACCAGGTCCGGGGTGAGGAGCGCGGGCACCTCGTCCTCGGCACTCAGCCCGCGCTCGGCCAGCGCGGCCGCGACCTGCGGGTTCACCCTCGAGCCCGGCTCCGATCCGGCCGAGCGGACCTCGACGTGCCCCCGGGCGTAGTGCTCGGTGAGGACCTTCGCCGCGACGGAGCGCCCGGCGTTGTGCACGCACGCGTAGAGCACGACGGGGCGCGGGGTCGCCGGGGCGTCGTCGATGATGGCGGGGTCGTGCGGTGTCCTCACGGAGTCGTTCCTTCGGGCGGGCTAAAGAAGTGTCGGCGGGCCCAGAGCGAGACGTACACCAGGCCCATCAGGGCCGGCACCTCGATGAGGGGGCCAACCACACCGGCGAGGGCCTGACCCGAGGTGACCCCGAACGTGCCGATCGCCACGGCGATCGCCAGCTCGAAGTTGTTGCCGGCGGCGGTGAAGGCCAGGGTCGCCGTGCGCGGGTACGACAGGCCGAGGGCGCGACCGCTGATGAACGCCACGCCCCACATGAAGGCGAAGTAGCACAGCAGTGGCAGGGCGATCCGCGCGACGCTGACCGGGTGGTGGGTGATTGCGCTGCCCTGGAGGGCGAAGAGGATGACGATGGTGAAGAGCAGGCCGTAAAGGGCGAAGGGGCCGATGCGCGGGAGGAAGCGGCTCTCGAACCACGTGCGGCCGCCGGCCCGTTCGCCCAGAGTGCGCGTGAGGTACCCCGCGACCAGGGGCACGCCGAGGAAGATGAGCACGCTGCGCGCGATGTCCCAGATCGATACGTGCACCGTCGTCGTCGAGAGTCCGAGCCACGACGGGAGCACCTTGAGGTAGAAGTAGCCGAGGCCGGCGAAGGCCACGATCTGGAAGAGCGAGTTGATCGCGACGAGCACCGCCGCGGCCGTGTCGTCACCGCAGGCGAGGTCGTTCCAGATGAGCACCATCGCGATGCAGCGCGCCAGGCCCACCAGGATCAGGCCCGTCCGGTACGCCGGGAGGTCGGCGAGGAAGAGCCAGGCCAGCGCGAACATCACGGTGGGTCCCACAATCCAGTTGAGCACGAGCGAGGGGATGAGCAGACGACGGTCGGCGGCGACCCGGTCGATCTCTCCGTAGCGGACCTTGGCCAGGACCGGGTACATCATGACGAGCAGTCCCACGGCGATGGGCAGGCTGGTTCCGGCCACCTGGACGTGGTTCAAAGCGGTGTTGAGGTGCGGCACGAGCCGGCCCAGACCGATGCCCAGCGCCATCGCGGCGCCGATCCACACGGGCAAGAAGCGATCGAGCACCGAGAGTCGCGCGACGAGGGGGGTCTCGCCCGGGTGGGTCGCGGGAGGGATCACCCTCGACACGTCGCTCACCGGTCGTGGCGCTCCACGGACGCCGGGCGAGGTCCTCGTCGGCTCGCGTGCGTCCGCGGACCCGTCGTACGCTCCAGCGCCCCCACGTCGTCGTCTCCGTGACTAGGATTGATGACGTTCAATCTATCAGTCCGGTCCGCTTTCATCGACACCTGTGAATGTGTTGGTGGCATCGGGAGAGGGGGCCCACATGGCGGCCACGACGCCCACCAGAGGCGGCTCGTCTCTGCCCGACTTCGTTACCCCGGCGATCGGCCCCGTGGAGGCCGGCACGCTGGCGCGCAGGTTCAGCGCTCTGGCCGACCCCGTGCGTATCCAGCTCTTGTCGATCGTGGCGAGCCGGGGGGAGGTGTGCTCGTGCGACCTGACGCGACCCCTCGCGAAGAGCCAGCCCACCATCAGCCACCACACGACGGTGCTGGCGAACGCCGGCCTCATCGTCGGTGAGAAGCGGGGGCGCTGGACGTGGTGGCGCCTCGCCCCCGAGGCGCGTGCGGAGGTGCGCCGAATGCTGGGCGGACCGGGCTCGTGAAACCCGTACCGGAGGCCGGCTCACATCGGGCGCCTCGATACCATGGACTCCCGATGGACGACCAGGTGGACCCGACGAGAGAGAACCGGGGGCTGTGATGCGACGAGCGCGCGTCGGCGGCCGTCCTGGAGAAAGGCGCTCGTGCCGAGGTCGCGCTGGCGACGCTCGCCAAGGCGCTCGGACGCCCCACCCGAGTTGGCATCCTGCGACTCCTCTCCGAGCGCTCCTCGTGCGTGACGGGTGACTTGGTCGCCCGGCTCCCCTTGGCCCAGTCCACGGTCTCAGGACACCTGCGCATCCTGCGCGAGGCTCGCGATCTTGCGGACTAGCGATCCGCGGCCCACGGTCGGAACTCGCCGGCGACGACAGGACGCTCACTTAGGCGATCCGTGGAGGGTCACGCGGTAGGGCCCCCGGCCGTTCGTTGACGCCTCCTTAGAGAAGCGGGTACGCGCACCGCTGACGACGCCAGAGCGGGGCGGTCTCAGCCGGTCTCTGCGCAGAGCTCGCCCTGCGCGTCTCGCCCCGACATCCATTCTTTCGCATCGTGTAGAATGGTTCGATCCACCGCGGGGTGGAGCAGTCTGGTAGCTCGTCGGGCTCATAACCCGAAGGTCGTAGGTTCAAATCCTACCCCCGCCACGAATGTCGAAGGCCCAGGCTCCGCCTGGGCCTTCGTGCTGCCTGGAACGGTCTTCGCGTCGCGACTAATTCGCGATAGTTTCTCGACATTCGCGTATGAACTGGGTGAACGTGGGAGCCAGTGTGCTGGGAACGGATCTTCCTTACGCTCGGGTTCACGTCGGGCCTCCGACACCACTCAAGTTCTGTGGGGGTCAATCGTCGCCCGACTCGGGCTCCGGGAGCACTGGTCGAGTGACGTCGCTCATTCGACCGACCGAAGCTGTTTGAGCTGAGCTTCGACAGTTGCGACCAGTTTCGCTGGCACACCTGGGGTCTCTTTG